>NZ_OMPF01000034.1:0-10003 GCF_900312735.1 Aquimarina sp. AU119 | reverse complement strand
ACTCAAAGGCATCTGCATCGAGCGCCGGTGGATCATCGGATAGCATTATAATATGGTTAATCCTCCTTACATAAAAGGCCTTTTCCCCAATACTTTTCACACTCTCCGGTATGATAACCGTTAGCAGGGCGCGTTCCGTAGATACAAAAGCACCATCGCCTATAGCCGTCACAGGGTAGGAGTTCCCGCCAATATCCACCTCTGAGGGAATGATTAAATGAAAGGGTACACCAACATCGGCAATCAACGTTGCTGCGCCCGGAGAGTCGACAAGTCCGTATTTAACTTTATCAACGGTAGTGACCCCGGAGGTGATGCTCACAAAACCGAAGTCCTCCTTCCAGCCTGCATCTTCATAAGCTTGTATAGCGATAAAGGGCACCACAAGGTCCATTTTTCGGAAGTGCGGTCCGCTTGGAGTATCAAAGGCCGTTTCATCAATTTCTGGTGGGGGATTGCGCTCGGACCTCACAATGGGAATGTTTTTGAGTCCAAAAAAGGCCTGGGGCCCAATATATTCAACATTGGCCGGTATGGTCAGCTCTTTTAGAAAGTTTCCGGAAAAGCCCCACCTCCTGATATGGGTGACACTGTTCGGTATGTCCACCTCGGTCAAGTTGTTGGTGTTAAAGGCCCCCAGTCCGATAATAGTCACTGTGTTGGGTATTTTGACATGGGTCAGTCCCTTTTCGAAAAAAGGTCGAATAAGACCACCGTGAAAAGTATCGGTATTCTCACCAATAGCGGTCACTGTATAGGTTTTACCATTATCATCGACCGTTTCGGGAATTTCCACCTCCGTGGCCGTACCTTCATAGACCACGATCATTACTTCAGGGGGAGCGATAGCGGTAATTTTGTATCTGATGTCATCAACGGTAAATTGCTTCCCTACATTTTGGCCATATGTGGTAAGGCTCACCAATACCATAACGACGGCGGACATTGTTAATTTTAATTGTTTTTTCATTTCATAAAGTTTTATTTATGACTTTTAAATATTAAATGCAGTAAAGAACTACCATACAAGAGAAATACCCAATAATTTGTGCTGAACCTCCTTAAAAGAGGGATGTTTTAGGATGTTTTTTGGGACAACAGGAATTTAGTAACCCCTTTTGATGGTTTGTTCGTCCCGATTTTAGTAGATATAGACACTTTTTATCTTCCAATTCCATACTAAAACCCCACCTTTGTTTCTAACAAAGTACTACCTAACGAAAAAGTATGCGCAATGGAGTGATGGTGGGGAGCCGGATCAAACATTGGTCTTATTAGAGTAGCGTTTTTTCATTTAGACTTAAGTTTTTACCAGCGGCGGGGATCGGCAATAACGATCCCCGTCCTTTTTGTGTATGACATTGGATAGGATTACGGTAATAAAAACCCGTTGGCCTACATGTTACATCAAAAAGGGTCCGCCAAATAATTACCTAGTATAATGACTAATTATTCTATTTGACCGTCTTATATAGACAAAACACAACAAAAGTTCTTATCAAATATGTTACCAATTCGGTTACCAAGTATAATTAATAAAATGTAACTTTTTGATTTTTAAAAATATAGTGTGGTTAGATAACATCCTGCCACCCCGACCAAAAAATCCAATCACGAAAGTGGTTGGATTTTTTATTTGATGCAGCTTTAAAACAAAGTTTTAGAGAGCACAATCAAATCAAAAAGACAAACTGACAATAGCCGAGATTGGATTTTGTTGAACAACACCTTCAAAACAGGATCATCAAAGATAATCCTGCCACCCCACGAAGCTAGAAATAGGTTGGATACATCGTCAAAAAAGATAGCTCAAGGTACAAAAATACCTCGCTAGCGTACCAAAAAGGCAGGATGAAGTGCCAATCTACCCGGCGCACCTACTACTATAAGTGGGTGAACTGACAACTCTACAGAGATCTTTAACAATTGAAGTACCCCTATCCACTTAAGTAAGTACCCTACCTGACAAATCTACAGGAATCTTTAACAATTGAAGTACCCCTGGGTACTTATACAAGTGGGAGGGGGTACTTATATAAGTGGGGTGTATTTATAGCATTTGACAGGACTGAGGAGTGAAGCAATAGTCAGCTCCTGCGGTATCCACAAGAAGATTTCCTTCCTTGAGTTTCCATAATACCATTCAACTTCTTTTTTGTCCCTGATTTAATAGGTTTCTACACTTTTTTTAGCACAATTTAAAAGCAAAGGTTACATTCTCTTTCTAGAATAGTTTAATAATGATCTTTGATTAGCGAACGAATGGATATGTATTATTGACTACTGTACCAACAAAGTTCCGATACGATGAAAAAAAGATTACTACTTCAATACAGTTCCGTCCCAAATTATAAGAAAAGCACCCCACTGTTCTTTTTAACACACAATGCTCTTGCCATTGTCGGGCGCGATAGTTTATGGCAGACAACCGATAGGCCCAAACATCAGGGAACCGTACAAAAATATAAGAAAAAATACATTTTTACCTTACTGTTAGTATTTATCCTTAGTACTACAGCTATGGCACAGGACGCTTTTATCACTACTTGGCAGGTAGGAGAAAATGGTATAGGAGACGGAGACCTGTCCATCACCATTTCCACCACAGGAAGTGGCTACAACTACACCGTGGATTGGGGTGAGGATAGCGATAATGATGGGATTAACGAGACAAGCCTGAACGTCACCGGAAACGCTGATCATACCTATAGCAGTGCAGGCACCTACACCGTATCCATCACGGGAGATTTCCCCAGGCTCTATTTCAACGATAGTGGTGACAAAGACAAGATACAGACCGTGGAGCAGTGGGGCGATATCCAGTGGAAAAGCATGAATCGCGCCTTCTACGGATGTACCAACCTACAGGTCATGGCCATGGATGCCCCCGAATTGACCCAGGTAACAGATATGAGTGGCATGTTCTTGGGTGCCCGTAAGCTCAATGGAAACGAAGCTTTCAACACCTGGGACGTGAGCAATGTTGAAAATATGCAAAGCATGTTCTGGCATGCTTTTGAATTCAATCAAGACATAGGCAATTGGAACGTGGGCAAGGTCACAAATATGAGAGGTATGTTTGCATATGCCAGCTACTTTAATCAGGACATAGGTAACTGGGATGTGGGAAACGTAACGTATATGGGAGGTATGTTCTGGGGTGCCAGTTCCTTCAATGGGAACATCGGAGATTGGAGAAATAAGACAAGTAATGTAACGGAAATGAGTCGCATGTTTGCATATGCCATCTCCTTTAATCAGGACATAGGTAACTGGGATGTGGGAAACGTAACATATATGGCTGATATGTTCTGGAATGCCAGCTCCTTTAATCAGGACATAGGTAACTGGGATGTGGGAAACGTAACATATATGGCTAATATGTTTGAATATGCCAGCTCCTTTAATCAGGACATAGGTAACTGGGATGTGGGAAACGTAACATATATGGCTAATATGTTTGGATATGCCAGCTCCTTTAATCAGGACATAGGTAACTGGGATGTGGGAAACGTAACATATATGGCTAATATGTTTAGAAATGCCAGCTCCTTCAATCAGAACATTGGCAATTGGAACGTGGGCAAGGTCACAAATATGAGTGGTATGTTCTGGGATGCCAGTTCCTTCAATGGGAACATCGGAGATTGGAGAAATAAGACAAGCAATGTAACGGATATGAGTCGCATGTTTGGAAATGCCAGCTCCTTTAATCAGAACATAAGCGACTGGAATGTGGGCAATGTTGAAAATATGTTTCAAATGTTCTTTCGTGCCTCTTCCTTCAATCAGGACATAGGCGACTGGAACGTGGGCAAGGTCACAAATATGAGTGGTATGTTCTGGGTTGCTAGTTCCTTCAATCAGGACATAGGCGACTGGAACGTAGGCAAGGTCACAAATATGATTCAAATGTTCGGTGGTGCGAATTCCTTCAATCAGAACATTGGCAATTGGAACGTGGGCAGGGTCACAAATATGAGAATGATGTTCTGGGGTGCCAGTTCCTTCAATGGGAACATCGGAGATTGGAGAAATAAGACAAGCAATGTAACGGATATGAGTCGCATGTTTGTAAGTGCCAGCTCCTTTAATCAGGACATAAACGACTGGAACGTGGGCAATGTTGAAAGTATGGAGGAAATGTTCTGGGGTGCTAGTTCCTTCAATCAGGACATAGGTAGCTGGGATGTGGGCAAGGTCACAAATATGGAATACATGTTCGATGGTGCGGCTTCCTTCAATCAGGACATAGGCGACTGGAACGTGGGCAAGGTCACAAATATGGGACTTATGTTCTGGAATGCCAGCTCCTTTAATCAGGACATAGGTAACTGGGATGTGGGAAACGTAACAGATATGAGTGAAATGTTTGGAAATGCCAGCTCCTTTAATCAGGACATAGGTAACTGGGATGTGGGAAACGTAACAGATATGAGTGAAATGTTTGGAAATGCCAGCTCCTTTAATCAGGACATAGGTAACTGGGATGTGGGAAACGTAACAGATATGGGTGGTATGTTTACTGGAGTAAAACTTTCAGTTGCTAATTATGACGCACTACTTATAGGTTGGAACTCAAAAGTTTTACAAAATAATGTTCGATTTAGTGGAGGCTTAAGTCAATATTGTTTAGGAGAAACAGCCAGATCAAATATGATTATTAGTGATAATTGGAGGATTACCGATGCAGGAAGAACGATTGCACCAATACTAGAAGATATAGCTGATCAAACTGTTTCTGATAGTTATACCTTACCAATAATCATCGGGGTAAATCTCACAGGTAATGAAAAATATTATACAGGTAGTAATGGTACAGGAACATCGTATAACTCTGGACACACGATTAGCTTTAGTGACTTTTCCTCTTATCCAATTACCTTGTATATCTACGATGGTAATTCAGACTGTAGTTCAGAACAAGATTTTCAATTAACTATAACATCATTACCATCATGTACTACGCTATCAGTACCATTATCGGGAGATATTGATGTTCCTATAGCAACAGGCCTGGAATGGAACGAGGTCCCGAATGCAACAGGCTATAAACTAACGGTTGGTACAAGTTCAATGACTGGCGATATCTTATATGCTTTAGATGTAGGGAATGTTTTGAGTTACGATCTACAGGAAGACCTACCGGAAAACACATCCATTTATGTTGATATAACACCTTACAATTCAGACGGAAACGCTATGGGTTGTACAGAAGAAAATTTTACTACAGAAACAAATGTTTCTAATACAGATTTACCACCAAAATTCTTTACTCCAAACAATGACAATATAAATGATTATTGGATAGTTCCAAACTCATCAAATCAAATATTAAGGGTTTTTATTTTTGACCGATACGAGAAGTTGTTAAAAGAAATAAGAGATATTTCGGCAGGTTGGGATGGTACATTTAATGGCCGCCCTATGATAGCTAATGAGTATTGGTACTTAATAACTTATAGAGATGGTAAGATATTAAGAGGACATTTTAGTTTAATACGCTAAACTTCTAAACTAAATCAATTGGATACAAATTGAGTGTGTAGTTTCTTTTCATTTTATGTACTTATCTTTTTAAGATTTTAATTCTCCCATGGATCATACCTACCAATTATAAGAAAAGCATCTGATTGGAACAATCAGGTGACTCGGAATTTTGACCGGTGGGAAAAATGTAGAGCACGAGGGTAACACGCTGGTGCAACGTTACGTTTTCCATTTTACCCTGCAAAGCCCCTATTTATAAGAGTTTTGGGATTTTGTGAGTTTTGAAAAGGCAAAACAAATTGTTACAAAACTTTTGGAAAGCCCATAAAACACTGAAAAATATTGTCACAATAAACTATAAAACATAACCCAAATAGATTATTTTAAAACAGTTCGAATAAAAAAGAAAACCTTATTAAGGTTCAAGAGTTTTTCAAGAAAAGTTTCAAGTAGCTATTCCAAAACTTTGGATATGGTGATCCACTTTTTCGAGTGGCAAGGAAACGGAATAAATGAGTATTGGATAAGACAGAGCTTTATGCCGTCCCTTTTCCGAGGGAAATTTTACGGGTTTACCTTGATGCAAAAATTGATTAAGTCTTAATCGCTTCTATAAAGAGATAGTTCTACAAATTAGACCAGGGATTTATTAATAGTGTACTATCTAGAGCAAACATCCAACGTAAAGCGCTCAATTGGCGGGTATGCCCGCGTTAGGGATTGTAGTGCTATCTGTTAATATGAAATTTATATGGCTCCGGCTCTTGCCAATACACCTAAACCCAGCCCCTCAAATCTTACTTCTATTACAATCGGCACCGAGCTTACTATATAGCGCTCCCAAATATCGGCAGCATACCTACAAGCCTTTCTAAAATCTGGATCTTTTGCACCATCACCACGAAAGCTAATCTGGATCTCTGAAGTGGGCTGTGTGGTTGATGTTGCCTTCTTTTGGGTAATAAGCCCATTCTGCCCAGATGTTCCCGCACGCGAAGGCATGTCCTCATGTCCAGCAGGGCATGCTATTTTTGTGCCAGGGGGAGCTGCTCAAAACCCTATACTTTTGCCCAATAGAAGAGATACGCATCGAAAAAATAAAGCGAAAAATATAAGTAGTATTTTTTTTCTAATTAACATTATTAATCACAACATTACACTGATCAATCGGTTACTTGTAAAAACGTTACTCTCAATAGTGGTCACAAGGGTAAAACGGCGGCAACACCCTGTGCGGTTGATTCATTTTTTTTTGGTATTTTTTATGAACTTTTAAATATTAAATGCAGTAAAGAAGCACCATACAAGGGAAATTATCCAATAATTTGTGCTGAACCTCCTTAAAAAAGGTATGTTTTATGATGTTTTTTGGGACAACAGGAATTTAATAATCCCTATTGATGGTTTATTCGTCCCGATTTTAGTAGATATAGACACTTTTTATCTTCCAATTCCATACTAAAACCCCACCTTTGTTTCTAACAAAGTATTACCTAACGAAAAAGTATGCCCAATGAAGTGATGGCGTGGAGCCAAATCAAACATTGGTCTTATAAGGGCTAAGCGTTTTCATGATTTATTGAGTTAATAGCAACGACGGGGGGTTATAACGACGGTTCTCGTCTTTTTTTTTGCGGAACAAGGTCTAAATCAATAATGCCCAAACTGCACAACTTAAGGTATTTGAAAACCTGATGTATATCTTTATATGAGGGCATTGGTTTAACAGGGATTATTTGATGTTGATATCATATCACTCATCAAATAAATTTACGGTATTAAAAGAGGAATTTCTTGAAACTCTGAAGTCTACAAAAAGGGTAAATCCTCACTACAACTCCAATGCATTATGCTTAAGCAATTGTTTTACTATTTCTTCTTCTAAATTTAATACTTATTTACTTATTCAAGTCTAAAGAAAATTATTCATTACAAACATGGAGGAAGATAAGCTAATGAACTTCTTCGACTCCGATAATTACCGAAATGCACTAAATAACATCCGCCAAGAGCTTACACCATTTAATAACTGATACTTTTACTATATTTAGTCAGGTACTTATTAAAGGTCGGTAGTATTAATATTAAAAATAGAATAACCACAAATAATGTAGGCATTTGTACTATTTTTTTAAATCTTAAGTCATTTATCAATTTTCCTCTATCAGGAAAACCAGAAACTATATTGATGATATTTTTTGTATTTGCCTTCTCTATGTTTACCTCAATTTTTTCTTCTTTTAATTTTTCTATTTGTTTGAATAACTCAAATTCTAAGATTTGCTCTATTTTATTATCTGTCAAATTAATATTAGTTGCTCCTACCGATTGTTGTGCTTCTAAAACTCTTATTTCTTTATAAAACGATTGTAATTTATTGATTTCCTTTAGCTGTTCGCTAGTCATAGTATCTCTAACTGCCAAATTATCATTATTAACCTTTTTTTGAAGCTTGAAATATTCATTGGTTTCTACAGAGGCTACTATTACCTTTTGGCATTGCTTTGCTATTTCAGATGCTGTCGCCTCTATTTGAATTTCATAAAATTCTGCATCAATTTCATTAAAGTTCTTTAAGTAATCTTCATAATTTATGCTCTTTCGTGTAACAGAATCCCTATCTTTAATAAACTCATCAAACTTTATAATTTTTCGTTCTTCATTTATTAATGCCATTATTTTAATATCTGTTATACTTTTTGCTACTGACTGTGGAATATGTAATACTCCTGCCAACTTTTCATTTTCTCCTTGCTTTACCAATTCACTGTAAAATTCAATATCGCTATATAGTTGCCGTGCACTATTAAAATTAGGTTGTACAATCATAGAAGATCTATATATACGTGATCTACCATAATCCATATAACCCCCAAGTCCAATACCTAATATAACCGCCAAACAAAACTTAAAAAAATGGGCTCTAAGGAAGAGAATACATAAAATAAAAAGGTGATATATGGCTTTCAAACTATCATAAACCCAGTTACAAAATGTATTAATTGCGTTTCCTATAAGTTTGAACAGTTGTCCTAAATCTATTTCTTCTGATGTGTCTTCTTTTCTATACATATAGTACTTTATAATTTAATTTAACTGTAATACTTTATTTTTAATAAGGTTTCAACGAGTGGCAATCATCAATTAACATATAGCGTTGTTGTTTAGCTTATAATATGCGCTTGTTTGGACCATTATCACCATTTTTCACACAGGTCTCGATAACCACAATAAAATTATTTCCAGATACATCCACGTTTAATTCTCATAAATCATCTTTGGCTTCCTCATCATCAATATCAAGGCTAGCTGACGGTTCTCAGAATCATTAAACACGCACATGCTCCAAATTTTTACCATTACCCCTATTGATAATAACTCCATGGCAATGATAGAACCATCCCCTCTCATATACTTGTACATAGTCTTAATTTTGTCTGTTCCTAGTGTCCCCTATGGTCAGCACGCTACTGTTAGACGACAGATCCACACTAACCCCTGAAAGACCGTGTGCCACCTCGGGATGGGAACCTGGGAGTGATCTTGCATCCCAAAATGTCCGCCGCCGGAAATCCATTGCCCATTTTAAACTTGGCATGACCGGTGGAATTTGATGAATTGATCCCTAAAAAAACTGCGAATGACAAATCCATTTCATGAGCTTTTGATGTATTAATCAGAAGCAAAGAATGATCACACAAGAGAAGCATCCAATAATTAGTGCTAAAACTCATTAAAAGTGGGATAGCATACAATGTTTTTGGGATAATAGAACAGGTAAGTACTATATGCCTTTGTAAGGAAAAAAGAACGGTTAGTGTCGGGAACTACAATAAACACACCATGTGCAAAAAAATATGCCTTTCACGTCTCTATCACTTTTAATGATCTATTCGTCCCGGGTTTAACCGATATAAACACTTTTTGTCATCCAATCCCGTACTAAAATCCCATCTTTGTTTACAACAAAAGATTATACAATAACAAGTATGCCCAATAGAGTGATAGCGTAGAGCCAAATCAAATATTGGTCTTATGAGGGTAAGTATTTTTGAGTTTGTTTTAGGTTATTAACAACGGCGGGGATGTACAACAACGGTTCCCGTCGTTTTTGTGTAACAAGGCCCAATACTAAAGATGCCTATAACACACAGTTCAAAGTGTTTGAAAATATGAGGATATGTCTTTATATTAGGAGTATTGGTTTGACACTAATCATATCATCCTGTTCAACAATTACTCGATGTATTACTTCTCTTTTCTTTAAAACTTTTCAACAAGCTATCTTATCACATTTTAATTCTAGAGTCCCTCTCTAACAAAACGACTTTAACCTATATTATCAAATTAGGAATAACAATAGATGTTTAACATATAAATACTTGTAAAAACTGTTTTGCAAAGTCACTTAAAACACTTTCTTAGTCCCCATTTTAACATGCTTAAACACATTTTTTTACAAGAATGGATAATTAAGATGAATATTATCATAGAAATTAAAACTGAAACCGAA
>NZ_OMPF01000027.1:0-97503 GCF_900312735.1 Aquimarina sp. AU119 | reverse complement strand
ATCCAAATTTTAAACGCGAACGTTGTTGTACAAATAATCCTGCATCAACTCCATCTGGTAAAAGGCTTCCAAAACCATTTAAATATTCTAACCGAGGCCTGATATCTGCATCAATACTTAATTCTTGTGCATAATTTTGAATTATAGTAAAAATCAATACTATTAAAGGTATTTTTATTTTCATATTTCTATATTTTAGATTGAAGATAAAAAAAATACGTACCATTATGATTCATAATAAATACGTATTTTCTCTTACTAAATTAACACTTAAAATTACAATTTAACCTTTTCGTATAAGCTGGTTACAGCATTAAATGCTTTTGTAAGTTCATTACTAATTCTGTACATATCAGCAGGCTTAATCCCTTGTTTAAATAGCTTATCCTTGTTAGATTTAACCTGATCCCATTTTGACATTGCAACTCCTAATTTCTCATCTATTCGTGTGTTATTAAAATTTGAGATTAATAACATGCTAATAGCACCATCCAATTCATTATATACATTCTTTAACATTTGCTCAGAATTTTTATCTTTTATTGTAGGTTGATTCGCAAAATAATACAACGCCAACCTTTGAGACAACATTCGTTGTCTACCGGCCATATTGATAATTTGTTTTAATTCTGTATCTTCTTCTCCTAAACTATCGTCTTCTAATAGAGATTCCTGACTATTATTAGCTCCTTTAGACTCAACTATAACAGCAGAAACCACATTATTCGAAGCTTTTAAAAGATCAGTATTCATATCAATAATTTTCTTTGCATTATCATAATTAGGTGTAGTTTCTATCAACTTTTTAAATTCTTTCCAGATTGATTCAACTGTTGCTATTCTATCCTTGGTAACTTTATAGCCAGAGTTTTGTAATAAGATACTATTTTGTTTTTCAAAAATCAATTTACTGGTTAGTAAATCTCGTTTTGCAACAGCATCACTTGGGTTTTCCACAATATATAAATATGCTTTTGCTATTTTTTGACTAAGCATTCGCTGTTTCCCTGAGATATTTACTGCTTTATTAAAGTTTAACATTCCATAAGAATTGCTTTGTTGGGCAATAATAGTATTTGAAACTGGCATCATTATTCCTATAAAGAATAGTATTACCATAAATTTGAGTGTAAAAATTTCTTTTTTCATGTAATTGAATTATAAGGTTATTGTAATTTTAAATTTGGGGTATTAATACTCTTCTAGAGCAAATGTTTTAACTTTATTATCTGAAGATAATCCGAGAACTAAAACAGAGGATGCATTTTCGAATTCTGTTAAATACCTCCTATTTCCATCTTCTTCTACTAAAAGAGTAGATTCACTCATAGTACCTTTTGAAGCGTGGTTCTCCTCAATAAAACTTTTTACTTTATCCAGAGAAAATGTTGATTGTAAATCAGCTGAGAAAACGCTAAAAATTTTATTAGCATCTTTAGCATTATACCCTTCAGATATAGTGGTTATTATGGTTTGATAATCATTGTCGGTTTGCGAGAAACCAAATTGCACAAAACATAAGAGCACAATTGTATAGGTAATTTTATTCATAAGATATTGGGGTTAATGATTAATATTTTACATATGTTTGAATGTACTATAGTACTTTTATTAGGGTCTAAATTAAATTAGATATAAGTAAAAAACACTTATAGTAGTTGAAATACCATTTTCTTCCTGTCAAATACCTTCTTAAGAAGATAATTGGATAATTTATAAGCCTGTTTTTTTCTATAAAAGCCTGTGTGAAGTCTTAAAAACATATTGAACTGAAAATCAATATGATATCAATATATAAAACAATTATGGTTAAACCATAATAAAATTACGTTTATACATCAAAAATTAACATGTGTTTATTAATGCAATTAACTGTAAAACATACATTTAAAACATTTCAAAGCAGTAATAACAACTAAAAATTAACATTATTTCATTTTTTGTTAAATAATAAACTTTAAACAAAAAATAGTATCTAAATCAATCAGTATATTTACTTTAATGAATTTAATCGTAAAAATTATAGTTAAGATTCTTATCATAATCTTGTTAACTGTTACCACACAAATAGGAGGAATTATTTATCTATGTACGGACCTATTGTTTTTAAGAAAAAAAAATAGAAAAAAAGCGATTATAAAAACAATCACATTTTTTTCTATATATACTTTTGTTACCTTTTTAATCCTTCCTTATGTAACTCCTCTTTTTGGAAGAGTAAAAATTAAAGATTCGTCAACTATAGAAGCACATACTTTTTTAACTAAATTCTTGAATAGAAATTATGTAACACCACAATTACAAAATGCACTACAGCAAATTGCTCATTCATTTGAAGAATCAAATCCAGAAATCAAATTAGTATATCTAGATGCTAATTTTCCTTTTATTGATAATTTCCCATTACTTCCACATCTTAGTCATGATGATGGCAAAAAAATTGACATTTCGTTTATTTATAAAAACCAAGAACATCATATAGTTAATAAAAAACCTTCTATTAGTGGATACGGAGTATTTGAATCTCCTACCAAAAATGAACATCAGCAAACCACAATTTGCAAACAAAAAGGATATTGGCAATATGATTTTACTCAATATTTTACTTTCGGAACAGTAAACAAGAGTCTAAAATTTTCTAAAAAAGCTACAAAAGATTTACTTTTGGCAATTGTAAAACAAAAACAGGTCAGTAAGGTGTTTATAGAACCTCATTTACGATATCGTTTGGGCATACAAAGTCCTAAAATTAGATTTCAAGGATGCCGGGCTGTAAGACATGATGACCATATACATCTACAAATAAGATAAAACTATGCAAACCCAATCACTTTCTCTATATCATATTATCCAGGCACCATCAATCAAAAAAGAAAAAACCCCAGTGTTATTTATGTTTCATGGATATGGAAGTGATGAAAATGATCTTTTTTCTTTTGCAGCAGAATTACCTGAAGAGTTATGTATCATTTCGGTTCGTGCTCCGTATCCTATGCAGCCATATGGAAATGCCTGGTATGCTATCTATTTTGATGCTGCTCAAGGTAAGTTTAGTGATGACAAGCAAGCCATCGAATCCAGAGATAAGATTGCTAATTTTATTGATGAAGCTGTAAATGCATATGATTTAGATTCAGATAATGTTACTCTTCTTGGGTTTAGTCAAGGTACTATTTTGAGTTATGCCGTGGCACTCTCCTACCCTCAAAAAGTTAACAATGTAATTGCTCTTAGTGGATATTTGAATGAAGACATATTAAAAGAGGGATATAAATCTAATGATTTTTCCAAGTTAAACTTGTATTGTTCTCATGGTAGCGTGGATCAGGTTATCCCTGTTGATTGGGCTCGTAAAGCTCCTGTCTTACTTAAAGAATTAGGGATAGAAACTTCATTACATGAGTTTCCTGTAGGACATGGTGTTGCTCCGCAGAACTTTTATCAGTTTAAGGAATGGCTGAGTACATTGATCTAATGCTTATTATAAATCAATAATAATAATAATAATAATAATAATAATAAGGTAAGTAATATAAAGGATTGAGATTCCAGCAAAAAGAACAGTATAACTTTACTATTCAATAATAAACGAAAATTTCATGATTTAATAATTATCTATATTTATCATTTAGCCCTATTCCCCTGTTAATCATAGGAATAATTTTTTCAAGCCTTGATAATTTTGTAGCTTCTCGTTTTGCAGTAGCAATATATTCTACATATTCTTTTTGTTTAAAAGGAGTTAATTGCTCAAAACATTGTTTAAAATCTGAATCTGATTTTAATGCATTGGATAATTCCAGAGGAAATTTTACATCTTTTGATTTGGTTGGTTTAATTTCTTTTCCATCCTTCTGATTTTGAATCGCTTCTTGTATATATTGAAGCACCAGATCTTTATCAATATCATTTACACTATTAAATCTCCATTGTCGCAGCCCTTTAGTTTTTCCTTCTTGAGCGTTTACCAATGCATTAGAAACATCCTTAAGAAATACCCCTTGAAAAAACCAAATACCCACATAAGATTTAAAAGCACCTAAACCTATTACATTTTTATTGTTAATCGTATATACAGGAGCTCCCCATTTTATAGTTTCCTTCAATTCTGTAGAAAGCGCTATACTTCTTAGAACCTCTAAAGCCTCTTTCCAATTTTTATTTTTTATAATGAATTCTTCTACTGATTTATTTTTTTGCATGACTTAATGTATACATCAACCCTACTTTACTTTCTTCTTAATGTTGAAAAAGCTACGACTTCATTCTCATTTAATATATAGTAACTAAAGCTAATATGATTTTCATCTACTTTAGTGAGTATAACTTTCCCTTTTTCTATACAGGCATTGGTGTTTTCTATTATTAATTCAGAAAAAATAGCTCTACCATTAGAATAGTCTATCAATTCCCAATTTCCATTACATTTAAGACTAGGATATTCTATATTAAATAACTTTTTAGTGGCATTAATATTTAGATTAATAGACCAGGTATAAGTTTCTTCAAAATCTAATTGACATCCAACGCCTTCCCATTGACCATTGAGCCATAATATATCATTAGATTTACACCCCGTTAGGCTTAGGGCAATAAGCAAAAAAAGTATATTCTTTAGTTTCATTTTGTGTTATATAATGTTGAGTTACTAAGTTGATTAAGTGCCTTAATATACTATTTTATATATAAAACCAAAGAAATTTTATCTCTTCTCTAATATAACAAACCTTATAATGTATTATTCATAAAAAACTGATAAATTATAGTATCCTAAATTACAGTAGTACTACAACAAAATATTCATGTTTTTAGTTTCAGCAGAATTCCAGTTAAAAGATAATACTACCGTTTTATCTTCTTCACTCCAATCAAAAGAAATTGATCTATCATCTATCTTAACTGATTTTGGTTTTTCATTAATATTATGTATAACTAAAGAAATGTTTCGATCACTTGATGTATAATTTATTCCTTTTTTTGCAGATAGATAAATAGATAACTCCCCTGATGATGTTTTACTATCAAATTTTAATATTTCATATTTTCCATTTTCAAAAGCCATAGGTGTTTTACCATCATCATCGTATAATGTCCCAAAACTCTTTTTGACCATACTATCATAGTAAAAATGTAGTACTAAATCTTTGGTAGAATATTTATCTGTGGTTAAAACAGGTGCTACCATTGGAATAAAAGCGCCTCCTTTTACAAATACGGGAATATGATCTTTTGCTACGTTAACAGTTTTATATCCTCCCCCTTCAAACTTTTCTCCTGTAAAAAAGTCATACCAATTTATTCCCTTTGGAAAAGGAACATCCATAGATGCTATTCCGGGTTGTATAACCGGAGATACTAGAAAATCATCTCCCCATAAATACGTAAAACTTAGTTCTAATAGTTCTCTATCATTAGAATGTTCAAAAAACAAAGGACGCATTAAAGGCATTCCTGTTTGATTATTATTAAAAGCGATCGTATAATTATAAGGTAACAAACTATATCTAAGTTCAATACTTTTCTTGGCTAGAACTTTTGTTTTCTTATCATGAAAAACAGGCTCTGGAGCAATATGTTCTTGTGCGTGGGGCCTGAATATTGGTTGAAACACACCATATTGTAACCAACGTGTATATAACTCAGCATCAAAAGTTTCTCCACCAGCAAATCCTCCAAGATCAGAATGCATATATCCCATCCCCTGCATTCCCATCTGAAGCGCTATTTCTGTTTGTGGTTGTAATCCTCCCCAAGTTCTATTTACATCTCCAGACCATGGTATCATACCAAAACGTTGTGATCCCGAATACCCTGCACGCATTAATATAAAAGGACGCTGATCTGCAAAATCTTTATGATATCCTTCTTGTATCATTCTCGCCCAATCATGACCATATATATTATGGACTTCGTCTGCACTTCCTACGGCATGTTGTAAATCTGATGGGTGCACCTCGGGTTCTCCAAGATCTCCCCACCAACCTGCTACACCAAAATCTTTAACATGCTCTTTGTAAATATTCCAAAACCATTCTTTTCCTTTGGGGTTATAAATATCAATAATTCCTGTATTACCAAAGTAAAAATCATAGGTAAAAGGTTTCCCTTCTATATCAGTTCCTAAAACTCCTTTTGACGCTGCTTCATCCCATTTCTTAGAAGATGTTAATACAAACGGCTCTGTAATAAGAACCGTTTTAACGCCATTAATCGCAAAATCATTAATCATTTGTTTTGGATTGGGAAATGAGTCTTTTAAAAACTCAAGATTTCCCATATGCCCTTTAATATCTTTTCCAAACCAATAAATATCTAAAATTACAGCATCTAAGGGGATACTATCTTTTGCAAATTTTTCTACGGTCTCACGAGTTTCTCTTTCAGAATGATACCCAAAACGACTAGCAAAATTTCCAAAAGCCCATCTAGGCGGTAAAGGTTGTTTACCTGTTAGTTCTGTATACTCATACATTAAATTTTTCCAATCATCTCCAGCTATTACCTGATATGTTTTTCGTCCGTCTATTGTTTCGTACCCAAGTGTATTATCTTTTTCACTATCAATATCCAGAAACCCAATAGGTGCATTATCAAAATGTACTGCATATATCTTAGAAGAAAGCACTAAAGGCATAGTAAAATTCATTAATTCTGATTGGGTTTCATATCCATAATGAGCTTTATTGTATAATTGAAGTCTTTTACCTCTCCTATTCATTCCAACTACTCTGGATCCTGCTCCATAAATTACTTCGTCTTTATCTAAATTAAAGTTTAATATTTCTAAAGAATCTGTTTTTACGTATCCATCTTTTTCAGATATTAATTCTTTCCCTTTGTAGGTGTATGAAATATGAAATGGTTCTTTAGTAATATGAATATCAATACCATTAGTATTAATGGTCAAAATACTATCACTATCAACAATAGCTGTCTTTGTTAATCTGGGTTTCAAAATAACCGCATGAGATGTAGAATCAAATGTTTCTCCTTTGGGGATAAACGAAGTTTCTATAATTTTATCTGAATAGATTTTAAACCTATATTTTCCATCTTTTTTATAAACTTCTATATATCCATTTTCATTCTTATAACCCTGATAAGATCCTTCATATTTTTTTTTACATGAAATAATGGTTGACGCAACTATTATAGAAACTGCAAAATGTAGAAACTTGATATTCATCCTTGACGTATGTTTTCTTAAATATATTGAAATCAAATATAATTTAATCCTCTTAGAATACTCCTATAACCCCTTACCCTGCTTGAGAATTATTGAATTTTCATCAAAATTCAATTTATGTAATAAGAATCACAATATATCACTACAACGTTTTCGTACAAGTTCCTAATTTAGTTTTCATGTTCATCCTGGGTATTACACAATCATAAAACAGCTAACCTTATCCTAAACATTTGTTTAAAGAAGATAAACGATTTGGTAATATACAGCGCGTAATTTTATGAAGTCATTAACCAAATTAATCTTAAACGTAATACACATCATGAAACGTCATTACCAAATCATTTCAAAAACGACATACTATACACTATTAAGTATCTTATGTATCTTATCGTCATCACTTCAAGCCCAAAACTCAAAAAAAGAGATTATAGAGAAATCTCAATTCGAGATTCCTACTGATAACAATTACAACAAGAAAATGATTCCAAAAGGAACTGGTAAGTCCTTTACCAACTTTGGAGACATACTGATCTCAAGAGCAGTTTTGCCTGCTGCCAGCTTCTCTGAAGGCCCTTCCTCAGGACAATATATAAACCAAGGATTGATCAATCAACAACCAGTTCCTTTTTTAAACAAACAACCTATACAAGGTTTTTCTGCCGTTCTAAACAATTTTGACAGAACCTTTACCGTATTGTCTGATAACGGTTTTGGTAGTATCGAAAACTCGGCAGATTATCATCTACGTCTTTATAGAATACAACCAAAGTTTAAAAGTATTATTGCGCATAACGATGGTGGAATTGACGTACTAGACTTTATAGAATTGCGTGATCCCAATCATTTGATACCTTTTGCAATAACTAACCATTTTAGTGATTCCAGAATCCTTACCGGCGCAGATTTTGATATAGAGTCTATACAAAGAACGGCTAACGGCGACTATTGGATTGGTGATGAATTTGGTCCTTTTTTGCTACATTTTGATAAAAATGGGATTTTATTAGACCCTCCCTTTTCTCTTCCTGATTTTGATAATCCAGGAAAAGAACTTCGTGCACCACAAAATCCATATAGTGAAGAATTTAGTGCACTTCGTGTTATGAACGCAATGAGATCACATGCAAAAGCAAACGGAAGTAAACCACCAGTGATGTCCCCATGGTTTGTCATGTTGGATGATCAAAATTCTAATACAAAGGTTGAAAGTAGAGAAAACCCTCCTACTGGACTCAAACAAGCTTCTAGCGAATTATTTAATGTTTCTTCTTTAAATCGAGCAGGACATCAAGTAGTAGTATATACCGTTAATGATCTAGAAAACATGAATCTTCTTCTCGATCAAGGAGTACAAGGAATCATTTCTGATCGCCCAGATTTATTATTAGAAGCGATACAAAATTTTGATAAAAACAAAGATGGTCAACCGGATTATATAAATGCAGATGGTTTGATTGATGTAAAGTTGTTTGATGCACAAGGACACAGAGGCTCACGAAATCTACGTCCTGAAAACACATTACCAGCCATGGAGGCCGCTTTAGATTTCCTTATGCCTACTCTCGAAACTGATTGCGGAATTACTCTTGACGGAGTTCCTGTTTTGGATCACGATCCACATATTGAAGCTGCAAAAACCCGTAAAGTCGATGGTACTCCTTATGAATTTAACGATGAAGTATTAGTAAAAGATCTCACATTAGATCAAATTCAAACAACATTTATTGCTGATAAAATATTAAATGGAAGACCTGCTCAAACCAATGATCTTTCACTGTCCCCGGTTGCAGTAGCATTTTCAAATCAAAAAGAGCTTGTTGATCCCTATATTATGCCATCGTTACAACAATTATTTGATTTTGTTGACTTTTATATTGAATATTATAAAAACGGACCTGGAGCATCAGATCCCGAAGCAATGAAACGTTGGATGAATGCATCCAAAGTCCGTTTTAACATCGAAACCAAAATCAATCCAAGAACAGACACTGATGATCGTGGAGATGTTTTTGCCGATAGAACGGTCGATCCTGAAACTTTTACTAAAGTCATAGCAGATGTTATTGTAAAAAATAACCTTACCGACAGAGCAGATATACAAAGTTTTGACTTTAGAACATTATTAATTACACAAAAACATTATCCTGAGATACGAACCGTATGTTTATTTGGTGATTTCCCAAAGGTTGGAGATGCTGGAGATGGAACAAACCTACAAGATCAAAATGGACAAAATACGCCATGGTTAGCTGGATTATATTGGCCTTATCGTAATACAGAATTAGATACACCTTTCCGTGTAAAAGGTAGTGGTGGTTTTGAAGGACTGGCACTAAGTACAGATAAAAGAACGTTACTTCCTTTGCTGGAAAAGCCTTTACAAGGTGCTGATAATAATAATCTACTTATTCATGAATTTGATTTAGAAAGTAAATCATATTCTGGTAAAAAGTTTGAATATCCTTTAAATCAAAAAGCGACCGCAATAGGAGACTTTATTATGTTTAATCGCAAAAGAGGTTTAATCATCGAACGTGATGGTTCACAAGGGGATCTAAATGGTTTTAAAGCCATATATGAGATAGAATTAGATGAAAATGAAGAATTGGTAGAAAAAAGACTTAATGTAGATCTTCTTAAAATTAAAGATATTCTTAGAATTTCTGAACCTGGATTGGATGGTGATATCGGAATAGGAAGAAATTTTGCTTTTCCTTTTGTAACTATAGAAAGCGTGGTCGTTTTTAATCCGTTTTTGATTGGAGTACTAAATGATAACAATTATCCTTTTAGTATTGGTCGACATGTAGGTACAGGACTACCTGATGATAATGAATTTATTCTTTTATGGCTTGATCAACCCTTAGGAAGGTCATGGAATAGACTAAAAACAGAAGAAGAAGATGTCATTTCAGAAAACATTAAAGTGTATCCTAATACATTTAAAGAGCAAGTCACGTTTTCAAATATAACTAATGATAACAAGAATGAAGTATCTATTACCATTTATGACATACGAGGTAATCTAGTCCGAAAATTAGTTAATCATAAAGAAAGTGAAGGGAATTTTAATTATACCTGGGATGGATCATCAGATAATGGATCTTTAGTTTCACAAGGAACTTATATCGCTATAATAGATGTAGACGGAAAACTGACTAAAAAGAAATTATTAAAAAAATAGACAACATACCTTAACCAACTTTCTTATCACACATTACAACAAACCAAAAAAAGCTACCTGATACCAGGTAGCTTTTTTAATATATTATCTGAAATTTCTTACTTTTTAAACTAGTTTTTAGGATATAAAAATGATTTTTCAACTTCAAAATCCACCACTCCATCTTTTCTAACCTCATAAGTAATAAAAAGCTCTCCCCAATATACACCATCAGTAAAATCTGCTATGATCCATTTATGATTAAGAAGTCTTACTTTATTAATAGCCATATTACCTTCCATCCCAACAAACGGAATTATTGGGTTATCTTCCCCTGCTTTATTTTGACTAATTATCTGATCTCCTATAGTTAGAGCTAATTTATTTGCATCATAACCCATTTCTTCAAAATACGCAGCTGCATCTTCGTTACTTTCTAAAGAAAAATAAGTTAAATCTAAATTAATATCCACAAGTGAATCAAAAGCTACTTCTTTTTTGGTAATCTTAGCTTTTAAATTATCAATCTTTGTATCATAGGACTCTTTTGCCTTTTTAGCATTCATAAATTGAAAAAGAATAAATAATGATGCAAAAATAAATAGGTATAAAAAAATCTTACTCTTCATGTTTTAAATAGTTATTTTTAAGTTATCGTATGCTATATACACATTTTGGGGCAATAGTTTCTCTACTTCTGCATGAAACCCTAACATATGACTAATATGAGTTAGATATGCCCGATCTGGTTGGATATCCTCTATGAACTCTAGAGCTTCTTCTAAATTAAAATGAGAATGGTGAGGTTCTATCCTAAGTGCATTAACAACCAATACCTTAACTCCTCTTAATTTAACTCTTTCTGCTTCTTCTACAGTTTTTACATCTGTTAGATATGCAAAATCTTTAAAACGAAATCCAAAAACTTGTAATCGGTTATGAAAAGTATTGATAGGAACAACATCTAGATTACCCAATAGAAAAGGAGTATTATCTAATTCATTTTCTATAACACTTGGTGCTCCAGGGTATTTATTTTCTGAAGCAAAAATATAATCGAACCTTACTTTTAAAGCTTCCATAACTCTTTTGTGGGCATATATTGGGATATCACCTTGCCTAAAAAAAAAGGGACGTATATCATCCAATCCCATGGTATGATCAGCATGCTCATGAGTAAAAACAACACCATCAATTCTTGAAACCTGATTAGATAGCATTTGTTGTCTAAAATCTGGTCCGCAATCTATTACATAATTGTATTTGTCCCAAGAGACAAGTACAGAAACCCGAAGTCGCTTATCTTTGGGATCATCACTTAGACATACAGGATGATCACTTCCTATAATCGGAATTCCCTGTGAGGTCCCAGTACCAAGAAAAGTTACTTTCATAATTATGATAAACTACAGCAAATGTACTTATATTTTTTTGGCAAAAATTGTAGGAATATATTAATTCTTTTTAACGACTTTTTAAAATGTAGAAATTTCACATTCAAACTTTTTTAATACTTATGGTATTAGTACCTTTACATTAAACAAAAAAAGCCCTTTTTACTATGCCTATTAAGATAATGGGAGATAAAGAATTTGAATCTGTCCCTTCAATAAAGAGTAAAGCTTTACGTATTAACCTCAATCAAAACATCTACGGTACTTTTGCAGAAATTGGTGCTGGTCAGGAAACTGCGCGAAATTTTTTCAGAGCAGGTGGCGCTTCAGGTACGATTGCAAAAGCCATGAGTGCTTATGACAAAGATTTTAGTGATGCAATTTATGGTATCGAAAATGATAAACGTTATGTTACTGAAGCACGGTTAAAAAAAATGCTTAAGCATGAGGTAAAACTTATCGAAGAAAGGATTACTCGCGAAAAACATCCAAATAAGTTATTTTTTAGTTATGCCAATACTGTAGCGACTATTGATTTTGCAAAAAAGTACAAAGGACATGGTTGGGTTGGTATTCGTTATCAGACGGTTCCTAATGAAGAGTATAATGAAATTACACTGCATATTCGATTCCATGAAAATGATGCTAGATTACAGCAAATGACTCTTGGTGTATTGGGTGTGAATCTAATTTATGGTGCTTATTATAAATATGATAACCCAAAAAAATTATTACGTTACCTGTATGATCATTTGGATAAAGATCAAATTGAAATTGATACTATAAACTTTTCTGGTCCCCGCTTTACAAAAGTAGATAATCGTTTAATGAGTTTACAACTTGTTAAAAATGGGATGACCGAGGCGGTTATGTTTGGTCCTGATGGAAATAACATATTACCTGCCGCGATTTTATATAAGAAAAACATATTAGCCCTTCGTGGGAGTTTTAGACCTGTTACCAAGGTTAATATGGACATCTATAAAAAATCACTCAACATGTTTTTGAGTGAGAATAAAGTAAAAAAAGAGAAAACTGTAGTTATTTTTGAAATCACTTTATCCAACCTAAGAGCAGAAGGAGAAATTGATGAAGAAGATTTTATGTCAAGAGCCAGATTATTATGTTCTCTTGGACAAACGGTAATGATTTCAAACTTCAAGGAATACTATCGTATGGTTGAATACTTCTCTAATTATACCAAAGAGCGTATGGCTTTGGCTATGGGAGTGAACAACCTGGTAGATATTTTTGATCAAAAATACTACATGCACTTAAGTGGAGGGATTTTAGAAGCTTTTGGAAAACTATTCTTCAAAGATCTAAAAGTGTATCTATATCCATTAAAAAATCATGAAACAGGTGAACTTACAGATAGTGATACTCTTAAGGTACATCCTCGTATGAAAGAATTATACAAATTCTTTAAATATAATGGTAAACTGCAAGATATTACAGATTACGATCCATCTATCATGGATATTTTCTCCAGGGAAGTTCTTCAAAAAATCCAAGAAGGAGAACCTGGTTGGGAAGATCAGTTACCTGAACTTATCCCTGAAATGATTAAGGCAAATAATTTCTTCGGATATAAAACCGTAGAATCTGTAGAATAAACAATTAAGATATTTTAAATAAAAAGCAGCATTAATAGAGATTATTAATGCTGCTTTTTTATATATTTTAATTATAATATTTGCGCAGTATGATCTTTTGTTTTTACCTTGAGTATTACTTCTGAAATAACACCGTTTTCATCAATAACAAAGGTGGTGCGGTGGATTCCGTCATACTCTTTTCCCATAAATTTCTTAGGCCCCCAAACTCCAAAAGCCTCAATAACTTTTTTATCCTCATCGGCTAGTAATGGATAAGGTAACTCGAACTTATTTTTAAAATTTTGTTGACGCTTTGCACTATCTGCGCTCACTCCAAGAATCTCATACCCTTGATTTTGAAAAGTTTGATAATTATCTCTTAGATTACACGCTTCTGCCGTACAACCAGGGGTACTTGCTTTGGGATAGAAAAAAACCACAAGCTTTTTTCCTTTGTAATTATCCAAGGTAATCGTATTTCCGTCCTGATCTAATGCTGAAAAATTAGGAGCTTTATCTCCTGCTTGTAATGTGGTCATTGTTCTATGATTTATATGAATTAAATTTTGTTTAAAGTTTCTGAATAAAGATAAAACAAAAATAACGATATCGTTTCAGTTTTATAAAAATTTTAATGATTATCCTCTATTATATTCGATTTATAATTTAATACTTTAGCATAAAACAATTTAGGCAATATGACCAAGCAGGAAAAGATAGATTTTACAATTAAAACGTTACAAGAATTATATCCCAGAATTCCTATTCCACTCGACCATAAAGATCCTTATACCTTATTAATTGCAGTATTAATGAGTGCACAAAGCACCGATGTTAGAGTCAATCAAATTACTCCTTTATTATTTGATCGTGCAGATAATCCATATGCAATGGTTAGGCTATCTGTAGAAGAGATTAGAGAAATTATAAGACCCGTTGGTTTAAGTCCAATGAAATCTAAAGGAATACACGGATTATCGCAGATTCTTATAGATAAACATAATGGCGAAGTTCCTCAAAGCTTTGAAGCATTAGAAGAACTTCCTGCTGTTGGACACAAGACTGCAAGTGTTGTTATGTCACAAGCATTTGGAGTACCTGCATTTCCTGTTGATACTCATATCCATAGATTAATGTATCGTTGGGGATTTACCAATGGCAAAAATGTAACACAAACAGAAAAAGATGCCAAACGTTTATTTCCAAAAGAATTATGGAATGATTTACATCTTCAAATCATTTGGTATGGACGAGAATATTCTCCTGCTAGAGGCTGGGATCTTGATAAAGACATCATCACAAAAACTATAGGTAGAAAAACCGTTTTGGATGAATATTATAAAAGTAAAAGGCCCATTAAAAAATAATGGGCCTTTTATAAGTTTAGTTTAAAATCGTTTCAAATTTAAGGTTATTACACTCTAAAACTTGTAATGATTTTGAATAGCTTAAGAGAAAATCAATTGTTTTTCTGCTAGGTACTAAATGTTTTTCTTCTTTTGAAGACTTAAAGTAAAATTTTGCCATATTATATAATCTTAAATATTAGGGTTATTTAAAATTATAACGCGACAAATTAAACTTTATTGCATCAATACGTTATTAATTTGTTAAAACAATATTATTTTTTTCAATTACTTTTCTTAGGTTAATTAATGCATACCTCATTCTACCAAGGGCTGTATTAATACTTACACCTGTTTTATCAGATATTTCCTTAAAACTCATATCTCGGTACATACGCATAACCAGAACTTCTTTTTGATCTTCTGGTAATTCTTGAATTAAATTACGTAAATCCTCTTCTACCTGATCTTTAATTATTCTTTTTTCAGCATTAAGATCTCCATCACTTATCACAGAAAAGATGCTAAATTCTCCATTATCTTCAAATTTTGGCATTCTATTTCCTTTTCTAAAATGATCAATGACCAAATTATGAGCAATACGCATTACCCACGGTAGAAATTTTCCTTCTTCATTATATTTCCCATTCTTTAATGTTCTGATAACTTTTATAAAAGTATCTTGGAAAATGTCTTCTGAAACATCTCTATCAAAAACTTTAGAATAAATAAAACTGTAAATACGCTGCTTATGTCTTTCTATTAGAACAGATAAAGCACATTCGTCTCCTTTAATGTAGTTATTAACCAGAACTGCGTCTGTTAGGGTGTAATTCTTCATACCTTAATTTAATTTTAGTACCAACAAGCTTGGGGCTCGTGCTATGTTAAACTTAAAAGTAAAGGTATGCTATAGGCAGTTTCGTTTTAGATTTATGGTTTATTTACAGGGGCTAATATAGTAACTATCATTGAATATCAAACAATTTCTTGTTAATTTTTTTAACTAAACTTTCATTTGACATAGGTTATAATACTTGTTTTGTAATCATTATCTTTGCGCTCTTACCGCGTATTTACTATGATTCAAGACATTACAACCTTAGATCCAAAAGACAATATAATTATAAAAGGAGCTAAACTTCACAACCTGAAAGATTTAGACGCCGTTATCCCAAGAAATCAGTTAGTGGTTATTACCGGATTATCTGGATCTGGTAAATCCAGTCTTGCATTTGATACCTTATATGCAGAGGGACAACGTAGATACGTTGAAAGCCTTTCGTCTTATGCTCGCCAGTTTTTAGGACGACTCAATAAACCTAAGGTTGATTATATAAAAGGAATTGCTCCTGCAATAGCTATTGAGCAAAAAGTAAATTCTACCAATCCAAGATCTACTGTAGGTACGACAACAGAAATTTATGATTATCTCAAATTACTTTTTGCCAGAATTGGAAAAACCTACTCTCCTATCTCTGGTAATCAAGTAAAAAAAGATCGCGTAACTGATGTTATTGAGTATGTAAAAACATTTGAAAATGGTGAGAAACTCTTATTACTCTCTCCTATTCATATCGAAGATGGAAGAACACTAGAGGGTAAACTAAAAGTACTACAACAACAAGGGTATGCGCGTATCAAAGTAAACGGCACGGTGCACCGAATAGAAGAAGCAACTATTAATGAAAAAGATGATTTTTATCTAGTTGTAGATCGTATCGTAAAAAAAGATGAAGAGGATTTTTATAATCGTTTAGCAGATGCTATTGATTCTGCATTTTTTGAAGGTAAGGGAATTTGTCATATCGAAACACTTACTGATAATAACATTAAAGAATTTAGTAACACTTTTGCATTAGATGGTATTACTTTTTTAGAACCTAATGTGCATCTTTTTAGTTTTAATAATCCATATGGAGCTTGTCCAGAATGTGAAGGATATGGTGATGTTATTGGTATTGATGGAGATCTTGTTATTCCTAATACCGCTTTGAGTATTTATGAAGAAGCTGTTTTTCCATGGCGTGGTGATAGTATGAGCTGGTATAAGGATCAACTGGTAAACAGTGCATACAAATTCGATTTCCCTATTCATAAACCTTATTTCGAATTATCGGACAAAGACAAAGATCTTCTTTGGTCTGGAAATGAGTACTTTGAAGGAATTACAAGTTTTTTTGAAGAATTAGAATCAAAAGCATATAAAATTCAAAATCGTGTAATGCTTTCTCGCTATCGCGGAAAAACAAAATGTTCTACTTGTAAAGGGAAGCGTTTACGCAAAGAAGCCAACTATGTAAAAATCAATGGAGCTACCTTAACAGATTTGGTAGAGAAGCCACTTAATGAATTAGCTGATTTCTTTAAAGACCTTACCTTAAATGAATATGATACAAAAATTGCCAAACGCCTTCTTAAAGAAATCAATAGCCGTTTAGAGTTTTTACAGAATGTTGGATTGGAATACTTAACACTTAATAGAAAATCAAATACATTATCTGGAGGAGAATCGCAACGTATTAATCTAGCTACTTCGTTAGGAAGCAGTCTGGTTGGATCTATGTATATCCTGGATGAACCAAGTATTGGATTACACCCTAAGGATACCGAAAAATTGATTAAAGTATTACAATCTCTTCGAGATCTTGGTAATACGGTAATTGTAGTAGAACATGATGAAGATATCATGAAAGCGGCCAATGAAATTATCGATATTGGTCCCGAAGCCGGTACACATGGAGGACATGTCGTTGCTACGGGAGCATATGATGAAATTCTAAAAGCTGATTCATTAACAGCAAAATACTTAAATGGAACTCTTGAAATTGAAGTTCCTAAAACTCGTAGGACCTCAAAATATTATCTTGAAATCATTGGAGCTCGAGAAAACAATCTACAAAACATTGACCTTAAAATCCCTCTTGGAATCTTTACCGCCATTACCGGGGTATCAGGTAGCGGAAAAAGCACACTAGTAAAAAAGATCATTTATCCTTCTGTACTTAAGGAATTAGGAGGTTATGGAGAAAAAGCAGGTCAGTTTACAGAACTTAAAGGTAACTACAGCAATATAAAACATGTAGAGTTTGTAGACCAAAATCCGATTGGTAGATCATCACGTTCTAATCCGGTTACTTATATTAAGGCATATGATGATATTCGTAATTTGTTTGCTTCTCAAAAATTATCTAGTATTCGTAATTATAAAGCAAAACATTTCTCATTTAATGTAGATGGCGGACGATGTGAAACTTGTAAAGGAGAAGGAGAAGTTACTATCGAGATGCAATTCATGGCAGATGTACATCTGGAATGTGAAACTTGTGGAGGTAAACGTTTCAAAAAAGATGTTCTCGAAGTAACATTTCATGATAAAAATATTCATGATATACTATCGATGACTATAGATACAGCAATTGATTTCTTTTCAGATCACAATCAAACTAAGATACATAAGAAGTTACAACCATTACAAGATGTTGGACTTGGCTATGTTCAACTGGGACAGAGTTCTTCCACCCTATCCGGAGGAGAAGCACAGCGGATTAAACTTGCTTCGTTTTTGGTTAAAGGAAATACCAAAGACAAAGCCCTATTTATCTTTGATGAACCGACAACAGGACTTCATTTTCATGACATCAAAAAATTATTAAAATCTTTTAATGAATTAATATCCAAAGGGCACTCTATTTTGGTAATAGAACATAATCTAGATCTCGTTAAATGTGCTGATCATGTTATCGATCTGGGACCAAAAGGAGGAAAAAATGGAGGTACTATAATGGCTGAGGGTACTCCTGAAGAAGTTGTAAAAATAAAAGACTCATATACGGGCCAGTATTTAAAAGAAAAATTATAAGAATATATTTCCCCTCCTTCAGGCAGCAACAAATTCTAGACTTAAAAATACTTTCTGCTTCAGGTAGAAACAAATATTATCGTTAAACAACACGTTACCTTTCGTTGGGAATAAAAAAATAAAAATAAACACTCTTTTTTAAAAAGATAATCGATTAATTATAGGTCTCTGAAACAGGAATGACAAGCAAACCATATAGCATAGTAGGTATTCATATAACAATGTTTCCATTTTTAATCTACATCATTAATCACATACACCAGTATGTAAACTGACTCTAGAAATATCACTTATAAAATTGCATAATGGTACGGATAATCCAGCCAATGGGTTTTTATATAAATCTAAGTATTTAAGCTTTATTAAATCTCCAAAACGATCTGGAAGACTCGTTAATTTATTATAAGACAAATCTAATGTCTCAAGCTCTTTAAGATCGACAAAACTTTCTGGAAGACGAATCAATGGGTTTTTATATAAATTCAAGTATTCAAGTTTTAATAGACCTCCAAAACTTTCTGGAAGACTAGTTAATTCATTATCATCTAAATTCAAGTATTCAAGCTTTATTAGATTTCCAAAACTTTCTGGAAGATGAGTTAATTCATTATTATTTAACCTCAATCCTTTAAGCCTTGTAAGGTTTCCAAAACCTTCTGGAAGATGAGTTAATTCATTATCGTTTAAATTCAAATACAAAAGCGCTGTAAGACCAACTAAACTTTCAGAAAAACTAATAATATTATTATTCGTCAAATACAATTTTTTAAGTGTTATAAGGTCTCCTAAACTTTCTGGAAAGCTTATTAATTGATTATAAGACAAATCCAATTCCCCAAGTGCTTTAAGACCTCTAAAACTTTCTGGAAGACTTGTTATTTGATTTTTATACAAATTCAAGTATTCAAGCTTTATTAGGTCTCCAAAACTTTCTGGAAAGCTTGTTAACTTATTATAAGATAAATCCAGTTCCCCAAGTACTGTAAGGCCTCCAAAACTTTCAGGAAGACGTATTAATTGATTGTCAGACAAATCCAATTTTACAAGTGTTATAAGGCCTCCTAAGTTTTCTGGAAGATGAGTTAATTGATTTTCAGACAAATCCAACTCCTCAAGTGTTGTAAGACCTCCTAAGCTTTCTGGAAGATGAGTTAATTGATTGTCAGACAAATCCAATTCCTCAAGTGCTGTAAGATCTCCAAAGCTTTCTGGAAGAAGGGTTAATTTATTTGATCTTAAATCTAATTCGGTTACTCTTCCTTTAACCATCGTTACACCTACCCAATCCTCTAT
The DNA here is from genome assembly GCF_900312735.1 of Aquimarina sp. AU119. Classification (NCBI taxonomy): domain Bacteria; kingdom Pseudomonadati; phylum Bacteroidota; class Flavobacteriia; order Flavobacteriales; family Flavobacteriaceae; genus Aquimarina; species Aquimarina sp. AU119. The sequence continues at coordinate 77,658 of NZ_OMPF01000027.1, read as the reverse complement.
CGTTGTTATCTTAATATCCCAATCTAGTCTATTATCTGGATTTGCTCTATACAAATTAATTAATACATCGCGATCATCCTGAGCAATACCGCTGCTACATAAAAATAATCCTATAAAAATTAATACTACACGAACAAAACTTATGATGTTCATAAAACTTAATGATTTTTCATGGTAAAGATGATTATTTCTATATTAAGACACTACCCCTTTTTCTGGGGTTAAGTTTTTTTATCCTTATACTACTTTTGACCTTGATTCGATATTAACATTATTATAGCATTTATCTCTGTAATGTAATTCATTTCGTAACGGCTAAACGTAGACATTTAATCTTAAACCAAAACAATGTCACTTACTCAAGATCTAAAAGCTCGCGCAGATCAATCTGTAGCGAAATATTCAGAAAGTACACACAGAATAATGAATAATGGTATACAAACCTTACGCGATGAAGGACTTGTATCCAAAGCATTAAAAACCGGAGATCAAATTCCAGAGATTACACTTCCCAATGCAGCCAATAAAAAGATGTCTGTACAAGAATTATTATTAGATAAAAAAATTGTCCTATCCTTTTATCGAGGCGGATGGTGCCCTTATTGCAACCTGGAACTAAAAGCATTACAAGATGCATTACCTGAAATTGAAAAATATGGAGCAACTTTGGTGGCTATAAGCCCTGAAACACCAGACAATTCATTAACTACTTCAGAAAAAAACGGATTACGTTTTGAAGTTCTTTCTGACTTAGATAATAAAATTGCCAAAGCATTTAACCTCGTATTTACATTACCAGAAGATCTTATTGAAGTTTATAAAGGCTTTAAAATTGATTTAGAAGCAAATAACGGAAATACTGCTCAACAACTTCCAATATCAGCAACATATATAATTGATCAGAACGGAACTATCATTTATGATTTCATTAAAGAAGATTATAAAGAAAGAGCGGATCCAGAAGAAATAATTAGTTTTCTGAAAACCAAATAATTACCCTTATTTTTCATAACCTTACTCATTTTTGGCACGCGATTTGAAACAGTATTAATCAAATAGCGGAAGCCGAAAAGCTAATGAGTAGGCATAAACCCAAAACAGGTAAGGTTATGAAAAAAATGATACTTTTTACTGCAGCTTTGTTACTGATAGTAACAACTGTAAAGGCAAATGATCACAATCATGCGGATCACAAGGATAGGGTTACAAAACGCTATCATAACACACAACCAATTGTCTTTATCGAAGGAGGAATAAAATTTCTTGTTTACCCAGAAGGTAGCATTGACTATAAAGTGCTTAATCGAAGAGGTAGATCTCATTACGGAAATTGGAATACCAGAAGATATAATACTCCCGGTACATATACTCAACGTGTACGAGCACATCATAATAATTTTATCAGATATGATTATTACGGTAGACTAAAAAAGGTCGGACCAAATTATATCAGTTATGATAGATATAATAGAGTACGAAGAATAGGTACAATATCAATTCGATATAACAGAAGAGGATTAGTGTATCAAATAGGTGGATTACGTATCTACTATAACAGATATGACAGAATAAGAGAGACAGAAGGTAATATTCACTATGATGGTTGTGGATACTGTGGTATCGATGGATGTACTACAACTCATGATCCTTATTATAACAGGAATTGGCAGCCAAAATATTATAAGCACGATAATGACGATGATCATTATTATAAAAATAGAAAAAGGAAGAAAAGATATCATGACGATGATGACGATGATGATCGTGATGATGACTAAAATATAAAATTTAGTTGTTGGTTAGTTGTTTAAAATCCCGTTACCAAATACTTCAGGTAACGGGATTTTCTTTATTTGATTCCTTGTGAAATCTATCACATTTTTAGGCCTCCTGTCTCCTATATTTGGTTAATAAATTGGGAAATAATCATGTTTTCAAAAAATAAAGTAGGGTATTTTATTTCTTTTTTGTTTTAGGTATGTAAGAGCATCATAATTCTTTCCATAGCGATCAAATTTGATTCTTATTGTGCCGATAAACCTATTTTGTAAGTGAATTAAAATAAAAATATATACAATGTAATTGGTTGGTGATTTGTTTATAAAGATCCTTGTTACTTTTCATACTTAGTAACAGGGGTTTTTATTATTGTACTATTATCATTGATTTTATAGAGTTTATAAAGTGTTGTTAACCTTTCTTTTTGACGGTATGATTATTATATATTTATGTTTTTGCTATCTAAATCAAATCACAAATATGAAATTCTGGAAAGCCTTTTTACTAGTTCTATTAGCATCTATTACACAAATAGCCGCGCAAAAAATGGAATTTGAAGATTATGATCCCCCTTCTACTCTTGTTGTACCGGGAGAAGAGGTCAAAAAAGCAAAGTTCCCTTTTATCGATGTCCATAATCATCAATTTAGAATGCCAACACAAAACCTTCAAGATGTTGTTTCTGAAATGGATAAACTCAACATGGCAGTGATGGTAAACCTATCTGGAAGAGGAAGAGGATCTGATGAACATCTTGCTAAATCATTAGAAAATGTAAAAACGAATTTTCCTAATAGATTTATTGTATTCACCAATATTAACCTTACAGGTATTGATGAACCTGGTTGGACGCAAAAAACTGTTTCTCAAATCGAAAAAGATATAGCTCTTGGTGCCAATGGATTAAAAATTTATAAAAGTCAAGGCATGGATAATAAGGATAGTAATGGGAATCGTATTAAAATAGATGATCCCAGAATTGGACCTGTTTGGGAAAAGTGCGGAGAACTTGGTATCCCTGTATTGATCCATTCTGCTGATCCAAAACCATTTTGGGATGCGCATGACAATAAAAATGAACGGTGGTTAGAGCTAAAACTTAGATCAAGAAGAAAAAGAGATGCTAATGTTACTGGATCATGGGAAACGATTATACAAGAACAGCATCGAATTTTTAGAAAACATAAAAACACTAAATTCATTAATGCCCATTTGGGTTGGTATGGTAACGACTTGGCTAAACTAGCAAAACTAATGGACGAAATACCAAATATGTATAGTGAAATTGGAGCTGTAATCGCAGAATTAGGAAGACAACCCAGAAATGCCAAAGCCTTCCTTACAAAATATCAAAACAGAGTGATGTTTGGAAAAGATTCCTGGAATCCAGAGGAGTATTATACCTACTTTAGAGTACTCGAATCTGATGATGAATATTTTCCTTACTATAAAAGATACCATGCCTTTTGGAAAATGTATGGATTAAATCTTGATGATGAAGTATTGAAGAAACTATACTATAAAAATGCTTTACAAATTATTCCAAATATTGATAAAAGCTTGTTTCCAAAATAATATCTCTCTATAAAAACTATACTTGTTTTTTTTTCTTTCTATATAAGAAAACAAGCAAAGAAAATATGAGAATTATACCAGATAAAATAACCCAATACGTATATTCAATAGGCTTATCCATTTTTATAGCTTCTGAGTTTCCTAAGAGATAATAATTACCCCAATAAAAAGGGGCTATATGATATAAATCAGCTGTCTTTAAAAAATCTAATTTTGCTTTTTGTAATGCTTTACTTTTATTCATACCATCTGCAAGATTAGTATAAAATTTTTCTATAAGTTTGGGAGCGCTTCGATCTGATACCTCCCATGAACTTAATAACAAACTCCTGGTTCCTGCGTATTGAAATGCTGTACCTAGACTCATAATCCCTTCTCCATTCGCGATTTTCCCTGTTCCCGTATTACACGCACTTAATACTGTAAGCTCTGCCGGAATGTCCAATGCAAAAAGTTCGTGAGCATATAATAGATTATCCTCTAGAGTATCTTTACTTTTTGTAAAATACAGTTTTGAATTTTCTGGTTTTTCGTTATCCACTTCGCCATGCAATGCCAAATGAAGAATACTATATTCATTTGCATTTTTCTTAAAATTAGATTCTATAGCTTGATTGCCATAATAATACTTACCATTAATAATCTTAGAGATCGCTCTAATTTCTTCTCGAGTACCAGGCAAATCATCTTCGGCATCTCTAAGTGTTGCTAGACTTATCGTAGTGCTAGCTGCAAGATTGGTCGTATCTGAAAATGAAAAAGCTAGGCATTCTTTTTTTATTTCTAAAGTTTGATGACTATTCCCTATCTGATTGAAGAGTAGATTAGCAGAGTTGGCATATGATATCGCATAATCGCGAAGCAAATATGGTAAACTTCTAGCATCACTTGTTTCATTTTTCTGAGTCAATAATAATTCAAAATTAAGATTCCATAGCGCGCCATCTGGGATGATAATTAACTGTTTGGTTTCAATAAATCCTGATATGGGTTGAATTAGTTGCTCACAAAGTTTAAAAGCTATATTCTTATAGTCCAAAATATTTTTACTAATTATTGCAGTCTTGAGGAATGATAAATTCTTTTCTATTTTTTTTACGCTTCCTAAATCTATCATTTTGAATGTATTATTGGCTATTACAAAAACGTATAATCTCTCTTTTGACATAAAATATTGTAAAATCGTATTATCTGTCTTTAAGTTGCTTTGAATATATTCTATTTCATTATACAAATTATTATATTTTAAATCAAAATAGCTTTTGTAAAACTGTCTCATAATAGACTTTAATGAATCGCTCCTTCTATTAACGCTAAACAATTTATCTTTGTACTTTGATATTTTTAAGGTATCCAAACTATCTGATATAGATGTCAGCTCAGTTATTTTTGATTTATAATATGATTGGTCTACTTTTATTTGGTCATCAAGAGTGATAATACTTGAAGGAATTTTAAAATTGTTTTTAATTTTAATTTTTAATAACAACTCTTTAAGAGTATTTGCTTTTTTCTTTTCGAGATAATAATATGCCTTTTCTAAATGCATTTTTTGAGTTTCTTCTTTTGCCATTAACCCTTCGGCAATTATTGCTTTTTCATAAATATCAGAAGCTAATTCTGAAAACTGCATCTTATCCTCATAGTTAAGTATATTATACCTATTCTTATCAATAATCGAATCTAAGTAAGAATATGTAGACAAAGCAGTCTTCATAAATTTCACATTTTTATTTTTATGATATAATTCACCTAATACATTAGCTTTATTAAAAAGAGAATTAATTTGAATATTACTATTAAAGTCACTTTCTAAGTCTGGGTTATTATAAATTGATTTGCTATCAAAATGCCGATTATTACTTATTAGTGATTTTTGATAATACTCTATAGCTCGGGTATAATCTCCTTTAATACTATATACATTTCCTATTTCATTATAACATTTAGCAACCTCATGACTTTTATTCGTATATAATTTAGAATATACCTTTATTGCATTTTTATAATTTTCAATTGCTAATTCTAATTCTTTATTTAACTTATATGTATTTCCCAAATTATAGTAACTATATCCTTCATCCGGTAATGTTAGCCCAGGATTAATTTTATAAATCTTTAATGTTTTTTCAAAATAGGTAATCGCTTCATCATATCTTTTAAGTTGATTCAATGTTATTCCCATATTTGTATAAAGAACTACAAAACTTATATGATCTTTTTTATGATATAACTGATGAGTTTCAATTGCTTTTTTAATATAATTTAATGCTTCATTGTAATTTTTCACCTTGATATAAGTAGCACTAATGTTATTATAAAAACCTGAAATTTCGGGTATACTATTTCTCTTATTAACTTCTGAGGCTATATTTAAGGCTTTTTTGAGGTATTCTAAGGATAAATTATACTGACCCATTAACCCATAAACATTTCCCATTCCTGAATATGATTTTGCAATCACAAAATTATTTTTTCCAAATATTTTGATTTTCAATTCTAAAGCTTTTTTATGATAATCTATAGAAGTTTCATACCTTCCCATATTCCCGTTCAATACTCCCATATTATTATATATACCACTTAGAAATCTTTCATATTTTTCTTGAGTTTGGGGTAGCGCAGATAGAGCTTTTTCATAATATTCTAATGCTGTATCATTTTCTCCTATTTCTGTATAAACATTACCAATATTCGAATACACAGTGCCAACTCGCACATGACTTTCTCCAAATTTTTTTTTATAAATTTTCAAACATTTATCCAGATAATAAAGAGATTTAGTATTGTCTCCTAAAATAGAGTATATCCTTGCTATATTTTTGTAAATTCCAACCACCTGATTATTATTCTCAGGTATAAGAGTTAGTAATATTTTTTTTGCCTTTTTAAAATTTAATAATGATTTATTATAAGAGCCAATTCTTAGATAATAATTAGCCATATTATCAAAAGCATTAGCTTTTTGTCGATTATCTTTTGTAAAATATTGATTGCTTACTACTAATGCTTTTTTCGAATTTTGTAGTGATTTTTCTAACTTCATGATTCGCCATTGATTTTCGGATATTTTGTTATAACAACTTGCCACTTTTCCCCAAACTTTTGCTTTTTTATATTCAGGAAGTGCTTTGTTAAAAAATTCAATGGATTCTTCATGCTTTTTATCTATTAATAATGAATCTGCTTTTTTATAATACTGAGAAGCTACTAATGTATCTGCTGATGTTTGTGCAAAAACGTTGGTAATTATAAAAAATGAAACTAAAAGAAATACTATTCGTTTGACCATGAATGAAATATTGATATTGTGTGAAATTAATGCTGGTGATTATGCTACAGGTTTACAATATATGTAAAAAACACATTTAATTTCTTAAAATCAGAAATGTATAATCTGATTAATTTAAGTTATAATGATTTGTCTTTATAACTTTCTTAATATCATAGTATTCTCTTTATTATCCTAGATAACAATAAATCATTAAGTAGTATAATCAAAAACAAAAGAGGCAATTAGAACATCTATTGCCTCTTTTTATTTATCACAAACTTTATGTATTACCAAACACGGCTATTCCCGTTTTCGTCATTAAAATTTTGAAGTTCGTTCCAGATAAAATTTACTGTTTCTTGATAGTTGTCTCTAACTGTGCTATGTACAGTTGTAGGGATTTCAAAATCTGATGGTGGTGGTATCCCATACATAGCAGAATACGTTATTAAACTTGCTAGAAAATAAATGGTTGGCCTTCCATGAGGAGCAGCATCTTCGTATAAGTCCAAAATCGGAATTTGTTCTAAAGCTGTATCTGTAAGTAGTTTACTTATAATTGGCCCTACCGGAATCATCTTAACATTAGGCCTATCAACCAATAATGCGTTATGATAATCTAACCACCAATTATGAAAATCTCCAACTGTATTTGCGTTATAATTAGCAAATTCTTCTTGAGAAGGAGGAAATGAGTTTACAAAACCAGCCATATCAGGCCAATTTTCATAAATATAAATTGTTATCCCTTCTTCTTGTTGTCCAACCCAATCAATAATATCTGTAGTAGCACTAAGAGGTGTTGTATTATCAGGATTATCTCCATCATACGGCGTATTTGCAGGTTGATACTGTACAAAATTGGCTGCGGTTAATAGTATCGTGTTAAAATTAGCCTCAGAAAATGGCTCAACATCAGAATTCCAAACTCCAGATGCTATATCAAATCCCCACTGTGCAATTGGTGGAAGATTATCATGTTGCGGTAAAAAACCATATTGACCATCTACAGCATAGCTATAACCAGCAGATTGGGATAATACATGCATCCAATGAGGAACTGTTGTTTCGTCGCTTGGAGTAGGAATAAGTGGTGGCGAGTGTACAATAAGGCTATGTCCAAATATAAATGTTTTTACATCTGTACGTAGCGGTGTTCCTTGTGTTGGAGGACTAGGGGTACCCCCTGAGTCCTGATCTCCTCCCGAATTTGGATTCATTTCAGAATCTGTGGCACTCAAAGCATCATCGCTACTATTACAGTTAAGTAGCGTCAAACAAAAGAATACATAAATAAATAATAAAGAATTACGTCTCATGAATTAATTTTTAAGCATGATTAATTAAATTCAAGTGGGATGAGAGTTTAGTTAGTCTTATGATATAGTAACGTTAATCATTGCGTCAACCCTACCACAACTATTCATATAATTCTTATGTATTTGATGAAAAATGAAAACTCTTTAAGAGATGTCTATAACAAATAGGTAAATATCTAATATTAAAATCTGTTCTTAAAAATTAAAACGGATAACCACATCTGGTGTGAGTTGTAATGATTTGTTTTCAAAACTTTCTACAAAAATTCCATTTTCATCCTCTCTTCGAGAAAACCCTTGAGTAATCGTATTTTTTCTATTGTAAATATTACGAATGGAGAATCCAATCATTCCTCCCCAGGTTTTTTTAGTTTTAAAATTAAATCTATATACTGCAGAAGCATCTAATCTATGATAATCCTTAAATCTACTAGAATTAATTCCTTTTGGATCGATTCTAATACCATCGTCTATATTATCAACATCTCTTAGTAATCTTGTAAATGGTCTTCCGGTGGCATAATTCCATCCAAGTGCAAACTCAAAATTATTAACCTTTAAAGTTTGAGAGATATTTAATACATGTCTTTGATCAAAATTTCCTGAAAAAGCATTCTGCTGTATACTAGGGAAAGTAACTAGAGCTTTACTTAAAGAATACCCTATCCAGAACCTATAATTCTGAATCCTTTTTTTTAGTAAAAAATCAAAACCAATACGTTCTTCTTTTCCTATTTCAAAAACATTATCGGTATCTGCAGAAGCAACTTCCAAAACAAAATTATTAATTGATGTTACATCAGTAAGCTTCTTATAATAGGCTTCCAAATCAAAATTCCATCCGTTAATGGTGTATAAAGAACCAAAAGTAAATTGCATGCTTTTGATTACTGGAACAAAAACGGAGTCATCATTTCTAATTTTTCCAGAAAGAAGCCATACATTATCTGCAACTGGTAAGCCTTCAATTTGATTATAAATACTACCAAAAGTAACCAGGCGGTTAAGTTGTTGATTTTTTAATTCTGCCGAAGTAGTTAGTCTAAAGTTCTTTAGCACTTCTACAGAAGAAAACATACGAGGTTCTATAAAAAACTGATCTGTATTACTCAAATAGGAGCCTCTAAGTCCAAAATTCATATATAATTTTGGAGATTTATAAGTATATTCAGAAAACAAGGTATGATTATTTCCTTCTCCTCTAATTTCATCCTCCAAATCTACATCTACAACTCCATTAGCAATTTCGCTTCTATTATAATTTGCCTCATTATAAACAAATTGATACCCGACACCAAGAGTTTGTTTTGGAGCTAATGGAATAGCTAAAGAATACTCTGCTCCTATATCCTTTACTTGATTATTCTCATTAAAAATAAAAGTTTGTCTTGAATTGGTATTAGATCCAATGATCTTATAACGAGTATCATATATTGAAAAATAAACATTTGTTTTCTGGATGATATTGTTCGAATATTCTTTTCTCCAATTTAGACTAGCTCCCCCGTTCCTAAGTTTAAGAATATCATTAATACGATTAAAAGAGGTAATCGTATCTGCTTCATTTCTAATATTATCTAATCTATTTTCTGCAAATATTCCACTAAATTTTATTGTATTTTGTTCATCTGGATGCCATACAAGTTTAATGTTTGTATCCGAAAAGGAAAAATCATCTTCTCTAGCTTCCCTATCCAAAGTTCCTTGTACATTACTATCTGGAATATCTGCCCTGGTATTCTGAAAGACTTTTCGAACTAAATTATTGTATGCTATATTTCTATACACATCAGTAGTAGATCTGCGAAAAGCCGTCATCACACCTATTTTTTCTGACAAAGGAAGTTTGGCAAAAATATCTGCATGAGTAAAATTTACTCCGCCTCCGATTTTAATTTTTTCGATCAAATCATCATCAGATTCTATAATCACTGCTCCAGAAATACGATCTCCATACCGTACACTGGTTCCACCTCGATATACCTTTACATTTTTGACTATATAGGGATTGAAAGTTGATATTTGATTAAAAAAATGGCCATTATGATACATTTTGATACCATCCCATAGTACCAGGTTTTGATCTGGAGTTCCTCCTCTAATATATAATCCCGCTGGATCCTCTGTTGGGCTATTTACTCCTGGCAATAATTGTAAACTCTGTAAAACGTCTGGTTCTACAAGTCCTGGTAGAATTCTGAGCTTTTTGGTAGATACATTAATAGAAGCATCTTTATTTTTTTGTACACCTGTAGTAAGATACTCATTAATAACAACCTCACTTAAACTCTGAATTTCAGGATTTAATCTAATTGTATCACAACTCGAACCTGAAAAAGCAGAAGCTTTAATTGTTTTTATATCATACCCTAAATAAGATATAGAAATTGAATCTTTTGGTCTTAATCGTAATCTAAAATAACCTCGCTCATCTGTAAGCTTAATTGCATTATTGTTGTTTAAGATAGTAGCTTGGGTAAGCTCAAAAGTAGATGCCGCATCGACCACAATACCACATATTTCGATAGTTTCATCATTTTCTACCAAAATATAACTTTGATCGTCAACCTTTTGTAGTATAAATTGCGTTTGTTCTTTTATCTCTTTTAATAGTGAATCAATAGAGATTGTCTTTTGATCAATTTTTAGTTTTACATTCTTGACCGCTTCAACATCATAAGAAAAACTATATTGATATTGTTTTTTAAATGCTTCAAGAATATTAAATATCGATTGGTTTTCAACAACCTCTACACTATCTACTTGTTGTGAGTAACCTGATATATTCAAAAAACATATTAATAATACAACGAACTCAAAACGTATCACTTATTCTTTAGGGCTATAATTTTTTCTCCTTCAAATGTATAACTAATATTCATAGGGTCAAAACTAGTACGTAGAGCGGTTTCTAGATCATCATGATTAAAGAAACCTGTAAATACTCTTTTTACATCTACGTTTCCTGTATTAATTTTAATGTTATACTGTCTTTCTAATTCTTTTATAAGTTGGTCAAGAGATACTTCATAAAAACTACTTTTTCCATGTAACCAATCTGGTTTTAGTTTTGTAATTTCAAATAAAGACAGGCTTTCATTTTCATTGGATCTGGTAGCCTTTCCCTGGGTAAGAATAACCTCATTGTCATCTTTCTTAACACTCACTTTACCCTCGAAGCAATGCACTTCTAATTTTGTATTTCTGGAATATACGTCAAATTCGGTGCCCAAAACGGTAATTTCCCCATTTTTGGTACTCACTGTAAATGTAGATCCTTTGCTTACATCAAAAAAAGCTTCTCCTTGTAATTGAAGTACTCTATCTTCTGTAAAAGAATCTTTATCATATTTTAAAGAAGAATCTGCATTTAGAGTCACTACAGAATTATCAGGTAGTGTTATTGTTTGAGTTTGCGCCATTTCAGTACGTATTCTAACATCTTGAAAAAATATAGTCCTCAATCCAATAATAACCAAAATTACCGCTGCAGCACTATACATCCATGTTCGAAGTTTAATCACTTTTGAACTTTTGGATTTATTATATGAAGCATTGTAGATCTTTTGTTCTTTTAAACCTTTTTCTACATCAAACACAGGTCTTTCAAGTCGTTCTACTCCTTTTAATATATCTTTATATGCCAAATAGTCTTCTGAGTTTTCAAAGGCTTTACGTTCTTCATTAGAAAGCTCTCCAGATAACCATTTTCCTAAAAAATCATCTTTATTCATATCACTTTTCATTAACTTTCTTTTATAGAGTCATCATCGGATAAAGGTGAAAACACTAAATTCTTATATAAAGTTGAATTAACGAACGAATTAAGTTCCTTCGTTGTAAGTTCACCGTATATCCATTTAGCCAAAAATTCATTTTGATAATGTGGATCTAAAAAATTCATATTTTACAGATTAGGTGTTTTTATTTTTTTTCTTAAAATAACTAATGCCAGATGCATTCGTTTTTCTACAGCTTTTACAGAGATTCCAAGCATTTCTGCAATTTCTTTGTAGGTTTTCTTTTCTATTCTATTCAATAGAAAAACTTCACGTTGTCCTTCTTTTAAACCAGAAATAGCCATATTTAAGCGATGCATAAATTCTTTTTCTTCCATCTGAAATTCTGGCGATTCATTCGTATATGTTTTTTGCTCTATTTCCTGGTATTTTAAAACTGTCTTTTGATGCACGATAGCATTGATTGAAGCATTATTAGCTATTTTATAAAGAAAACTTTTAGCTGCACCAAAAAGTATTTTTGAACAATTAATCCATAATTTGGCGAAACTATCCTGAACAATATCCTGAGCTTTTTCCATATCGCCATATTTATAGTAGAGATAATAACATATCTTTTCTGCGTGTTCACGGTATAATTGTTCATATATTTTTTCTTCGCAAACACTAATTACTTTCTCTGGCATTGTCAAAAAATTTAAGTCAGTTATATTTTAATATAAAAGGTTAACGGTTCTATATAGCTATTAAATTACCATTATTACTATGAATATCATAATTCATAAATAGATATTGGGGTAAATCTAAAGTTACTGAAACTATGTTTCACAACTCTAAAACAAATGAATTCATAAATACCCTACCCAAAATTCAAAAAATAAAAGTAAATTATTAAGCACTCTATTATAGAGTATGAATACATACTAAATTGTTACCATGAGTATCCGATTGTGAAATCTACAACGGGGGTAAATCCGTCTGAAAATCCTTTATCAAATATATTTACAGCAGTTCTATACCGTGCTCCCCCAGCTACTTCTATAGTCAACCCTTTTAATCCTTTCTTAAACATCCACTGGTATCCCATTTTACCAGAGCCACCTATTTGAAGCCATTCAAAATCCACAGCTTGATTATTAATCCTACTTTTATATTTACGATAATTATACTCTCCCAATAACCCACCACTTACGAACCATCCTTCGGGTGCTTTTTTGTATTTTGACAAATAGAATCTCATATCTGCTTCAAAAAAAATGTAATAATCTCTTACAGATAATGCAGTATTAAAAATTTCATCCTTTCTAAATTCCTGAATCAAGGTAAAGTTTAGTGACGTTTTGGGTTTAATAACTCGTTCATACCCTATACCAATCTCACCAATCAATGCATTTAATGGAAATACTTTAATTATATTTTTAGGCATAAATGTATTTTCTTCTTTATTATTATCATGTACTGTTTCCTGAGCATTTAATGATACTACGGTTAATAATCCTATAAATATGCTCAAATATATTTTTTTCATATTCCTGCTTTATAACTTGTATTAAAATTTTACACCTCTAAAACAAATAGTTAGATAAATACCCTACTACGAATTCAGTTTTTACAAAAAACAAATTACAAGTCACTGTTTATCAATATTTTAATTTAAAAATTAACTATTCTAAAAAATCTAATCACATAAGTCTATTTTTTTTGGCACGCTGCTTGATACTATAAAAGTGAAGTTGAAAATCAATTTCAACATTCATTTTAAAACCACAGATTATGAAAAATTTTGTTTTACTTTTTACAGGTTTATTATTAGCTTCATTTACTGCTAATGCATCCGAAACGAATATCGAATCGACGGCTAGATATTCTAACTATGGAAAATCATTTATTTTTTCTGAAGGAGGAATCGACTTTTCGATTTATGCAGATGGACAATTTGATTTTTATCTTAATGGACAACGAGGTGGTGTAAGTGTTGGTGTTAATACTCCGGGAGTGAATATAAGTTTTAATTCTGGTTACAATTATGATTCGTATGTACAATATGATGATTATGGAGCCGTGGTACAGATAGAAGACACTCCTATTTTTTATGATTACTATGGAAGAATTATACAGGCTGGTGATATATATATAAACTATAACAATTATGGTCGTATATCTAGAGTTGGTGGATTATATGTACATTATAATAATTATGGTAATTTCTTAAACTGTACTGGTTATATCAATAGTTACAACAGGCGTTATGTATATAGACCATTTCATGCATATTTTACAGTACCAGTAGTAAGTAGATGTATTGTGTATGAAAGACCATACAGAAGATATTATACACCGTACAGATGTTCTTATACTGTATATAGAAACAATTACTATGATGGATATTACCAGAGATCATATAGAAGTCGTAACTATTACAGACCACATAGTAGAATAACTAATTATCGCAGAGGATATAGAGGTTCTAGCGCAAGAGGTATAACATATAGAACTCGAGGTCACAGAACAGCAATGTACAAAAGAAATGATCGTAACTATAGTAAAATAAATCGTAGTAGATCTAATAATTATAATACTCGTTATGCAGATAGAAGCAGATCAAAAACATATAACACCAGAAATGCTACAAGAAGTAGATCTAATTATAATACTGGTAAAAATGTGAATAGAACTCGTTCTGTAACACCAAATACAAGAACTCGTTCTGTGAGTAGAAATGTCCAGAACAAGCAAAGAGTACAATCTAATAACAGAAGTACTCCAACTAGACAAAGAGTACAGACTACACAAAGAAATAGAAATGCTGTAGCTAGTACATCATCTAGAAATAATAGTAGAGCAAAATATAACAGAAGTATTAGAACTCAAAAACCTGCTGCTCGAACAAATCAGGCACAGAGACAAAAAAGTTCTTCTAGAAATTACTCTGGAAATGTAACAAAACGTTCTAATAACAGTCAATATAGAAGCAGAGGAACAAGTAGATCCAAAGCTCAAGTAAATAGACAAAGAAGTAATACTTCAAGAAGTACAAGATCGAATAACTCTCGTTCTCGTTCTTCCAGAAGCAGAAGCTAAGAAGACATATAACAACATTTATTTTTTTGGTTGGTTAGTTGGAAAATCCCTTAGAGTAGAATGCTCTGGGGATTTTCTTTTTGAATTCTACTATCTTAATTTATTTATACTGTTCTTAATTAAAACATTTAAATCAGGAGATATCGTTAACGCATAAAGAATTATGGTATAACTTAAACTTATTAAAATACTTTTAATAGTTATATTCATAAAAGGATGAAATGGTAAATCCCAAAAATAAAACCCAAATACATAACCTAAAATCAATAAGAGCGTTAAAAAGGTTTTTTTAGAAAATGGATGCATATTAAATTTTTTATACACTATCCATACTTTAGCCATATTATAACAAGAAACAGCTACAAAGGTTGCAATTGCTGCTCCTGTAACTCCAAAAACCGGAATACAAAGAATATTTAATACAACTGTAAGAATTGCCATTCCTATTCCTATATATAAAATAATTCTATAATAATCTGAGCTGTATAAAATCGAATTGTTATTTCCCAATAGATTGTCAAATAATTTAGCACTTCCAATCAAAATGACTACCCAAATAAATAATTCATATTCATCAGGAATAATTTCAAACAATTGGCTCACATTACAGATAATCAATACAAACAATAACCCGCTAGTTGCTAATAGATTTAACGAACTCTTTTTGTATAAGTCACGTAATTTTTTCTTAGCATTTTCATTAATCAATTTAGCAGTCAAAGGATACGTAATTTGATGCATTGCTCTAGAAGGAATAATGATCACACTTGCTATATATGCACATATCCCATATTTTGCGACATATTCTATTGGAAGATATCGTTCTATCATCGTTTTATCCAAATCGATCAATAACGTAGCCACTGATCCTGCAATTAGAATAAGTGTAGAATACTTAAATACTGCTTTATAATTTTCTGGCAGAGAAAAACTTAATGTAATACGATGTAATCTAAATGCATATAATTGCATAATTACCATTCTTAACAGACACGCAACCACTAGTGCATATATAAATTGATCAGGTGTGAGTATTTTAAAATACACCAGGAATAAAAGGATACTTATACATATTCTAAGAAATAATTCCTTTATAAAGTTTCCAAAAACACTTTTGAGTTTTACCTTGGACCAGGCAAAGAATACTTCAAAATAAGATAAAGCGAATGCTATGACAAAAATTGTCCAAACATAAGGTTGTATAATTGTATTCTCTTCTTCAAAAAACTCTAAAATAGTAGTATAAAACAGGATTCCTATTACCCCCAGAATTAATGCAATTATGGAAGGTAAAATTAGCATTAAAGTAAGAAATTTATGTTGTTGATTATCATCAGCATATGAAGAAAAAAACTTGATTAAAGTGTTGTGTACACCAAAGGCCATTAGGGGCCATATAAGATTCGAAGCAGAAAGAAGATAGGAAACTAGTCCATAATATTCTTTTTCCATGAAATTAGTATATAAGAACAGTGTATTAATTGCTCCAATACCAAACCCAAGGCAAGTAATAACTACATTTTTAACAGTCTGATTAACAACTACTCCCATTACTTATTCAAGTCTCATTTTTTAAATTTCCAATGTTATTTAACCAGCTGCCGTAGTATTTCAGCAAATTCCCTAGTCAGCTCCCTCCTACTATATTTTTCTATTCCGTCAACCCCAGATATTAATGTTTCTTTTTGAAACTGATAAAAGTATTCTTGTATTTGTGTTTTTATCTCTTCATATTCATGGTATTCAAAAAAAGATCCTGAGCTAGTTTCAGAAATCAATCTGGATACATCTGCATCTTTAGGGCCAATAGCTAAAATAGGTCTTTTTGAAACCATATATTCGAATAGTTTACCCGGAATAATACTTTTGGTTTCTTCGCTATCAATTTCAATTAATAGCAAAACCTGAGAACTTCTCTGAATCTTGACTGCCTCAGCATGAGGAACATATCCTTTTAATATCAAAAAATCTGATAACCCAGATTCCTTTATTGAGGATAACACATCGTCACTTACCGCTCCTACTAGTTGTAATCTAAACGATTGGGCAAAAGTTTCATTTTCTTTTACTAATTCTGACAATACATTCCATAAATGTATTGGATTTCTCCCCGATAATAAAGACCCTATATGCGAAATTGTAAAATGAGAATCCAGAATAGTCTTTTCTACTTTTTCTATATCGTACCCATTTGTGATTACAGAAACAGGGGTGGTTGTAATCTCATTAAATTCTTTTTGAGTAGTAAAACTAGTAACGACTATGTGATTAGCCCTTTCCAGAACATCTCTTTCTAACTTTTTATGTTTATATATAGATCGTTTGGTTAACTTTAATTTATCATGATATCCGATAGTAGTCCACGGATCCCTAAAATCAGCTAGCCATTTTACTCCCAAAATTTGTTTTAACTCCTTCCCTATGAGGTGTACACTATGCGGTGGACCTGTTGTTACTACAGACTTAATATCATGTTCTCTTATATAATCTGTCAAATATTTTACCGAGGGTTTTACCCAAAACTTACGAGCATCAGGGATAAAAAAGTTGCCTCGTATAAATAATAGTAACCTTTGAATAAAAGATTGCTTTTCTTTATTTGCAATAATTCCTTTACTTATGGTTTTAGCTTCTTTCTTTGAGAAGATTTGAGCGAAACGATAAGGTTCAAAAATAGAATGTTTAAGAATAGTTATTCCTTCTGGAATTTCTGATAGTAAAGAATCATCTACTAAAGGGTATGTTGGATTTTCTGGTACATAAACTACTGGTTCTATATCAAATTCTCTGAAATATTTTACAAACTTTAACCACCGCTGTACTCCAGGGCCACCTGCAGGTGGCCAATAATATGTAATAATCAGAACTTTCAAAATCTTATTTACTTATCTTCTTTGGGTAAAGATAGTAAACTACCTGTTTTTTTATACTGATAATAAAAACCTCCAATTATTAATAAAATAAAGATAATAGAACTTGTTAGAACAATACTACTTCCCGTCTTTATTACCTGGGGTTCAAACTTAAATTCTATTTTATGTTGTCCTTCAGGTATTGGTAATCCCCTTAACATATAGTTTACCTGAACATGTTCAACTGGGTTTCCACCGATATAAGCTTGCCAACCTGGATAGTATGTTTCTGAAAAAACTGCAAAACTCTCTTCTTTAACTTTAGATTCATATACCAAATGATTAGGTTGATGAGCAGTTAATGCTATATACGCCAGGCTATCTGATGTATACTTAGTTTTAGAAATTACATTATTAAATTTAGAATTGATTACAGCCTGTTTTTTGTTATCTAAATCCTTCAATGCTAATATTTCCTCGTTTGCAGAACTCACCTGTTTAACTTCAGAAACAAACCAAGCATTTCCATTAGTATAAGGATTAGTTAAAGCTTTTACTCCATCTTCATCCTGAGTAATGATATACTTTACATTTAGCATATTCATAACTTCAACATCATTTTTAGCCAAATAAAATTCAAACAAATCCTGCATTCTTCCAGGTTTAGCTGCATGATATCCACCTAAAGCATTATGAAAATATGCTGCTCTACCCGAATTAAATGGATCTGCTGTTAAATCAAATACTCTAAAATGTCCTTTATCTTTAAAAATCTCTTCATCTGCTTTATTTGCAATAAAAGGTTTATTAAACTCTCTAGAGGACACAAAATTACTCTTGTTCACATAGTTCCAATCTACCAGAACTAAATCCAGAGTAATTAAAACTCCTACCCCTATTAATAATAGATTCTCCTTTAATTTTCCTTTCAGATATAGCCAACATCCTCCTGCAATCAATAAAATTAATACCAGTGACCGTATAGTATCGGTAGTAAATATTGCTTTTCTATCTTCTTTTATTGCTCTTAGGTAATCTGGGCCACCTTGCTCTAATAGTAAACTGTCTCCTAGTCCGCTAAAACTAAATAATGTAGACTTAAACAATAAAAAGATTAACGTTAATCCTCCCACAATTCCCGTTGCATATTTTAGAGCTTTTATTTTTGAATCCTCTGAAACTTCTTTACTAAGCAATTTATGTATTCCCACAACACCTAAAATGGGAACACATAACTCTACAATCACTTGTATAGAAGATACTGCTCTAAACTTGTTGTATAAAGGAAAATAGTCAATAAAAAACCTAGTGAAAAATTCCAGATTTTTCCCCCAGGAAAGCAGTAATGCTAAAATAGAGCCTCCAACAATCCACCATTTTAATCTGCCTTTAACTAAAAATAATGCTAAAATAAATAAGAATAATATGGTTGCACCGATATATGCAGGTGCCCCTACAAATGGTTGATCGCCCCAATAGGTAGGTACATATTCTGTATATGATTTTGCCTGAGCAGGAGACACTCCTAACCTTAATAATTCTTCATAAACATTAGAATCTGTTCCTAGATTTTCTGTAGACGTACCTCCCATAAAGCGAGGAATAAATAGATTAAAACTCTCTAATCTACCATAACTATATTGTGTTATATAATCAAAGTCTAAGCCCGTACCTTTTTTCTCTTTTCCATTTGCTTGTATCGTAATTCCCGTATCACCCCTTGTACTAAATTGTGTATATTCTTTTGTTGCTAAAAGGCTGGTCGCATTAAGTAACAAAGAAAATAAGACTGCAAGAACCATTACTCCCAGAGATTTAAAATAATCAGGTATTTCCTTCTTTTTATATGCATCTATTAGGTATGAAATTCCCAAAACAAGTACTAACAAAAATAAGTAGTAGGTCATCTGAAAATGGTTGGCAGCAATTTCTAAAGCCATGGATATGGCTAATAAAAGAAAGCCCCAAATGTACTTCTTCCTAAATGTGAGTATAATACCACTAAGTACCAAGGGCATATAACCGATGGCATGTGCTTTGGCATTGTGTCCAACACCCAATATGATGATAAAATATGTAGAAAAACCAAAAGCCAAACTTCCTAAAAAAGCAAGCCTGTAATCCATTTTTAAAACCAATAAAAGAATATAAAACCCAATAAAATATAAAAACAAATAATCAGCTGGTCTTGGTAAAAATCGTATAAGTCTATCTATTTTTTTTACATAACTATGTGGATACTGTGCGCCCAATTGGTAAGTTGGCATACCTCCAAAGGCATTGTCTGCCCAATATGGTTCCTCTCCTGTTTGATTTCTAAAATCAGTTTGTTGTCTTGCCATTCCGGAATATTGAACAATATCCCCTTGTTTCATTTTTTTTCCACTTAGAACCGGGCTAAAATAAGCTAATGAAGCAATTATAAAACTTATAACAACAAGTAAATGAGGTAAGAATCTTTTGATTAAAGGCATGATAAGTGTGAGTTTACTAAATAAGGAGCCAAATTAATCAATTTCCTCATAATCGATATACTCTCCTACATCTTTATTAGAAGTTTTTTGTTTTGGTTTTTTTTCAATAGTAACTTCACCATCATTAGATTGGCGGGGTTGTTGATACTGATCAAACTGTTGTTGGAATTTCTCTCCTGCTTTCTTTGTTACATATTTAAGCAATAGAGGACCAAATAATCGCGTTAATACTTTTAGTCCATAATATATTAATACAATAATGAGAATTACCTTCAATACCCCTTGCAACGAAGCTTCCTGCATATCATTTTTTTTCAAAAATAATGAACTCTCTATACAATTACATGTAGACTATCCTAAAAAAATGATAAAATCTGCTATATTTGAACCAAATCTATTGAATATGAACCCTAAATCTATTCTTTTATTAATCACCTTTTTTCTATTTGGTGTAACCTTATCTGCTCAGTATACTGAGAAAATAAACACGAATAGACCTGGAACGTCTCAAGGCGCGTTTTCTGTTGGTAACAATGTTTTACAATTAGAAGGAGGTATAGGTTTTGGAAAAGAAAAGCATAAAATTCTTAATACAAAAACTAATGTTTTTAACTTTGATTATTCTGTAAGGTATGGTCTATTAATTGAGCAATTAGAACTTAGATTAAATGGTAGATTTAGAGCCGATGGTGTTAGACAAACTATTGGAGGTAATGAGGAAAAAATAAAGAGAAGTAATTTTGAAGTCAATACCATTGGTGCAAAATATTTGATTTATGACCCTTATAAAAAACCAAAAAAGGATTCTATAAATTATGATGCATTAAAAAGTTGGAAAGAACGCTATAAATTTAAATGGAAAAGTTTAATCCCAGCAGTTTCTGCTTATTTAGGGGCTAACTTTATTTCTTCTGATAATCCTTTTACAGCTCCGAATGACGATACTTTTAGTCCAAAGATTGTTGTAATGACACAAAACAATTGGTCAACAAGTTTAAATGGAGATTGGGTATTAGTGACAAACTTAATCGTTGACAAAATAACTACAGATGATCCTATTATAGGGTGGATTATTACTTCTACTCATACTATTAATAAAAAATGGGCTGCCTTTGGAGAATATCAAGGGCAAAAAAGCGATTTTTATAGTGACAATATTTTAAGACTAGGAGGAGCTTATTTATATCAAAAAGATTTACAGTTTGATGCTAATATTGCTTTTAATTTTAAAGACACTCCATCCATTTTTACAGTTAGCGTTGGAGCATCTTATCGATTTGATTGGCATAATAAAGATGAAATTATAGAACAACCAGGATTAGAAGGTGGTGTTAAAGAAGATGAAGAAGGTTTAGAAAAGAAAGAAGATGGTGAAGGTGAAGAAGATATCGAAGGAGATCTTGAAGAAGGGGAAGATGGTTTAGAGATTGAAAATGATAGCCTTAAATTACTAAAAACTCCTTTTATCAATGATTTTGAAGATGACGACTTCAGAAATGCTATAGAAAAAGATCTTGATGAAAGAAGAACTGCAGACCGTTTAGAACGAGAGCGTATAGAAAATGAGAAGCTTTCTAAAAAAGAAGGTAAGAAATTCAAGAAAGAAGAAGCACGACGATTAAAACGAGAGGCAAAAGAAGCAAGAAAAGCTGAAAAAGCTGAGCAACAAGCAGCAAAAGAAAAACAAAAAATGATTGATGATATAGATGCCGAATTGGATAAAATGGAACAAGAACAAGGTGTCGATCAAGAATTACAGGATATTGACAAAGAGCTCAAAGAACTTGAAAAAATGGAAAAAGAGCTTGATATAGATAATGAAAAAGAGCAGAAAAAGGCTGAAAAGAAAAAAGAAGAAGAGAAAGAGGAAGATGTAGATGCCGAATATGAAAAGTATCAGAAAGAACAGGAGAAAAATAAAAAAGCAGAGGAAAAACGTAGAAAGAAGGAAGAAAAGAAGCGCCTGAAAGATGAAAAGAAAAAGAAAAAAGAGGAAGAAAAACGTAAAAATCAGGAAGAAAAAGAAAATGACACAAATAATTCTGATGTAGATAAAGAATTAGAAAAAATAGATCAATAATGGTAAAAAAACATAAATAGAACTCTTTAAATGCTATAATTAAAGAATCTATTACATTATTACCAAAAATGATCCGCATGCAAACATAATATTTAATAAAAGGATTATATATTTGTGACGAATTAGAGATGATATATGATTACGATTAAAGAAATTACTTCAAAAGGAGATTTAACTACGTTCGTTAAATTTCCTTTTGATTTATATAAAGATTCCCCATACTACGTTCCGTCGATCATCAAGGAAGAGTTAGACGTAATGAATCCGAAAAAAAACCCTGTATTCAGAAATGCTGATGCAAAATACTTCTTAGCGTATAAGAATAATACAATCGTTGGAAGAATTGCTGCCATTATAAATTGGATTGAGGTAAATGAACAAAAAAAACCAAAAGTACGTTTTGGATGGTTCGACGTTATTGATGATATTGAAGTCACTAAAGCTTTGCTTGAAAAGGTAAGAGAATATGGCCTTCAAAACTCTCTTGAATACATGGAAGGCCCCGTAGGCTTTTCTAATATGGATAAGGCAGGAATTTTAATTAAAGGGTATGAAGAGTTAAATACAATGATCACGTGGTATAATTACCCCTATTATGCAAAACACATGGAACTTCTTGATTTTGAAGCTGCAGCCACATGGGTTGAATATAAAATCAGAGTTCCTAAACAGACAAAAGAAAAAGTAATCAAATTTGCCAGTGTAATTAAAGAACGGTATCAGCTTAAACTTCTAAAGTTTAATAAAAGTAAAGAGATTCTTCAGTATGCTGATGATATGTTTGATTTGCTTAACAAAACGTATAGTAGCCTACAAACTTTTGTTCCGATACAACAATATCAAATAGATATGTACAAGAAAAAATACTTGCCATATCTTAATCCAGAGTATATTACCTGTATTGCAGACAAAACTGGTAAACTTATAGCATTTTCTATTGTTATGCCATCATTTTCTAAGGCTTTGAAAAAAATGAATGGCAAAGTATATCCCCTTAGGTT
The DNA here is from genome assembly GCF_900312735.1 of Aquimarina sp. AU119. NCBI lineage: Bacteria > Pseudomonadati > Bacteroidota > Flavobacteriia > Flavobacteriales > Flavobacteriaceae > Aquimarina > Aquimarina sp. AU119. Next base: position 54,483 of record NZ_OMPF01000027.1, on the reverse strand, counting down.
TTTACATATCTTAAAAGCACAGCGTAGAAACAATACAGCTGCCTTTTATCTTATTGGAGTTGACCCAGAATACCAAAACAAAGGAGTCACTGCACTTATTTTTAAGGAAATGAATGAAGCTTTTCTTCGTAACGGAATTGAAGTTGTAGAAACCAATCCAGAACTAGAAGAAAATAAAGCAATCCAGGCACTTTGGAATGGCTATGAGCATGAACAACATAAAATGAGAAGAACATTTCGGAAAAGTTTATAGGTTTAAATTTTGGACCTCATTTACTTCAATACTTATCACATAGATACATACTTCATTATTTAAACATTTACTACTACTTTTTTTCATTAACATTTAATCATATTTACTTGTTAAATAAGGTATCCTTAACCATATTTAAAAGTCATTTGATTATATTTAGGTAATTTACAAATGACATTAACTTGAGTGTCTTAAAAGAAATCAGGATTCTTAACATCTTAAAACCTATAATCATGTTAAAAAAAATTTTAGAATTACAAGGAGTTCAAAAATTAGTAAAACATCAACAAAAAACCATTCATGGAGGTGAAGCAACATTCCCTGATAATGGATCACAAGGCCCTGTTTGCTTTATTGGACCAATAAAGCTAGATTGCTCTACCAATACAGATGGACGATGCACATGTATAAATGGAAGATGTGTAAAAGGCCCTAGTACACATTGCAGATAAAAAACAGAAAAATAATTCAATAAAAAAATCCGCTAAATATTTAGCGGATTTTTAGTATAAACTTTTATTCTATATTACTCTCCCATGGCTGCAGCAACAGCGGCAGACATGCGTTTATATGTTCCATTTTCTAATCGTTCACGTATAGCTGAGAACGCTATTAATGTTTCCTGAATATCTTCCATAGTATGAGATGCTGTAGGTATTAACCTAAGTAAGATCAATCCCTTAGGTATCACAGGGTATACCACAATAGAGCAAAAAATACCATGGTTTTCTCTAAGGTCTTTTACCAAAGCCATAGCTTCTGGAATACTTCCCTTAAGATACACAGGTGTAACACAGCTTTGTGTAGTCCCTAAATCAAATCCACGTTCTTTTAATCCATTTTGCAATGCATTCACATTTTGCCACAATTTAGCTTTTAATTCAGGCATTGTTCTTAGCATATCCAAACGCTTTAATGCCCCTACGACAAGTTGCATTTGAAGTGATTTTGCAAACATTTGAGACCGCAAATTATATTTTAAATAATCTATAATTTCCTGATCTGCTGCAATAAACGCTCCAGTACTAGCCATCGATTTTGCAAACGTCGCAAAATATACATCAATCTGATCCTGAACTCCTTGCTCCTCACCTGTTCCTGCTCCAGTCGCTCCTAACGTACCAAAACCATGTGCATCATCAACAAATAATCTAAAATTGTATTTTTCTTTTAAAGCTACTATTTCCTTTAATCTTCCTTGCTCTCCACGCATTCCAAAAACACCTTCAGAAATCAATAAGATTCCTCCTCCAGTTTTCTCAGCCATTTTTGTGGCTCTCATCAGGTTTTTATCAATACTTTCGATATCATTATGTCGATACGTATAACGTTGTCCTTGATGCAATCTTACGCCATCTATAATACAAGCATGTGCATCAACATCATATACTATTATATCGTCTTTACTTACCAAGGCATCAATTGTAGAAACCATTCCCTGGTATCCAAAATTCAATAAGTAAGATGCTTCTTTATCAACGAATTCTGCCAATTCGTCCTGTAATTGCTCATGAAGATCGGTATGCCCGCTCATCATTCTAGCTCCCATAGGATAGGCAGAACCATATGCTGCTGCTGCTTCTGCATCAACCCTACGTATCTCTTCTTTATTGGCTAATCCCAAATAGTCATTGATACTCCAGGTAATTACTTCTCTCCCTTGAAACCTCATTCTATTTGATATAGGACCCTCTAGTTTAGGAAAAACAAAATATCCTTCTGCTTTATCTGCCCATTTCCCTAACGGCCCTTTGTCTTTATAAATCTTATCAAATAAATCTCTCATTTATCAAAAAATTGTTTCTTATAAGTGTGCGAAAATACGGAAAATTGATTTGATGGCATAATTATATTTAAATTCACTTTCGTAAAGCTTTATTTTAACAAAACGTAATCTAGTGAATATATTTTGCAGTTGGTATTTTGATGATTTCCCGTAATTTAATAAATAAAAATGACATCAACAATTGCAGAGATCAGTACGCTATCTAAAGAATTTATACAAAAAAAACATCTCAAAATATCGAGATGTTCATATCGTTTTTAATTTTTATATTATTTTATGAATTCTACTTTTCTAGCATCAATTTCATTTTTGCTATCAAAAAATCCTTGTTCAGACATCCAGTCATCACTAAATACCTTACTCATATATCTAGAACCATGATCAGGTAGAATTACAATAACATTACTATTTTCATCAAACTCCCCTTGGGCAGCTAATTGTTTTATTCCTTGCAAAGCAGCACCACTGGTATATCCTAAAAACATACCTTCTTTTCTCACTAATTCTCTGGCTGTATGTGCACTATCTTCATCACTTACTTTTTCAAATTTATCAATCACATCAAAATCTGTTGCCGTAGGAATAAGGTTTTTACCTAAACCTTCAATTCTATATGGATATATCTCTTCCTGATCAAACTCTCTGGTTTCATGATATTTCTTCAAAACAGAACCATATGCATCGATTCCAAGCACTCTAACATCTTTATTTTGTTCTTTTAAAAACCTTGCTGTACCAGAGATTGTACCTCCGGTTCCACAACAAGCTACAAAATGCGTAAGCTTACCATTAGTTTGATTCCATATTTCTGGACCGGTAGAGTTATAATGTGCATCAATATTTAATTCATTAAAATATTGATTTATATAGACAGAACCTTTAATTTCTTCATGAAGTCTTTTTGCTACCTGATAATATGATCTCGGGTCATCTGCGCTTACATGAGCAGGGCATACATATACCTTTGCTCCCATATTTTTGAGCATATTTATCTTATCCTTTGAGGATTTTGAACTGACTGCAAGAATACAATCATACCCTTTAATCACACTTACCATTGCTAAACTAAAACCTGTATTACCACTAGTAGTTTCAATAATAGTATCACCTGGTTTAAGAATACCTTTTCTCTCGGCTTCTTCTATAATATAAAGTGCTATTCTATCTTTTGTGGAATGTCCCGGATTAAAAGATTCTACTTTGGCGTAGTAATTTCCCGGAAAGTCTTTCATAATATTGTTTAGTTTTATAAGCGGGGTATCGCCAATAAGCTCTAAAACATTATTATAAGCCCTAATATCTTCTCTCATATAGTTGTGTTTATGCAGATGTATGAAATAAAATGGGGGTTCAAAATCTGCTACAAAAACGGTACGAAGTTACACTATTTTTTTTAATTACTCTTTTATACTTTCTAAATCTAATAAAAATGCATATTCCTCTGCTACTTCCTTAAGCGCTTCGAATCTGCCAGAAGCTCCTCCGTGACCAGCTTCCATATTAGTATGTAGTAATAACAAATTATCATCTACTTTTAATTCTCTTAATTTGGCCACCCATTTTGCTGGTTCCCAATATTGCACCTGTGAATCATGTAACCCTGTTGTTACCAACATATTTGGATATTTTTGTACAGCCTCAACTGCTACATTATCATAAGGAGAGTACGATTTCATATAAGTATAATATTCTTCTTCATTAGGATTACCCCACTCATCATATTCTCCAGTGGTAAGAGGAATACTATCATCTAACATTGTACTTACAACATCAACAAAAGGCACAGATGCTACCACTCCGTTATATAATTCAGGAGCCATATTTACAATTGCTCCCATTAATAACCCACCGGCTGATCCTCCCATAGCATACAAATGATGTGCAGAAGTATATTCTTGTTCTATTAAAAATTTTGAGCAATCGATAAAATCTGTAAAAGTATTTTTCTTTTTTAATAATTTACCATTATCATACCAAGATCTCCCTAAATATTCGCTTCCTCTTATATGTGCTATTGCATAAATAAATCCTCTATCTAATAAGCTTAATCGTACTGTAGAAAAATATGGATCTATAGTGGATCCATATGAACCATATCCATATTGCAATACAGGATTATTACTATCTTTTTTAATTCCTTTTCTATATACTAAAGACATTGGAACCAATGTACCATCTTGTGCGGTAGCCCAAACTCTTTCAGACGTATAATCATTTTTATCAAACTTACCTCCTAATACCTCTTGTTCCTTTTTGACTTCCTTTTCCTTAGTCTCCATATTAAAATCTATAACAGAATTAGGAGTAGTAAGAGAATTATAAGAATACCTAAGGGTTTTGGTATCAAAATCAGGATTAGTACTTACATAAGCAGTATATGTTTCATTATCAAAAGGGAGATAATAATCTGCTGTACCATCCCATCTTTTAATATTAATTTTATTAAGTCCGTTATCTCGCTCACTAATAACTAGATAATCCTTAAATATTTCAACATCTTCTAATAAAACACTGTCTCTATGTGGTATAAGATCTTTCCAATTTTCTTTGATTGTATTTTCTTCTGAAACTTTCATCAATTTAAAATTAGTTGCTTTGTCTGCATTAGTCAAAACATAAAAATCGGTATTATAATGAGCTATACCATATTCTACACCTCTAATTCTAGGTTGAAAAATCTGAAATTCTCCTGTAGGATTATCAGCTCTTAAGATTCTATATTCTGAAGTAAGTGTACTACTAGAACCAATGACAAGATACTTACGAGATTTGGTTTTATACACAAATGTAGAAAATGTATCATCTATCTCGTTAAAAACCTCTACATCCTCTGTAACCGAAGTTCCTAAAACATGTCTGTATATTCTATCAGACCTTAACGTCTCTTCATCTTTTTTTGTATAAAACAAAGTTTTACTATCGGCCGCCCAAGTACTTCCTCCTGTTGTGGTTTCAATAGTCTCAGGATATATTTCTCCAGTTTCTAAATTTTTAATACGTATTGTATACTTTCTCCGACTTACGGTATCCACACCATAAGCAGCTAATTTATTATCTGGACTTATGCTAAGCCCTACTAATCTAAAATAACTATGACCTTCTGCCTCTTTGTTACAATCAAATAGAATTTCTTCTTGTGCTTCTAAGGTTTCTTTTTTTCTGGAATATATAGGATAATCCTTCCCTTTTTCATATCGTGTTAAATACCAATACCCATTGAGCTTATAGGGAACCGAAGAATCATCTTCCTTGATACGACTTTTCATTTCTTCAAAAAGATTCTCTTGAAACTTTTTGGTATGAGCCATCATTTTATCATTATAATCATTCTCTTTTTTGAGATAATCTATTACCTCTGAATTCTCCCTATCATTCAACCAAAAATAATTATCAACACGAACATCTCCATGTTTTTCGAGTTTAGTTGGCTTTTTGGCGGCAATAGGTGGCTGAATTTTAGTCTCAGATGTCGGCATAATATTGTTTTAACACGAATGAGCAAAAATAAGCGATATTAAGAATATATGGTACCGAGTTTTCATAATAATCTTGCTAGTTTATTAACAACCAAAATACTAATTTTGCAATTATAAATTTCAAAATAAATATACATGTTTGGAGATATGATGGGAATGATGGGAAAACTCAAAGAAACCCAACAAAAAGTAGAAGAAACTAAAAAAAGGCTGGATACTGTTTTAATTGACGAAAACAGCACCGATGATTTACTTAAAATCACACTTACCGCTAACAGAGAAATAAAAAGTATTACTATATCAGATGAGCTGTTGGCCGACAAAGAACAATTAGAAGATTATCTAATTCTTACACTTAACAAGGCAATTGTTAAAGCAACACAAGTTAATGAAACAGAATTAGCAGCAGTAGCAAAAGAAGGTATGCCCAATATCCCAGGATTAGATATGTTTAAATAGCGGTATTCTAAATATAATACATCTAACTTTCTAAAAAAGTATGCTTAGGCGTTTTTATATTTTTCTTTCTGCGATTTATTATATAATTTTAACAAAAGCTAAAAAATTAACTAAAAATCTAACAATATGTTTGAACTCAAAAATAAGGAAGGGTCTAGCTATCATTTTACTTTAAAAGCAAAAAACGGGCAAGTTATCTTAAGCAGTGAAGTTTACAATAGTAAAGCTGCTGCAGAAAATGGAATTGCTTCTGTTAAAAAGAACGCTTCAGAAGATGGTAGATATGAGCGTAAAACTGCAAAAAATGGAAAATTCTATTTTAATCTTAAGGCAGGAAACGGTCAGATTATTGGGAGCAGTCAGATGTACTCTTCTGAGTCAGGTATGGAAAATGGTATTAATTCTGTTAAAGAAAACTCTTCTGGAGCAGATATTAAAGAAATTTAATTTTACTAAGTGTTAATAATAAAAGCTGTTCAAATACCATGAACAGCTTTATCTTTTTGCGCTGATACCGATGATAACATCTCGAGAAAATATTCGTGCATTTGTTGTGTATAGCCCAAGTGGGTTACAAATCTCAACTTACCTTGCCCCATACCATAAAAATGAATGTTTTTTAATGCCATTTGTGCAATAAAATCCTCCTCTTTACCATCAATAGTAAATATGATAATATTTGTATCTATAGATTCTACTTGTTTTACAATTGATAATTTTTCTAAAACTTCTCCTATTTCTCTAGCTCTTTTATGGTCCTCAGCAAGTCTGTCAATATGATTCTCTACAGCATACAATCCTGCAGCCGCCAGGTATCCAACTTGACGCATCCCTCCTCCTAAAACTTTCCTTACTCTAATAGCTTTTTCCATAATTGCAGCATCCCCAATCAACACAGAGCCTATAGGCGCTCCTAGCCCTTTACTTAAACAAACAGAAATAGTATCAAAAATATCTCCATATTGCTTAGCACTTTCTCCTTTGGCTACAAGGGCATTCCATAATCTTGCTCCATCCAAATGATATCCCAGATTATATTGATCACAAACTTGTTTAATTTTTTTAATATCCTCAAAATCATAACAAGCTCCTCCTCCTTTATTTGTCGTATTTTCTATGCATACCAAACTTGTTAACGGACTATGATAAAAATCAGGAGGGTTGATAGCTTCCTCAACTTGAGCAGCTGTAATCATACCTCTATGACCATCCAACAATTTACAAGAAACTCCGCTATTAAAAGATACTCCTCCTCCTTCATAATTATAGACGTGCGCATATTCATCAGCAATTAGCTGCTCTCCCGGTTGAGTATGTAATTTGATAGCAGCTTGATTTGCCATGCTTCCAGAAGGAAAGAACAAAGCCATGTCTTTACCAAACATATGTGCTATTTTTTCTTCTAAAGCATTTACAGTAGGATCTTCTTTATACACATCATCCCCTACTTCTGCTTCCATCATAGCGTTTAGCATTTCTGGAGTTGGCTTGGTAACCGTATCGCTTCTAAGATCTATTTTCATTGTCATAAAGTTTTAAATGAATCATACAAATACAAAATTTAATTTCTTAAAAGTTGTAGTGAATCTGTATCTAACTAACTAATTAAAAGACATTCATCCCATTTGGTATCAAAAGGTGCTAAATAGGATATAATAGACAATCCTATACCCGCAATTCCTTCCAATAAACTCTCTTCATTTTTCCATTTCTCTTCATCAGAACCTCGCCAAACCATATATCCCGCATATCCTTTTTCATGAGTTCCCATAATAAGTGCTTGCTCAGCCCAGTGGTCAGCAGTTTCTTTAAATATTATTTCTTTGGTTTTTCTATATAAGTAATTATATATATGAAGTATACCATATGCCCCATGACATAATCCAGCATCCATAACTCCTGCTTCTTTTATATCCCTTCTTTTGGTAGAATGCTTTAATATAGTAATCGCTTCATTTTTAAGTTCTTCATCTTTTAGAGCTTCTCCTGCATGTAAAAGAGATATTCCTACTCCTAAATCACCATAACACCACGCTAATCTCGAATAATAATTTACATTATTTTCTTTTTCTTCAACTATCCAGCTAGGAAATTGTGAACTCTCTGTAATATCCCGATTCTTATAACTCAATATAAACTTCACTGTTTGAGTTAATACCTCATTAACATCGTCATAAAACTCTTCATGCTCTGCTATCCTGGACAAAAAATTAATCGTACTTGATATTCCGTGAGATAAACTCAGGTTACACCCCCTAAGGTTATCTTCTTTTTTTAAAATAGATTCCCACCAAACTCCACGGTCATTCTTTTTTGCTGTTTTTTTGAATGCATTTATTAACTCATCAAGGTATTCTTTATATCCTTCTTTCAATACCAAAGAAGTAGTGTTTTGATACCGTTTTAAAAAATAAAACCCATATCCCATCGCCCCATGTAAAAAATCAAAGTTTTCTGTTTCTATATCAGCTCTCATAGCTGATAACAGGTATTCATCTAGGTCAGATGACAGAAAATCATCTTCAAGTTCTACAAACTCCTCTTCTTTAAGAATTTCTAATACCCAACATGCTCCAGCGATACCTGTACAAAAGGTTGGGTAAGTAAATCCCTCATTAATAAGTTCTACCGCTTTTGTTATTATATCAGCACCTTTATCGGCATGTGTATCATCATCCAAAAACTTAGCATAATAAAATTGAAACAATGCTATACCTGAGACACCTGACAATACTCCTACTTCTTTGTTTTCAAAAGTTTTATCATCTAAAATATCACTAATTTCTTTCAATTTTTTTTTAAAATCCTTTTCTATATTCATGGAGCATTATTTATTTAAGAAAGTCAATTCGTCATTAGAACAAACCTATGAAACTAATTCTTTCTATAAAATGAATTTGAATACTAATTCTCTATTTTATTTTACGGTTGTATACTACATTTATAACTTCCAATAGGGGAACCATCCGGAATTTTTGGAGATGGTAAAACTTTAAATTTTTCGGGATTCTGCAAAAACCTGTTGATTTGATTTAGATAATAACTATCATACACTTTATAAGTTGAATTCGCTGGTGTATTTTTTAGAAGAATTGTTAAGTCTATAAGTTTCCCATAAGCTATAGCATTCACCTGAGTGTAAGCTTTTTTGTCAACACTAAGATTCATAAGATGTTTTAAAACATTCGCTTTAATCACCTCTTGAATTTCTTTATGATAACTATTTTTTACTTTAGTTTTAAAAGATAATGCTATTAATTGATCCAATGTTTCAGAAAGGCCCAATTGATCTTGATCTAAACTCTTTTGCTGTACTAATCTCGAAGTCCTTTCTGGATGTAACAAAAGAGAAAGACTCATATCGCTTGCCGTTGAAGCTACACTAAGAGCATCAAAACCTACTCCTGTTTTTCCTTTGAAAGACTCTCTGGTGCGATAATAACCAAAAGCTCTTGGAGGGAACAATTTTAGTTTATCTTCTGGAATAGCAAGTTTTTGTGGGGTTAGAGTCTGTAGGACTTCTATCAATGCTTCCTTTTGTTTTTTAGGACTAACTGTCTCAACAATGGTTTGTTGATCGTCTTTAACAGCATAATTATAATTCAAACCCCCGATAAGCTTTATAGCGGCCTCAGTTTGATACCTATGCAAGAAATAAAGTGGCACAAAAACATCTTCCAAAACAGAATAAGGTTCATTACTACGAATATTATCAGTAGAAAAAGTTTTCATAGCAACCTCTCTAATTTTTAATACATTTTTCAATTCATCTGTAGCACTCTTACCATTATCCCATAAATGTGCCAGTTCATGCGCACCTCCTTGTGGTCTCGCATCACTATCAGATATGAACCTAAGCCCAGATGAATACGCTTTATCCAAAATAGCCCTAAGTGCCTCGTCTTCATTCGCTCCTTCTGCAAATTCAGAATAACTATATGCTACGGTTACTTTATCCCATTCGCCTATATTTATATCATACGCATCCGATAAATCTACCTCATTGTTTTTAAGGGTAATTGTTGGATGAGGATAATCCATTACTGAGGCCCTTCCATTTGTACTTGCTGCAAAATTATGAGCAAATCCAATAGTATGCCCTACTTCGTGAGCCGATAATTGTCGAATACGAGCTAAAGCCATTTCTAACATAGGCTTATAATTATCATCACCAGTAGCAAAAGGTTTATTTAACAAAGCTTGTGCAATTAAAAAATCCTGTCTGATTCTTAAACTTCCCAGGCTTACATGCCCTTTAAGGATTTCTCCTGTTCTAGGATCTACTACACTAGCTCCATAACTCCATCCTCTTGTTGACCGATGTACCCATTGAATAACATTGTATCGTAAATCCATTGGATCTGCATCTGCAGGCAACATCTTTACCTGAAATGCATCTTTAAAACCAATAGCTTCATATGCTTGGTTCCACCACCTTGCTCCTTCTAACAAGGCTGATCGTACTGGCTCTGGAGTACCAGGATCTAAATAATAAATAATTGGCTCTTTAGCTTCACTCATTGCCAGCTTTGGATTCTTTTTCTCTAACCGATGACGAATACTATATCGCTTAGTAATTGGTTTATGTACAGGAGTAGCATAATCCATATAGGATATAAATATAGAACCACTTCTGGGGTCAAATTTTCTTTTCTTATATCCATCATCTGGTAATTCTACAAATGAATGATGCTGAATAACAGTAAGGTATTTTGAATTAGGCGCTACGGATCTAACATTACGACCAGTAGAAACTCCTTTATATGTAAGTAAAGCCTCAAATTCTACATTTTTAGGAAAAGCTTTAGTTCTTTCGAGACTTAAAGCGCTTTTTTGCTTATCTATACTGTAAGCACCTTCTTTTTGAGCTTTTAACCGTCCTATTATACCATGAGTATCCTGTAATAAGAAAGGCGTAAGATCCACTATATACTTTCCCGCTTTCTCCTCCTTAATAGGAAAACCAAATAAAACTGATTTAGCAAATGCCTGCTCTACACTTCTTTTCTCCAACGCATTATTGGTAATAGCTCGATATTGTTGATTAGGCTGAACTAATAATAATTTATTTCCTGCTTTTTGAAATTTTACCACTACTCCATCTCCAATTTGGCCTCTATCTAACCCAATATCATTTGAACCCAAACCAGTAGCCAAAGAATGGACATATAAAAATTCAGACTCAAGCTTATCTACCTCGAGATAAATCTCATCTTTTTCTTCATTGTAATGAAACTTAAAGTAACCATCATAAGATTTTAAATTTTTCTTTTCTTCAAGAAATTGAGCAGAAATAACATTTCCTATTAGAAAAAACAAACAAACAAAATAAAGTTTCATAGCGTATGATTTGTGTAGAAAAGTTTATAAAATTTCTAAAACTATAAAATAACATAAAAATTATTTCTTACTGAACTGTTAAATCCTATTTTTGTCAAAAATTAATTAGATGATGATAACAACAGAGACTTTATTAGATCTCAGAAAGCGCCTGGTTGCGTTAAGGAGGTATCTTTGACATTGATGCCAAACTTATTGAAATAGCTAACGAGGAGGAAAAGACTTATGCTCCAGATTTTTGGAACAATGCCCAGGAGGCTGAAAAATTAATGCGCTCTCTTAATGCTGAAAAAAAATGGGTATCTGATTATGAAAAAGGTGTTTCTCTAGTAGATGATCTTGAGGTTTTGTATGAATTTTACAAAGAAGGAGATACCACAGAAGAAGAAATAACAGAACGTTATCAAGAATCTTTATCCGAAATTGAAAGCTTAGAGTTTAAAAACATGTTAAGTGATGAAGGAGACAGCATGAGTGCCGTATTGCAAATTACAGCAGGTGCCGGAGGTACAGAAAGTTGTGATTGGGCAAGTATGCTTATGCGAATGTATTTAATGTGGGCAGAAAAACAAGGGTATACCGTTAGAGAACTAAACTACCAAGGAGGTGATGTAGCCGGAATAAAAACTGTTACACTCGAAATTGATGGTGATTATGCCTTTGGATGGCTTAAAGGTGAAAATGGTGTACATCGATTAGTGAGAATTTCTCCGTTTGACAGTAATGCAAAACGACATACTTCTTTTGCTTCTATTTATGTATATCCACTTGCAGATGATAGTATAGAAATAGATATTAATCCTGCAGATTATGAGATCATAACATCCAGGTCCAGTGGTGCTGGTGGGCAAAATGTAAATAAAGTAGAAACCAAAGTACAACTTACTCATTTCCCAACAGGTATACAGATTTCGTGTTCAGACACCAGATCCCAACAAGAGAATAGATTAAAAGCTTTACAAATGCTTAAATCTCAATTATTTGAAATAGAACTTCAAAAACAACGAGCACAACGGGATGAAATTGAAGCTTCAAAAATGAAAATAGAATGGGGATCGCAGATTCGTAATTATGTTATGCACCCTTATAAACTTGTAAAAGACGTAAGAACAGCTGAAGAAACAGGAAATGTTGATGCCGTAATGGATGGAAATATTGATCAATTTCTAAAAGCTTATCTGATGATGATGGGGCAAAAAAATGAAGAATGAATTAGAGTAACGAATGAGGTAAACTAATAATTATACAATAAAACCAAATTTAAATTTTTAGCATTACGTTAGAAAAGTAAAAAACAAATTCGAAGTCAGAGATTGTATTCTAAAAGTGGATCACACCTCTGTCATTAGATTTCTATCTCTAAAAAAACAACTATGACAACGATTTATCATAATCCAAGATGCCGTAAATCCAGAGAAACTCTTGCTATACTAGAAGAGAAAACAGAAGATATTACAATAGTAAAATATCTGGAAACTCCTCCATCTGTTGAAGAATTAACCGAAATAATAAAATTTTTGAATATTTCTCCAATAGATTTGGTGAGAAAAAATGAAACCGTCTGGAAAGAAAATTATAAAGGTAAAGAGATTACTAATACTGAATTGATTTCTGTTTTAAGTAAGCATCCAATTCTTATTGAAAGACCTATTGTTGTTAAAGATAATAAAGCAATTATAGGAAGACCTCCACAAAAAGTTGTTGATATTCTTTAAAAAAAAAAAAAAAAAAAAGTAATCATCGATTAAACCTTTCTAAAAATTAATAGTCTAAAATAAGCCATATAAAAGTGATTTTTATATGGCTTATTTAATATAAAGACATTTAACAGAGTATTAACCGCTTTATAGTATCTCCTTAGATACTTTTGGCCCTTATTTTATCTCATTAAAACATGAAAAAAGGTTTATTTCTATTATTATTTATATGTACTTGGGTTACTTTTTCTCAAGACAGAAATTTTTCTAAAAACCCTATAACAATAACAGGTTATGTACTTGATCAAGATACTAATGAACCATTGGAATATGCAACAATAGCATTTTTCAGCCCAAAATTAAAGAAAGTAGTAACTGGGGGAATCACAAATGAAGAAGGGAAATTTAGTATAGAAGTAACTCCGGGGGTTTATGATGTAAGTATTGAATTTATTTCCTTCAAAACCAAAAAACTACAAAAACAGAAATTATTCAAAAACACCAATCTCGGAAAAATATCTTTGGGTTTAGATACAGAGACGCTTGATGATGTAGTAGTCATTGCAGAGAAAACCACTGTTGAGATAAAACTAGATAAGAAAATTTACAATGTCGGAAAAGACCTTACTGTAAGTGGTGGCACAGTTAGTGATGTTTTAGATAACGTCCCCTCTGTTTCAGTTGACGTAGAAGGTAACGTAGCTCTTCGTGGAAATGATAATGTTAGAATTCTGATCAACGGAAAACCATCGGGATTAGTCGGTTTAAATAGTACTGATGCCTTACGTCAATTACCTGCAGAATCCATAGAGAGAGTTGAAGTAATCACATCTCCTTCTGCCAGATATGATGCAGAAGGCACTGCAGGAATTCTGAATATCATTTTAAGACGAAGCAAATTACAAGGTGTTAATGGAGCAATTACAGTGAATAGCGGATACCCGTTGGCTGGAGGTATCTCTGGAAATATAAATTACCGTACAGGGGATTTTAACTTTTTCACTACTTCTGGCTATAGATATAGAGAATCTCCCGGAAATTCATTAAATGAAACAAAGTTTTTCAACATTGATTCTGATGGAATAGATAACCCAGATACTTTTCTTAATGAAGACCGAGACTTTGATAGAATACGCAAAGGACTAAATTCTAATGTTGGTGTCGAATGGTATATTAACAAAACTTCATCCATTACAACATCATTTTTATATCGATCAAGTGATAATGAGAGTAATACGACAAATATAATTACAGAACTAGATGCTAATGGTGACATCATAAGTCAAAATACCAGATTTGATCCGGAAACGGAAGACGATACCACTAAACAATATTCTCTTAACTACACTAAAGATTTTGATGATACCGGACATAAGTTAACCTTCGATTTTCAAATTGAAGATAGTAGTGAAGAAGAGCGTTCTCAAATCACACAGGAAAATATTACAACTACAGAACTAGTTAACACCTTAGAAGATCAAGATCGTATTTTATTACAAGCAGATTATGTACTTCCCATTGGAGAAAAAAGTCAGTTCGAACTAGGATATCGTGGTAATTTTAATGAGCTGGACACTGATTTCCTCGTTCAATTTGAAGATAATGGAATAACAACTACAGATACTGACTTATCAAATACATTGCTGTATCGAGAACAAGTAAATGCTGCGTACACACAATTTGGAAGTAAATGGGGAAAATTGTCTTATCTGTTAGGACTTAGAACAGAGAGCACACGTATTACAATAGATCAACAAACCAGCAATGAATTTAGTAAAAAGAACTATATAGATGTATTTCCAACCATAAACCTTGGGTATGAATTATCAAAAAAACAAAGTTTAACTCTTGGATATAATCGAAGAATACGTAGACCCCGCTCAAGATTTATCAACCCGTTTCCTTCAAGATCCAGTGCAACTAATATTTTTCAGGGGAATCCAGATCTAGATCCTAGTTATGCTAATACTTTTGACTTAGGATATCTTAATAGAATGGGGAAACTAACATTAAACACGTCTATTTATTATAATCATTCTACTCAAATATTCACTTTCATTTCAGAAGACACTGGTGATACTGCTACTATTGGAGCAGATGATAATAACCCAGGCACAGAGGTCCCCGTTATTAGGAGAAGACCAATAAACCTAACCAGTTCTGATCGATATGGTTTTGAGTTTACATTAACTTACAATCCAAGCAGGAAATGGAGGCTAAATGGTAACTTCAATGCTTTTCAAAACAATATTAGAGGAGAAAATAATGGTGAAAATCTAGATGCTGATATTTTCAGTTGGTTTGCAAGGATAAATAATAAAGTTACATTACCTGCCAAAATCGATTGGCAAACCAGTATTTTTTATAGAGGACCAAATGAAAACGCTCAAACAAGAAGTGATGGGATTTTTAGCATGACCCTTGCTTTCAGTAAAGATGTATTTAAAGAAAAAGGATCATTAACCTTTAATATAAGTGATGTGTTTAACTCAAGAAAAAGAATGAGCACTTCTACCACATCTACTTTTATTTCTGATAGTGAATTTCAATGGAGAGAACGTAGTTTCAATCTCTCTTTCACCTATAGATTTAATCAGAAAAAGAAAAGACAAAGATCTCAAAGAAACTTTGATGGAGATGACGAATTTGAAGGATAGTATACTTATGAAAAATCATAGGATAAAACAAAAAAAGGAAGTCAAATTGACTTCCTTTTTATATATAATTAATATCTAATTATGCTTCTTCTCTAGCCTTACGTTTTGACTCTCTCCACATTTTAAAGTTCTCAATATTTGCACCAATAATCCAATAAGGAACTACAAAAGTTAATAAAAAGATCATTAGCCAAAATCCTATAGTTAGGATAGTTAAAAAAGCTAAAAAACCAAGGTACTGATCAAATTCAAACATAACGATATTCTAATTTTCAATTTTGACAAAGATAATAAGTCTTATTTATATGTCATAACAGAAATATAATTTATTTTTAAATCTCTTCTGATCATAATTTATATACCAAAAAATAGTCGCTTTATTCAGAAATAGGACGGTAAATGCTTAAATTTGCCCTTTCAAAAAAACAAATCATTAAGGCTATGCAATATAGAATAGAAAAGGATACAATGGGCGAGGTAAAAGTACCTGCTGATAAGCTTTGGGGAGCACAAACAGAACGTTCTAGAAATAACTTTAAAATCGGGGCACCTGCTTCTATGCCACTAGAAATTGTTTATGGATTTGCCTATTTAAAAAAAGCTGCTGCATATACCAACTGTGAACTTGGTGTTTTACCAATAGAAAAAAGAGATTTAATTGCACAAGTATGTGATGAGATATTAGAAGGAAAACATGATGATCAATTTCCTTTGGTAATCTGGCAAACAGGTTCTGGTACACAAAGCAATATGAATGTAAATGAGGTTATTGCAAATAGAGCACATCAGTTAGCAGGGCAAACAATAGGAGAAGGAGAAAAAACATTACAACCAAATGATGATGTTAATAAATCTCAATCTTCTAATGATACTTTTCCAACAGGAATGCATATTGCTGCTTATAAAAAAATAGTAGAAGTTACTATTCCTGGAGTTATTCAATTAAGAGATACGCTTAAGAAAAAATCAGAAGAGTTTAGAGATATTGTAAAAATTGGAAGAACGCATTTTATGGATGCTACTCCCCTTACAATAGGACAGGAATTATCTGGATATGTTTCTCAATTAGATCATGGAATAAAAGCATTAGAAAACACTTTACCCCATATGGCAGAATTAGCATTGGGCGGCACTGCAGTTGGAACCGGATTAAATACCCCAAAGGGATATGCTAAACGAGTGTCAGAATTTATTGCACAATTTACTAGTTTACCATTTATCACTGCTGAAAATAAATTTGAAGCTTTGGCAGCACACGACGCATTTGTTGAAAGTCATGGAGCTTTGAAGCAATTAGCTATTTCTCTTAATAAAATAGGAAATGATATTCGAATGTTAGCTTCTGGACCAAGAAGTGGTATTGGAGAACTAATTATTCCTGCTAACGAGCCAGGAAGTTCCATTATGCCTGGAAAAGTAAACCCTACACAATGCGAAGCTTTAACCATGGTATGCGCTCAAGTGTTAGGAAATGACGTAGCTATAAATGTTGGTGGAATGCAAGGTCATTTTGAATTAAATGTTTTTAAACCTGTAATGGCGGCCAACCTATTACAAAGTGCACAACTTATTGGGGATGCTTGTGTTTCTTTTGATGAACATTGTGCTCAAGGAATCGAGCCTAATCAAAAAAGAATCACAGAATTATTAAATAATTCATTGATGCTCGTTACTGCATTAAATACAAAAATAGGATACTATAAAGCGGCAGAAATTGCTAATACAGCTCATCAAAACGGTACAACATTAAAACATGAGGCTATCGCTTTAGGGTATGTAACCGATCAAGAATTTGATGAATGGGTAAAACCTGAAGATATGGTAGGGACTTTAAAATAAAAAGCTACCTCTTTAAACATCAAGCCTCACAGTCTTTTACATTAGATTGTGAGGTTTTTTTATACATTATAATTAGTCATTTTATAGTTTTTTTAAGATTAATGCAGTATAATTGATAAATTTATATCAATGAGATTTATTTTTCTTTTGACAATATTTTTTCTGATTGCCCCAGATTCTTCTATTACATCCGACACGTATATCGGGAAATGGGAAATAACAGGAGGATCAATTATCGAAATTTATAAAGATGGAGATAGTTTTTATGGAAAAATTCATAAACGAGCAGAGAACCCATTATCCAATTTTAATGGTTTAGATAATAAGAATCCTGTAAAAGAGCTTCAAAATCGACCTTTGTTAGGGATGAATATCTTAAATAAATTAAAATATGAAGATGGTGAGTTATCTGGCGGTACGATATACAATGCCGATAGCGGAAAAACGTATACCGTTAAAGTCTGGATTAATAGTGAAGATATTGATTTATGTTATATTAGAGCGTATAAAAGTTTCCTGTTTAAAACCTTCAAAGCAAGAAGAGTAAAATCTGATGATACTATAAGTATTTCTAACTAATTTTTATATAATAAATCCGCATTTATACAAATACGGATTCACTATTTTTTTCTCTTACTTTTTTAATTTCCCCAAATTAATTCATAAGATAATATGTAATGACTATTATCTGTGTATTGCATTACTACTAGCTTTTGGAAGTTCTTTTACAAATTCTAAAATAGACTGAAAATTGATACCGAATAAATTCATGATTTCTATGTGTAAAATTGGTTTATACTATTCTTTTTTATAATTCTGAAACAAAGATACTATGATTACCTATTCACACAATGGGGAAAAAACCCCATTTTACTTAGTAGATATTCCCCTCTACTCTATAAATTCTCAAAAAACCTGAAATAATGACCCTAAAACAACAAAGCACAACTCGATTTAAGTTGTGCTTTGTTAATTAATAGCAATATGGTTTTTATACCTTCGCTAATTCTAGCATAGAATTAGTTTCAACTTTTTCCAAAGCCTGTTCCAAATCCCAAATGAGATCTTTAGAATGCTCTACTCCAATTGATAATCTTACCAATTGATCTGTAATTTTCATTTGCTGTCTTTGTTCTTCATCAACTCCGGCATGTGTCATTGTTTTTGGATGTTCTGCCAAGCTTTCTGTACTCCCCAAGCTTACAGCGAGCTTCATAAGTTTCAGGTGATTCAAAAAAGTAAATGCTTCCTTTTCTCCTCCTACTATATCAAAAGAAACCATTGCTCCTGGCGCAGAACATTGTTTTTGATATATTTGATATCCTTCACTCCCTTCTTCTAATAAACCTAGATAATATACATTTTTAACTTTTGAATGGTTTTTTAGATAGTCGGCAACAATCTGTGCATTTTGAGTTTGCTGATCCATTCTCACTTTTAGCGTCTCTAAACTTCTTAACATTAACCATGCGGTATGCGGACTTACCATATTTCCAAGAAACGTACGCAATGTCTTAACACGCATCATCAATTCTACTTTTCCTAAAACAGCTCCGGCAATAAGATCACTATGTCCTCCAATGTATTTTGTTGCAGAATATAACACCAAATCAGCCCCGCATTGCAAAGGGTGTTGCCATAAAGGTCCCATGTATGTATTATCTACAGCAACAAGAGCCTTTTTATCTTCTGTACTGAATTGTTTCGCTACTTGACTAAATTTCTCAATATCAACAATGTCATTGGTTGGGTTAGCCGGTGTCTCCAAATAAATCATTGCCAATCTATCTGCTTTACCAGAATCATTAATCATTTCGATTACTTCATCCATACTTTGATTTGGCATTATTCCGATGGTGTGTACACCAATTTTATCAAGAAAATGATGAATAAAATGATCCGTACCTCCATACAAAGGATTACTATACACCAATAAATCTCCTGGTTTCAGAAACTCTAATAACACAGTGCTTATTGCCGACATTCCGCTCTCAAATACAGCACAATCATCTGCTTTATCCCAAAGGCATAAACGATTTTCTAAAATCTCAAGATTTGGATTATTAATTCTACTATAAATAAGTCCAAGTTCTTCTTTTGGAGACTTTTCTCTTAAACCATATGCCAACTCAAAAAAGGCTTTCCCCTCTTCTGCTGTCTTGAAAACAAAGGTTGATGTTTGAAAAATAGGGCATTTTATTGCTCCTTCTGATAACTCAGGTTTATATCCATAAGTCATCATAAGGCTTTCCGGATTAAAGTCGTGTTCTTTCATTTCATAAAACTAAGAACAAAAGAATTAAAAACCATATTATCAAATAATTTAAGAATATAATTATACAAAAATTACTATTAAAGAATTTTATTCTATTTTTGATTCAATAAAAGAGATTATAAAGAAAAATATTATGGATAAAATTGATCGATCAATATTATTTTTATTACAAAAAGATGGAAAAATTACGATCAAAGAGATAGCAGAAAGACTTAACTTAACCACTACTCCAATATTTGAACGGGTCAAGAAACTAGAAAGAGATGGTTATATTAAGTCATACAAAGCTATTATAGATCGTAAAAAAGTGAACTTACAATTAGTAGTATTTTGTAATGTTACTTTAAACCTTCATCAAACGGATTATCTAAAGAAATTTGAGAAAGATATTCAACAATTTCCTGAAGTCGCAGAATGTTATCATGTTGCAGGTATGTTTGATTATCTCATTAAAATATATGCCCCGGATATGGAACGGTATCAAGATTTTCTTTCTAATAAACTAGCTTCACTAGAAAATATTTCTAAAGTACAAAGCTCTTTTGTAATGACAGAAGTAAAAGATTTTTCTTATTTACCTATTCCTTAAAAATAACATTTAGGGTTAACAAAAGATTTAGAATTCATACTATATCTTTGATATTAACTTAAAAATTACATGAAAGAATGAATATCAAAGATGCAAAAGTATTGATAACCGGAGGGAATTCTGGTATCGGAAAGGCAACAGCAAAACTTCTAAAAGAAAAAGGAGCAAAAGTAATTATTTCTGGAAGAAATGAGGCAACACTTCAGGAAACTGCTAATGAATTAAATATAGACTATATAAAAGCAGATGTAACCAGTGAAACTGAAGTAAAACAGATGGTAGAAGCTGCAAAGGATAAAATGGATGGTCTAAATGTATTAGTTAATAACGCAGGGTATGGATATATATCAAAACTTGTTGATATTGAAGCAGATAAATTTACAGATCAATTTAAAACTAATATTTTGGGTGCTGCTCTTTGCGCAAAGGAATCGGCAAAGCATTTTGTAACAAAAGAATATGGAAATATTATAAATATTGGTTCTACATCTTCATTAAAGGGTTCTCCTACTGCTTCTCCTTATGTGGCGACCAAGTTTGCATTACGAGGTATGACAGAAAGTTGGAGAAATGAGTTACGGCCTCATAACATTAGAGTGATGCAAGTTAATCCAAGTGAAGTAATGACTAGTTTTGCTGATAACAGAGTAGATAACAATCAGGCTGTAAAACAATATACCGAAGTAGAACAACAGACCAAACTTAGAGGTGAAGAAATTGCCCATACCATTACCAGCCTTTTAGAAATGGATGATCGTGGATTTATAACAGAAGCTACTGTGTTTGCTACAAATCCAAAAACCTGATAACATTAATTATTTAAAAGCTCTGTACAAATCAAAAAATAAAACAATTGGTCATCATAAAAAGTGATATGTTATAGGATAATAGATGTGAGTTTTGTTTATAGTTTAAAAACCAAATATATTCATACTTATCAAAACTTGTACATCATGAAGAATGATCTTTTTTTATTATCTACAATTTGCATAATCATTTTTTTTAATTCAGCATATGCTCAAGATTCTTGGATAAATAAAAATGAAAGTGAAAATTATGTTGCACGGCACGAATGTTCATTTGTTCAATCCGGTAACAAATTCATAATGTTTGGAGGAAGAGAGCAGGCAAAAAGACTTGACATATATGATTATAGTAGCAATACATGGTCTCAAGGTACAGAGGCACCAATAGAATTTAATCATTTTCAGGCTACAGAATATGATGGTTTAGTATGGATTATCGGAGCTTTTAAAACCAATAACTTTCCTAACGAAATTCCGGCAGATCATATTTACATTTACAATCCGTCATTAAATATATGGATGGAAGGTCCTATGATACCTCCTAAACGAAGAAGAGGTGGTGCAGGTCTAGTAACGTACAAAGATAAGTTTTATTTGCTTGGAGGAAATACCAAAGGCCATAACGGAGGGTATATTCCTTGGTTTGATGTATATGACCCATTAAATAACAACTGGAAGCAACTAAAAGATGCTCCAATATCTCGAGATCATTTTAGTGCAGCCATTATTGATGATAACATCTATGCTATAAGTGGACGAAAGTCTGGAGGCCCTGGAGGTACATTTGGTCCCTTAATACCTCAAGTTGATGTCTATGACCTGAAAAAAGGTAAATGGTCAACATTAAATAAAAAGCAAAACTTACCTACTCCAAGAGCTGGAGCAAGTATTATCGTATTTGAGAATGAATTATTTGTAATTGGTGGTGAAGGAACAACTCGGGGTCCGGCTTTTAAAAAAGTAGAAGCTTATAAGCCTTCAACCAACTCATGGTCTAACAAGTCTGATTTAAACTTTCCCCGTCATGGAACTCAAGCCATAGTATCAGGAAAAGGAATATATATTGCGGGAGGTTCTCCTGTACAAGCAGGTGGAAGACAACATCACATGGAAGTTTATAAAAAAGATGAACCCAAAGGAGATGCAATACGCGCAAGTACCTTAAGCGCTGTCAAAGAAGTTATTTTTAATCCAAATAAAACAAGAGATATTTTAATTACTTCATCTGGTGGGAATGCTGGTAATTTCATCACTAATATTGCCATTATAGGGGAAGGATCTTCTAATTTTGTAATAAAGAAAACCCTGCTTAATCATCTTATTAGATCAAAAACTACACAAGAAATAACCATGCTAGCGAATACCTCAACGGTTCAGAAAACAGCAAATCTAATTATCACTTATGATGACGGCAAGAATTTAAATATTAAACTTAAACTGATTCCATCGAATTAAAGTTAGATGTTGTGATATTATACTGTCTCAACCTGATGTTGTTCTGATCTTAAGTTTTTTTTATTTTTCAGATGATTTACAAGAACCAAAATAAATATCAAAAGAAATATTACCGCTCCAATACTAAAAACTTGTGTCTGTAAACTTTCAAAAAGGACACCTCCAAGAATAAGCCCGAAAATACTTGCACAACTTCCCATACTGTTGCCATATCCCTGGATTGTTCCTTGAGTCTGATGATTTCCTGTTTTAGATAATAATGATAAAAAATTTGGCCACATTAAACCATTACCTAGAGATAGTAGAGTGTTTGCAACATACATAACAATAATATTAGGAAAAGATAGCGCATAGAAGCTTATCGCCAAAAATATAGTTCCTACTGCAACAAATAAAATGTTTGAAACTTTACCTGATAAATAGGATAATAATGGCCCTTGTACTAAGATCATTATGACGCTTGAATATGCCAGAAAAACTCCAAGTTCTATCGATGACCACTTTAATATAGTAGTGGCATAAATAGGTAGACCTGCATAAAAAAGACTAAAAGCTAAAAAAGTAAGAAAATATATAGCGTATAATAATGGAATTTGATCTAGTTTTAGAATTTCTAAAAATGTATTTGACTTTACTTCTGATTTTATATCATCAGTATAACAATCCTTATGTTCTACCTGAAAAAATCTTCTAAAAGATGTCAACCCAGAACTACCAGTATCTACCACACAAGGATTACTTTCAGGTAGTTTTAATGTAATCACAATAATGGCAATCAATGAAATCATAGCAGCCAGAATAATCGGTAATGCTTCTCCCAAAAAAGTAGATGCTAATATTCCTGCAACCGCAGGCCCCAAGACAAAGCCAAGGCTTGTTGATGCGCCCATCATTCCAAAATTCTTATCTCTATCATCGTCTGTAGAAATATCTGACAAATATGCATTAGCTACTGATACATTACCTCCGGTGAAGCCGTCAAAAATCCTGGCTACAAAAAGTAAGATGAGTGGTAATGTCATAATATAACTTCCGGTAAAATCAGCATCTGATGACCAAAGTGTGGTCTTAGGAAGAATAAAAGCCAGTAAAAACAACAACCAGGCTATAAATGTTCCCGCTTGACTTATCATCAGTACTTTTTTACGACCAATACGATCTGATAATTTTCCTAAAACCGGAGCTCCTATTAATTGAAAGAAAGGATACATCGCTCCCAAAATACCATATATAAAGCCATTTCCTCCAAGGTCAACAACGATAAATATTAAAATAGGAATTACAATACTATATCCCAATATTCCTATGAAATTAACTAATAGGATAGGAAAAATTGTAGCATTAAAAAACTTAATAATTTTCATCAATTAAGGTTGAATATGTAATAATCTCTATACATTTGAATTGTTTTAATAACATAAAGATAATTGTATCCTTTGATTAAGTAGGTATCCATATATTATATTTCTAAATAATATTAGTTAGTATACCATTAAAAAATCGTCTTAATCATTAAAAAAGTTAATGTACTTAATAATTACTGATCTTTAACTCAATAATCAATGCTTAGAAAAAATCTGCTTTTTTTTACACTTTTATTTACTCTCCTCTGCCCTTTTTATGTAACTAGTCAGGAGAATCATTTTAAAAATCAGATTAGATCGACAAACGATAATGATATTTACGTATTCTATAGAGATACAGATAGATATTACTCCTATGGTGTAGGTTTTGATTATTCTTTTACTGCAGATAAATTTCTAGGATTACAAAATATTTTTAAAAATAAAATCACAAATTTTTACAATATTGGTGTCAAAATAGAGGGGTATACCCCTTCTGGGATTGATGAGTTTGTAAAAACAGATATTGTAGAAGGTCCAGAGAATTTTGACAGACCCTTTGCTGGATTACTTTATGCTTTTCTAAACACTACCTATGTATTTGATCGCTCTTTTTTAAAAGCTGAAGTACTTACAGGAATTCTGGGACCTTCATCTCAAGCCAGAAATTTACAAGATTGGTTTCATGAAAGTATTAGTAATGATCCTATTTATGATGGGTGGCAATTTCAACTTAAAGATCAATTCCTTGTCAATATGAATTTGGATTATCTATACGATTTTAACCCAAATAATAATTGGCTAAATTTCTTTGGTAAAGGCAATTTAAAGCTAGGAAACTTATATATTCAAGCAGCTCCTACTGCAGGATTCAGATTAGGGAAATTTGAAAAACCCACCCATTCTGTCAGTTTTAATAATTCAATTCTATCTCCTAAAAAAACGACAGAGATTTTCTTTCAGTTTAGTATTGAATCAAGAATTAATTTATTTAATGCAACGATTCAGGGAAATTTATTTAAAGATGATCCAGTTTCTGTATCCGATCTGAATAATTTATCATGGCATATGAATAATGAAATCCATTTCTCTAGAAATCGACTTTCATTAAGTGTTATCTATTCCTGGTCTACCGGAGTGTTAGATACTGCTCAAAATCATGTATTCGGAATTGTTGGTGTGGCCTATAGGTTCTAACCTCTTATCGCATTATTTTGACTAAAAGTTCTTTTAAAATATCTCCTTGAGGAAGATTTGCTGCTCCTACTCCTTTACTCTTTATGTCAGCCTCTCGTAAAAAGGCAATGATTCTACTTACTTTTTTCATAGGATAGTTATGTGCTGCTTCTGAATAATCTTTGACAAAATAAGGATTGATTTTGAGAGCACTAGCTACATTGCGTTGTGACTTATCTGATAAACCGTGATATTGTAATACCTGAGAAAAAAAACTATATAGCAAAGAAATAGTGACTACAAGCGGGTTATCTTTGGGATTTTGAGCAAAGTAATTAATTATCCTATGTGCTTTAACTCCATTTCTCGTTCCAATAGCTTTACGAAGCTCAAAATTATTAAATTCCTTACTTATACCAATATTCTCTTCTATTTGATCCGCAGTAATCTGAGAACCAGCCGGAATAATTAGTTTTAATTTTTCTACTTCATTATTTATCTTGCTAAGGTCAGTTCCTAAAAACTCCACAAGCATTTGAGCTGCTTTTGGTTCAATTGAATATTTACCTCCTGCTAATACTCTTCTTATCCAATCTGCAACCTGATTTTCATATAGTTTTTTCCCTTCAAAAATAACCCCGTTTTTAGCAACTACTTTATAGAGCTTTTTACGTTTATCTATCTTTTTGTATTTATAGCACATAACCAAAACTGTAGAAGGTTGTGGGTTTTCTACATAATCAGCAAGTTTTTCTATTGTTCTTGATAATTCTTGTGCTTCTTTAACAATAACAACCTGTCGCTCTGCCATCATAGGGAAACGCTTAGCATTTCCAACAATATCATCAATAGTTACATCTCTACCATAAAGCACCATTTGATTGAACCCCTTTTCCTCTTCAGCAAGTACATTCTTATCTATAAACTCAGAAATCTTATCAATATAATAAGGCTCTTCTCCCATCAAAAAATAGACGGGTTTTATGTTTCCACTTTTAATATCGCTTACGATTTGTTTTACTTCATCCATTCAGAAAAATTCATCAAATTTGTACTATGCAAAAGCTTAACTTTCCAGAGTATCAATTCAGATTCAAAAGTAGCGAAAATAAAGTTTCTATTTTTGACAGAATCCGCAAAAAATTTGTTGTCCTTACTCCAGAAGAATGGGTTCGACAACATACCATTCAATATCTTATTGACGAAAAAAAATATCCTGAAAGTTTAATTAATGTAGAAAAACTAATTAAACTCAATGGACTGACTAAACGATATGACATTATAATTTTTAATCCGAATGGAAGTATCTACCTTATAGTTGAGTGTAAATCTGCTAGTATAAAAATAACCCAAAATGTTTTTGATCAAATTGCAAGATACAACCTTGCTCTGGATGCCGAATATCTGATGATCACAAATGGTCTTGATCATTACTATTGCCAGATGAATTATGTTGATGAACAGTATACTTTTCTAAAAGATATTCCTAAGTACAAATAACTTCACTTAAACCATTATTTTACAACAATTTAAACACCGAAAAAATACTTCAACCAACAAAAATAGTCACCTTAAATTTATGAATTTGAAGTTTAGATTTATAAATATCAAGAATGTTGGTTTGTAAAACAAAATGAGTTCTGATAATTTCAAGTCTTAAATAACTACAAACTGGTAAAACTACATCTTAAAACTTAAAAATTATGAATTCATTAAAATCATTTGGCATTGCAATTTTATCTTGCTTGCTACTTATTATGACCTCTTGTGAGGTAGATCAGGATGTATCAAATGAAGATGCTATTGAGCAACAAAATGATGCAGTACTAAAAACTATAGAAAAATGGGGATTTTCAAAAGACGTTATTGAAGATCTTGGAGACTACTACTTAGTAGATGGAGATATTGTTTTTGATAAAAATGCAAAATATCCTGATCCAGAAGATCCTGTTTCCAAACAAAGACGACACCCACAATCTGTTACCATTTCTAATGTAAGGATTTACATCAACCCTGGAATGGATGCGAATTGGAGAAATGCGTCTGTACAAGCTATTAATCGATGGAACTCAGTAAATTCAAAACTTAAATTGAGTGTCACAACATCATCTTCTAATTCTCATATTCAGATCATGTATGATTCGCAAGATCCTTCAATTAACTTAGCATCTAACGTTTTTGGACGAGGAACATTTCCGACTGGAAACGGATTACCAGGCAGAGGGATTTGGGTAAATCCTGATTTTAATTCTCCAGGACTTTGTGGCAATGCAATTACTCAAAATATGAGAATAGCCAATGTACAACATGAAATAGGTCATAATGTTGGGATTACTCACACCAATCAATCTTTTGGAAGTCTAATCCCAGGAACACCAAATCTAGATGCTTTATCTGTAATGAATGGGGGAAAAGCATGTACAATTAATAATTTTAGTAATGGAGATAAAACTGCTATTAGATATTTATTTCCAAATACACCAACACCTCCTGTTGTAACTCCAAAAACATTCTATAGATTCTATAATAGTGGAGCTATTGATCATTTCTACAGTACTAACCGAAGCGCACCTTCAGGATATAGATTAGAGGGAGCCATAGGTAAAGTATTTGATAAAAAAGTAACCGGTACTATTCCTCTGTATAAAGCATACAACAGAAATGCCAAAAATCATTTTTATTCTACGAACCGTGGAGAAGTAGCTAATGCTGCTGGTTATCAATATCAAGGAGTAGCGGGATATGTATATTCGTCTAGAGGCAGCGGTAGAATTCCATTATATCGTTTTTACAACAGTACTGTTGTAAATCATTTTTACACTACAAATCGTAACGAAGGTAACGGTGCAGCAGGATATCGATATGAAGGAGTTGCTTGTTATATATTACGCTAACAAACACCTATACATTTTAACCTAAATCACTAACGTTTTACCAGTTATAGGTTAAATGTAATTATTATAGAAAATCAATTTCTCATCAAGTGGACCAACTTGTAGAAATTGATTTTCTTATTTTAAAAAAATATTCCCATAAATTATGGATTATCTACTGCTAATTTTCAATTAAACTCTTTAATTTGCAGTGTGAATATTGCAGTAGTTATATTAAATTGGAATGGTAGATCATTACTAGAAGAATTTTTACCTTCGGTAATTAAATACTCTGAGGAAGCAACGGTATACCTTGCCGATAACGCCTCTACTGATGACTCTATATCATATACACAAACATCTTTTCCGCAGGTAAAGATTATTAGAAATGAAATTAATGGAGGATATGCAAAAGGATATAATGATGCTTTAGCAAAAATCGATGCAGATATTTATTGTCTTCTAAATAGTGATGTTGAAGTAACCCAAAATTGGTTAGTTCCTGTCATCAAAACATTCGAAACTTCTAAAGAGATTGCAGCCATACAGCCAAAAATTTTAGATTACAAAAAGAAGTCATATTTTGAATATGCAGGTGCTGCAGGAGGGTATATTGATAAGCTGGGATATCCATATTGCAGAGGAAGAATATTTGATACACTTGAAGAAGATAAAGGGCAATATAATGATACAACCCCAATATTCTGGGCAAGTGGTGCATGTTTGTTTATAAGAAAACAAGTATTTGAAGAAGTCGGTAAATTAGATGAAGATTTTTTTGCTCATCAAGAAGAAATTGATCTTTGTTGGAGGATACATAACCAAGGTTATAAAATAATGTATGATGGTTCATCTGTTATTTACCATCTTGGAGGTGCAACTTTAGGTACAATGAATCCTAAAAAAACGTTCCTTAATTTTAGAAACAGTTTATATCTATTAGTTAAAAATGTTCCCGGAAATGGTGTATGGGGATTAATTTTCATAAGAATGCTAATGGATGGGCTTGCAGCTGCTCGATTTATACTACAAGGTAAGTTTTCACACTTCCTTGCTATCTTTAAGGCTCATTTAAGCTTCTATGCTAATTTTAACACTTTTATTAAAAAACGTAAAAAACTTTCTAAAACGGGGAAATATTATTCATTTTTTTCCGTTGTATGGCAGTATTTTATTTTGAAACGTAAACATTTCAATCAATTATAAGGGTATATAATAAATTATTGTTAATGACCTAGTATTACGTCACAATTTTAATAATTTTGAGTTATATAACCAGAATAAGACTAAAAACAAATTTTCTAATGAAAAAAGTAATGATTATTGGGGCTTCCCTTGCAATTCTGTTATCTTCTTGTGTCTCTCAGAAGAAATTTTCAGATTTAGAAGCCAAACAAAAAGAAACAGAGGATCTATTAAATTCCGCAACGGTAAAATTAAATAGCTGTCTAGAAGAAAAATCAAGTTCGACTTCGCAACTTAAAGTTCTTCAGGATCAAGTATCAAATCTTAAAAATCAAAATTCTGCTTTACTAAATAACGTAGGTAATTTAGCCACTTTATCGACAAAAGAAGCAGAGAATCTTGAAAAATCTTTAGAGAGTATCAAGGAAAAAGATATGCAGATAAGAACAATGCAGGATGCTATTACCAAAAAGGATTCTGTAACCTTAGCACTTGTAACAAGTCTTAAAGGTGCTTTAGGAAATCTTGCTGATGAGGATATCGAAATTAACGTAGAAAAAGGAGTAGTATATGTTTCTATTTCTGACAAACTACTTTTCAAGAGTGGTAGCTACAATGTATCTGCAAGAGCTCGTGAAGTACTTGGTAAGGTTGCCAAAGTAGTTAATGACAAGCCAGATATCGAATTCTTAGTAGAAGGTCATACTGATAATGTGCCTATCAAAAACAAAGTACTTTTAGATAACTGGGATCTGAGTGTAAAACGTGCTACTTCTGTAGTAAGAGTATTGCAAAATGATTTTAAAGTTGATCCAAAACGTATGACTGCAGCTGGTAGAAGTTATTATGTACCAGTAGCTGATAACAGTTCTGCTGCCAATAAGGCAAAGAACAGACGTACCAGAATTGTTGTATTGCCAAAACTTGACCAGTTTTACAATATGATTGAAGATGGAATGAAAAAAGCTTCAGGAGGAAACTAATAATATCACCTCTAAATATATTAAAAAAGGGTTGTCGTAATGACAACCCTTTTTTAATATCTATAAATTTTCATTCAAATTATTAATAAACAATAACACTTTCTCTCAACATAAGCTAACCAATTCATACAACACTCCCTACCCAATCAACCCTTCTAGCACAAAATTATATACCCTTTCAATTGCTTTATAACATAACTTACACTTTAACCTGGGAATATAATCTATATGTATGTAGATATGATTTGAACTAATACCGCTATTTAAAACTTGTATATCTATACTTATTAAATCAAACTATTATGATTTTAGGTATGATACCATTGTCGACAACAATTCGATAAGGTTTAAAATATGACTTCTTTTTGTATTTCTAAAACATGGCATTAAAGTGAAGTTGAATGGTTTTTATCCTAATTTGAAACCAATAAAAAAGGCAATACAAATGTATTGCCTTGTTTGTGGTTGAGTTAATAAAACAATCTAGATACTAACTTCTTTAATAAATACCCTATCTTTTAATCTGAAATGGATATCGTATTTCCCTGAAGGTACTTCTGAGAAATTATATGTTCTTTGAATAATGAATTCACCTTCTTCTCCGATTATCTTTTCATCAAATACTAATGCACCGTCTATGTCATAAATAGAGACATTTAATGGTGTTTCTTCTGTTCTTGTTACCATCACCTTAACTAATGTATTCTCTACTAATAACTTTGGTTTAAAAATTGTAATTGTAGAATTTTCTATTAAGGCTATCCCTTTTGTATTTTTTATTACCGGAGTTACTCTTACATCAAATTCTGTTTCTGTCTCAATAAAATAAACACCATTCTCTACAGTCCTAAAATTAAAATATTTTTTATATGTAGGCATCGCATCTAAAGTCGCATTAAACAAGATAGTTCCTGAATAATCTTTAAGATATAATTTCTGTCCTTTACTAATATTAGTCAATGAAACATTAATTGTAGAAGAGTTCTCAATTTTTACAGATAAAAAATCTGATGCTTTTACAGCCGTACTTAACAAAACTGCAAATACAATTAGGCTTAGGTTAATTACTCTTTTCATCTCTTTATGGTTTTAATTGTTAATGTTTGATGGTACAAATGTATCTTAGAAAACTCATATCAAACACAACAATATTTGCATATATATGTGCTATTTTAACCTTATGCGTTACAATAAAACCCCACCTGTGTTAATTTAACGTATTTTTTTATTTAACTTTACAATATTTTAACAAAAAAAATATAATATTAGCTCTAAAATCAAAGAAAGAATATCAATATATCTATGAAAAACATAAAACCTTCTTTAGAAAAGATTTCACCAGAGTTTGGAAGTTCTCTTTATTATGAAACATTTTCTAAAGACAATAAAAACAAAGCCCCCATTTGGCACTATCATCCAGAGATAGAAATTGTATACGTAAATGGCGGTACTGGAAAAAGACAAATAGGGAGTCACATGTCGTATTATAGGAAAGGAGCATTAATGCTTATTGGTTCTAACCTTCCTCATTGCGGGTTTACAGATTTGATGACAGGTAATAGTAGTGAAACTATTATACAAATGTTACCTAATTTTCTAGGAGCATCATTTTTTGATATTCCAGAAATGAATGCCATCGGGAAACTTCTTGATCAAGCCAAAAAAGGAATCATATTTCATGGAGACACTAAAAGAAGGATCGGAGCACAGATTGAATCTTTAAAAAATCTAAGTTCATTTGAAAAGTTAATCGGCATATTGCAAGTCCTTAAAGAAATGGAAATGACAAATGATTATACTATATTAAATGCCGAAGGATTTATAATAGAAACCGCATTACAGGACAATAATAGAATAAACCTGATTTTTAATTTTGTGCAGCAAGAATTTAGCAGACCAATCCCATTAGAAGAAATCGCGAGTAAAGTTAGCATGAGTGTTCCTGGTTTTTGCAGGTATTTTAAAAAGATTACAGGAAAAACATTTACACAATTTGTAAATGAGTATCGATTAGTACATGCTGCCAAACTTCTTCATGAAAAGCAAACCAGCATAACAGATATTTGTTATGAAAGTGGATTTAGTAACTTCTCTCATTTTAATAAACTATTCAAACAATTCTCGGGAAAAACCCCTAGTATGTATAGAAATGAATTGAACTATTCTGTTTCATAAAATCAATAAAGTCCATTTAGATAATATCTATAGCTCCTTTACCTTCTCTAACCAGTACGGGTTCACCACTGGTAAGATCAATAATGGTCGAAGGAATATTATCACCATATCCACCATCAATTACCAGGTCCACAAGATTATCCCATTTTTCTAGAATTAACTCTGGATCTGTAGTATATTCTATCACCTCATCTTCATCATAAATTGATGTAGATACGATAGGGTTACCTAATTCTTCAACAATAGCAGTACAGATATTATTATCAGGAACTCGAATTCCTACAGTTTTCTTTTTCTTAAAAACAGTAGGTAAATTATTACTTCCCGGAAGGATATAGGTGTACGGCCCTGGTAATGTTCTTTTAAGTAATTTAAACGTCGCATTATCGATTTGCTTAACATAATCAGAAAGATTACTTAGATCTTTACAAATAAATGAGAAATTAGCTTTAGCAAGTTTTACTCCTTTGATATGTGCTATTTTTTCTAACGCTCTGTTATTGGTAATATCACAACCCAATCCATATACGGTATCAGTAGGGTAAATAATTAACCCACCATTTCGCAAACATGTAACTACCTGTTGTATCTCTCGTGGATTCGGATTTTCATTATATAGTTTTACAAAATCAGCCATAGTTATTTTTACTGGTATAAATATACTCTATATATCTAGTATATTATTGTAAAAACATCGGGATTAACATCTAAAAAATAGATCTCCTTTATTAAGAATTATCTGGAAGAAGCATTGTGCTACCCTATGATCTTTAATTTTGCAAATCTTAATAAGAGCTTTTTAATTCCGCCTTTTTCAAAATGAATTTCTGCTTTTTTATCTTGCCCCACTCCTTCAATTTTAATAATTTTCCCTAATCCAAAACGCATATGTTCTACTGCTGTTCCTGGAATAAGTTCTTCATCAAACAAATTAGTTTTTGATTCATTAGTAGTATTATCAGATACTGGCCTAAGTTTCCGTAATTTCCTTAATTGTTCTTCATTTGGCTTATGTGCCAGGGGTGGAGCTCCAGAAACGGGTTTCTTAAGACGTAATTTACTTTTATCAACCTCACCAAAAATATCAGAATCAATTAATGGTTTATAGCGATAGCCTTCTACTGGAGTGATGTATTCTAAATATTGATCATCGATCTCTTCAATAAATCTGCTTGGTTCTGCATCTACCAATTTACCCCATCGATAACGAGATTGCGTATATGTAAGATATGCTTGTGTTTCTGCACGTGTTAGTGCCACATAAAACAAACGTCGCTCCTCCTCTAGTTCGCTTCGGGTATTCATACTCATCCCAGATGGAAAAAGATCCTCTTCCATCCCAACGATATAGACATAGGGAAACTCTAGCCCCTTAGCCAGGTGAATTGTCATTAGTGCTACTCTATCATCATCCCCAGTATCCTGATCTAGATCTGTTGCTAATGCCACATCTTCCAGAAATTCTGCCAAAGACCCTGTTTCATCTGCTACTTCTTTTTGTCCTTCAACAAAATCACGAATTCCGTTTAATAACTCTTCAATATTTTCAATTCTAGCAATTCCTTCTGGTGTACCATCTTTTTTTAGTTCTTGTAATAGCCCTGTCTTTTTAGCCACTATTTCGGATAATACAAATGCATCTGAATTTTGATTCTCAATTTGAAAACTTTTAATCATATTCATAAAGTTCTCCAAACGAGTTTTTGTACCACTATTAATTTTTAAATTAATACGATCCAAAT
This sequence comes from Aquimarina sp. AU119, assembly GCF_900312735.1. Classification (NCBI taxonomy): domain Bacteria; kingdom Pseudomonadati; phylum Bacteroidota; class Flavobacteriia; order Flavobacteriales; family Flavobacteriaceae; genus Aquimarina; species Aquimarina sp. AU119. The sequence continues at coordinate 20,374 of NZ_OMPF01000027.1, read as the reverse complement.
TTTCTATAACTTCAAAAATAGAACGATCATAATGGTTGGCTGCTACAATTAGCTTATCTACTGTAGTTCCCCCTATTCCTCTTGCAGGGTAATTAATTACCCTTTTTAAAGCTTCTTCATCTTTAGGATTAATAATTAATCTCAAGTATGCCAGTACATCTTTGATTTCTTTTCTCTGATAAAAGGATAATCCACCGTAAATTCTATATTTTATATCACGTTTACGTAATGCATCTTCAATAGCTCTTGATTGAGCATTTGTTCTATATAGCACTGCAAAATTACCATTTCCTAGTTGGTGTTGCATTTGATTTTCAAAAATCGAACTTGCTACATATCTTCCTTCATCTCCATCAGTGAGTAATCTATTCACAAATATTTTTGGTCCGGGATCATTAGCCGTCCAAACGACCTTATCTAATTTGGTCTTATTCTTATCAATAATAGAGTTTGCTGCTTCTACAATATTCTTTGTAGATCTATAATTTTGTTCTAACCTATATTGCTGAACATTATCATAATCTTTCTGAAAATTAAGAATATTATTAATGTTTGCTCCACGAAAAGCATAAATACTTTGTGCATCATCCCCTACTACACAAATATTTTGAAACTTATCTGATAGTGCCCTAACAATAAGATATTGAGAGTGATTAGTATCTTGATACTCATCAACAAGTATATACCTAAATCTATTTTGATATTTAGCTAAAACTTCTGGAAAACGATTTAATAGCTCGTTGGTTTTTAACAATAAATCATCAAAATCCATTGCTCCTGCTTTAAAACATCGATCAACATAATGCTGATAAATTTCTCCCATCCTTGGTCGTTTTGCCATTGCATCTGCTTCTACCAATTCAGCATTTTGAAAATATGCTTTTACAGTAATCAAACTGTTTTTATAAGAGGAGATACGGGAGTATACCTGTTTATACTTATAGATATCTTTATCCAACCCCATCTCTTTGATAATAGAAGCTATTAATCGTTGAGAATCCTGGGTATCATATATTGTAAAGTTTGATGGGTACCCTAATTTATCTGCTTCAAACCTAAGGATTTTAGCAAATATTGAATGAAATGTCCCCATCCATAAGTTTTTTGCTTCACTTGCTCCAACAATAGTAGCAATACGCTTTTTCATTTCACGTGCTGCTTTATTGGTAAATGTTAAGGATAATATATTAAACGAATCTACTCCTTTATGCATTAAATAAGCAATTCTATAGGTAAGTACACGTGTTTTTCCCGATCCGGCACCTGCAATCACAATCATAGCTCCATCCACCTGGAGTACAGGTGCTCTCTGTGCATCATTTAACTCTGCTAAATATTCTTCCAACGTAACAATGTTTTATAGAGGCGAAATTTAAGCAAAGAAGGACGGTTATGGAAGTGTAGTTGATCTTTTTTGTAAACAAATCACAGTCAATAACTTTTATACAATAACAATTTGGTCATATTGTTATAACCCTGCATACATTAACAATAGATTGTTAATATCATATGCATAAAATTCTATTTTCATTTTTTGTAGTCATTTACCTTATAAAACAACTCTATCACAAACATTTTTCTACACCATAGTCCCCATAAAACTATCCGTTAAATATTATTGATATTAACAGTGTTTTTTCTTAAACGTTAATATCTTTTTGATAATTTTAATAGATAAAATGCATTTTTTTAAGACAAAAAGTATTATATTTAGAAAATCTGAGAATAGAATACCATTTTTTATCAGAACACTAAAAATAACCAAACTCATCGCTATGGCCCCAAACATGGATGTACAAATAGTACAAAAAGAGCAAATCAAATTTTTAAAATTCCCTAAAGAAGATGTCCTAGACAAAAGAAAAGATCAGATTGATCGTTTTCTAGAATTACAAAGAGCACTTTCTCTTGGTAACTTAGAACATCAAAAAGTAAGGATCGTCTTTGTTGATGATACCGGTCTAAAAAAGGTAGAAACTACTATCTGGGGGATTACAGATAAAGAAGTAATATTAAAACAATCAACGATTATCCCTTTAGAAAGAATTATTAGTATCTCATAGTTCGATATTATGATAAACGCTTTATATCCTTAGTCAGTCAAGGATATAAAATTTTGAGTTTTTTAAATCTAAAACTAAGTGTGGTATAGGCGTATTTTATATAAAATGCGTCCTATATCTATTTTTGATACTTATAAAAAATTTTAAATGATATAATGTATTCTATATCATTAACTTCAATACATATAAATCTACTATACTAAAATCATTAATATCGAGTTTAGTAAAGATAGTCGTCAAAATAATTACTTACACCCAACCCAACATGAAAAGAAAATTATCGAAGTATTTTCTTCTAACTAGCATTGTGCTTAATGTATGTCTCACATATAGTCAATCAGACCAACCCCAATTAGTATCTAATAATCAACAAACGTTTATTGATAATCTAATCAACCCTAAAAAAAACACCTCCACTTCTATAAAAACAGCAGGTAATCAAGAACTTTCTCTTACTCTTAATCTTCAAAAAGAAATCAATAATGATCTTATATTAATAGGTAATATTAATAATGATAGATTATCAACATTTACTTTTTCAAAAACAAATGCTGGACTAACAGGAGAAATTGTAATGCATAATCAAAAAAAAGCATATACGTTATACTCTGAAGCAGATGGTAAAGTTTTTATAAAAGAAACCAATATCAATGATGTTTTATGTGTAGACCTGGAAAAGTCAGCTTCAGGAAAGAATCAAATAAATGGAGGTCCTGTTTCAAAAACATCACTCCAATTAGAAAGTTTGCCGGGAGCAACAGGTGTTATTTACCTTGATTTTGACGGAGAATTAGTTTCTGGCACGAGTTGGCTTGGTGGAGCTACAATAGATGCACAATCACCTAATTTTAGTGATGAGAAGATAATTGAAATTTGGAAAATTATGGCGGAAGACTTTCGTCCATTCAACCTTAATATAACTACTCGTAGAGATCTTTTTGAAGCGGCACCCAGAAATCGTAGAATGATGTGTATTTTCACACCAACTACAGATGCAGCCCCAGGATCAGGAGGGGTAGCATATCTTAATTCTTTTTCGAGAAACAATGATAACCCATGTTGGGTATATAATCTAGGTACCAGATCTGCAGGAGAAACGGGATCTCATGAAGTAGGCCATACTCTTGGACTATCGCATGATGGACAAGGAAGTACAGAATATTATAATGGCCACGGTCAATGGAGTCCGATTATGGGATGGAGTGCTAGCAGACCAATTGGACAATGGAGTGCCGGAGAATACAACGGTGCTACAAGCTCACAAGATGATATTGCAATTATAGCAAATACCAGAAATGGTATTGGTTTTCAAAATGATGATCATGGAGATGATATCACAAATGCTACACCATTAAGAACAAGTCCCGCAGGTGATGTAAACACCGATCAAAATTTTGGTTTAATCAGCACAAGAGAAGATAAAGATGTATTTTCATTTGTTATAGAAACAGGTAATGTTTCTTTTTCTTTTAGACCTGATCCTGATTATCCAAATTTAAATATTCAAGCTAGAATTTTAAATGAACTGGGACAAGAAGTACTATCTTCTGATCCTTCTGGCCTTTCTGCTTCTATAAATGAAAACCTAACAGAAGGAATTTATTATATAGAAATTGATGGTGTTGGTGAAGGAAATCCAAATAATGGATATAGTGATTATGCTTCACTTGGAAATTATACGATATCCGGAAGTTATATCCTAGGTGATGACAATCAACCTCCTTTATCTGAATTTGAAGCTAACACAGATTGCTCTACAGTTAATTTTATCAACTCTTCTACCAACAGAATAAATTCATACCTATGGGACTTTGGTGATGGCCAGACTTCTACCCAAGAAAACCCAACGCATACTTATGCTTCTGTTGGAAATTACACTGTATCGTTAACAACCACAAATGATTCAGGAAGTAATACCGAAGAAAAAATAGATTTTGTAACCATAGCATTTCCAAATCAGCCTGCGGCTTCAGATCAAAATGCTTGCAGCGGAGAATCTATAACTATAACCGCATCTGGAAATAGCAATTATAGGTGGTATACTGTTCCAACAGGAGGTATCAGTCTTAATACTGGATCAACTTATGAAACACCTAACCTTACTACGAATACAACGTACTATATCGAAGGAGTAATTGGAACTTGTATCACAGCAACTAGAACTCCCGTTAATGTTACAGTATCTCCAAGTCCTGATCAACCTACAGCATCAAATCAAGAGATTTGCAGTCCTGAATCCGTAACCATAACGGTATCTGGAAATAGTGAATATAGATGGTATGAAATGCCAACAGAAGGTACTAGCATTGCATCAGGAGCAACGTTTAACACCCCTGTTCTCGAATCTAGTAAAACTTATTATATTGAAGGTTTTATAGGAAGTTGTGTTACACCAACAAGAACTGAAGTGACAATAACGGTATCTGGAAATCCAGATCAACCTGTTGTATCTGATCAAAATATTTGTACAGGTGAATCTACAACCATAACGGTATCTGGAAATAGTCAATATCAATGGTATGAAACGCCTACAGGAGGCACTAGTATTGCTTCTGGTACAACCTATGAAACTCCTGAACTCACGGCAGACAAGACATACTATATCGAAGGAACAAGTGGTAGCTGTACCACAGCAACAAGAACAGAAGTAAATATAGTAGTTTCTGAAATTCCAGAACAACCTCTAATTACTGTTACTCCAAGTCAAAACTTATCAGTTTCTTCAAATTTTGTTACTTATCAATGGTATTATAATGATGAAGTAATTGATGAAGCTATTCAGGCAGAATATATTCCGACAGAAACTGGAGAATATACTGTTACAGTGGCTAACCAAGCTGGGTGTAGTATTACTTCAGAAAAGTTTGTTGTAGATCAATCTTTACTTAATCTAAGGCAAGAGAATAAAACATATACATACTACCCTAATCCTGTTAACGATAATGAACTACTAAATATTGATGGGTTTACTACAGAGGATTATGATCTGAGAATTGTCAATATTCAAGGGCAAGTACTGATTCAATCAACTCCTACTCCTACCATGGATATATCAGAATTATCACAAGGACTATATATCATTTTAGTTAATAATAAAGCGATTGGTAAATTCATGAAAGAATAAACCTTCTTAAATAAATAAAAATAAGCACATTGTCTATATACAGGCAATGTGTTTTTTTATACTCAAAAATATATTTACACTAAACAAAGTAAAAGATTCAAATGCATAAGTATTATTTTAACTTTCCTTTAATAGTTTTTTGAATATCTTTAGAAGCTAAAACACACTACAATTTGAAAAACACAATTGCATCTTATCTTTTTATTTTGGTACCTGCACTTATTTTTTCTCAGCAAAAGTCTAAAGAAGGTAGAATCATATCAGAATATGGAAAAACGTATGAAGTAGTTAACCCTGATTTCAAAACGAACAAACAGCAGAACTTAAAAGCTGTTTTTGATGTTGGAAGAACTTTTAAAGATAGTTCAAAAGTAAATCCTCTTTTTAATACTGCGGCAAGGTACCTTAATATGCATGATGCTGCCGGAGTATCTCTTAAAAATCTAAAAGTAGCATTAGTTGTCCATGGATCTGCAGCAAATGATCTTCTAAACGATTCAAAATATAAAATAAAATACGGTATTGATAACCCCAACACTCCTCTCCTTTCGGCTTTGTCAGAAAAAGGAGTGCAAATTATTTTATGTGGGCAAACCGCTGCATATAGAAATATTACTAGACAAGATGCTTTGCCTCAAGTGCAATTTGCACTTTCTGCAATGACTGCTTTGGTACAATTGCAAAATCAAGACTATAGACTTATTAATTTTTAATCGTAATGAATTTAAGTATTTATATAAGCATATTTTAAAAATGATTATTATACTTGCTGATTCTAACATTTTTTAGATTATTTGACTTCTAAAATAATATTGATAAACTCATGAAAACACAAACACAATCTATTGTATTTATCCTTCTAATGGTTTTTTGTTCTATTCAGGCACAAAAAATTGATCCTGATATAAAAACCACAGCAGAAAAATTAGAATCCAAAGTAATCGAATGGAGACGGGATTTTCATCAAAATCCTGAGCTTTCGAATCGAGAATTCGAAACTGCTAAAAAAATTGCCAAACATCTTAAGGATTTAGGTATGGAAGTAACAGAAAATGTTGCAAAGACCGGTGTAGTTGGTATTCTTAAAGGAAGAAAAGAAGGTAAAACTGTGGCTTTAAGAGCAGATATAGACGCGTTACCGGTTACAGAACGTGCTGATGTGCCCTTTAAATCGGTGGTAAAAACTACTTTTCTGGATACAGAGGTTGGAGTTAGTCATGCTTGTGGCCACGACACTCATATTTCTATCCTTATGGGAGTTGCAGAAACTCTTGCCAAACATAAAGATAAAATAAATGGAACCGTTAAGTTTATTTTTCAACCTGCAGAAGAAGGCCCTCCTCCAGGAGAAGAAGGCGGAGCAAAATTAATGATCAAAGAAGGAGTACTAAAAAATCCCGATGTTGATGCTATTTTTGGTTTGCATATTAATTCTGGAACAGATGTTGGAAAAATTAGATATAAACCAGGAGGAACAATGGCAGCTGTAGAACGATTTGTTATTAATGTAAAAGGAAAACAAACTCATGGTTCGGCACCATGGACAGGGGTCGATCCCATTTTGATTTCTGCTAAGATAATTGATGGTTTACAAACTATTATTAGTAGAGAATCTCCTCTTGTAAGTGAGGCTGCAGTAATTACAGTTGGTAAAATTACTAGTGGAGTACGTTTTAATATCATTCCCGAAAGCGCAGAAATGATTGGTACTGTACGTACATTAGACCCTCAAATGAGAGCACTTATTATTCGTCGTATGAAAGAAATGGTACCTTCTATTGCCAAAGCTTATGGCGGAGAAGCAACTATTGATTTTCAAAATAACACATCAATTACTTATAATGACCCGGATCTTGTAACAAAGATGTTACCCACCATTGAAGGTATTGCTGGTAAAGAAAATGTAATTTTATCTAAAGCAACTACTGGTGGTGAAGATTTTTCTTATTTTCAAGAGGTTGTCCCTGGATTTTATTTCTTTTTAGGAGGAAAATCTCCTGAAGCTAAAAAAGTAGCAGCACATCATACTCCGGATTTTTATATTGACGAAAGTGGATTACTATTAGGAGTTAAAGTAATGTCACAATTAACACTTGATTATCTTAATGCGCAATAGATAAAATAGAAATGGAAAGTATACTTAGTTTTTTAGGAGCGATCCCTTGGTGGGCATGGGGTATTGCTGTATTAGTAATGATTGCAATACGAGATATCTTTTTTAATCAAAGACATACTATTAGTCATAACTTTCCAATTGTTGGCCATCTAAGATATTTACTAGAGAGTATTGGTCCAGAAATTAGGCAATATTTTGTAGCAAATAATAGAGAAGAACTTCCTTTTAACAGGATTGAACGAGGGTGGGTCTATGCTTCTTCAAAAAATGAAAATAACTACGAGGGTTTTGGTACAGATAGAGATATCTATGTGCATCAACATATTTTTGTTAAGAACTGTATGATTCCTTTTAAAATGGATAAAAATCATCCTAACAAAGAAGACAAATCCTTTCTTCCTTGTGCAAAGGTGATGGGGCTATATAATAATAGAACAAAACCTTATCGACCAGGATCTGTGATTAATATCTCTGCAATGAGTTTTGGTTCTCTTTCTGCTCGAGCTGTAGAATCTTTAAATATCGGAGTACAAAAATCAAATGCGTATCATAATACCGGTGAAGGCGGACTTTCTCCCTATCACAGTAATGGTGGTGATGTTATTTTTCATTTCGGAACAGGGTATTTTGGTGTAAGAAATGAAGATGGTGATTTTTCAATGCAGAAGATGAAGGAATTAGTGACAAAAAACCCTTTTATTCGCGCCATTGAAATTAAGTTATCTCAAGGTGCAAAACCAGGGAAAGGCGGTGTACTACCCGGAACAAAAATCACTCCCGAAATTGCACAAATACGAGGAGTAGAAGTTGGTAAAGATGTTTTATCTCCTTCTTCGCATACTGCTTTCACAAATGTTCCTGAACTTCTTCAATTTATTGAAGACATTGCCTCAGAAACAGGACTTCCTGTCGGGATAAAAGCAGCTATTGGTAAAACAGAGCAATGGGAGCTCCTTGCTGAGCTTATGGCAAAAACAAATAGAGGTCCTGATTTTATCACTATAGATGGTGGCGAAGGTGGTACAGGAGCGGCACCTCCAAGTTTTGCTGACCATGTATCTCTTCCTTGGGTCTATGGATTTACTGCTATTTATAAAATTTTTCAAAAACACAATTTAACCGATAGGGTAGTTTTTATTGGAAGTGGAAAACTAGGTTTTCCTGCTAAGGCCGCTATGGCCTTTGCTATGGGTGTAGATTGCATAAACGTAGCCCGAGAAGCTATGATGAGTATTGGTTGTATCCAGGCACAAATATGTCATACCAACCGTTGTCCAAGTGGTGTAGCTACACAAAGTAAATGGCTACAAAAGGGGATTAATATACCGCTTAAATCTGATCGTCTTGCTCAATATTTTAAGACCTTCAGAAAAGAGTTTACAGAAATCACACATGCAGCCGGGTATGAACACCCTTGCCAGTTTACTATGAACGATATCGATCTTAATGTAGATGATGGAGAATTAACTAAGACGTTAGAAGAATCTTTTAAATATGCAAAAACCAAAGTAGAGTATACTTGTAATCAAGATTTAAAAGAATGTACGTATCTTGGAGGCTATTCTAAATAAAGAACTGAAAAACAATCTTACCATATAACTAATACAATAGAATGAAATTTGAAATTATACCTTTAATTATTTCTTTAATCCCAGCAATACTTATTACACTACTTGCAGTATATTTTTTTAAAATGCATACTACAAATGAAGAAAGACGACGTAGGTTTCTTTTGCACAAAGAAAATCAAAAACAAGCCCTTCCTCTTAAACTTCAGGCATATGAGCGTATGGTTTTATTTCTGGAAAGAATATCTCCTGGTAAATTATTAACCAGAATGGCTCCTGTAGGAGAAGATAAAAAAAGTTATGAAACCCTATTAGTACATACTATAGATCAAGAATTTGAGCATAATCTTACCCAGCAAATCTATATCTCTGATGAAAGTTGGAATACAGTTAGAGCAGCTAAAAATGCTACAATTGGTATTATCAGAAAAGCTACTTTAAAAGAAGATGTCGATTCTGCTGATAAAATGAGAGAAATTATTCTTACCGAATTAGTAGAAAAAGGTTCTCCTAGTGATACAGCATTAGCTGTAATCAAAAGCGAGGTTAGCGGACTTTTTTAGTTTTATAAAGACTCCTAATTATCATATAAAACCGGTTATTCTATACGATAACCGGTTTCTTTTTTTATTAAAACGTTTCTTTTATCTTAAGGAGTAGAAAAAGCTGTTACCGCAGATTTGGTTTTATTACCAAAAGCATCATTGGTAACAATCTGAATATAATAGGTAGTTGCAGCGGTTAAACTTCGACTTGCTATTGTTGTACTAGTTGTATTTCCTAAAACATCTACCGGAGGGTTTGTGGTTCCCAAAAATACATCATAAGATGTAATATCATTATCTTCATCTGCACCTATCCATTCTATGGTTTTTGATAAACCGGTTAAAACATCCAGATTTTTTGGAGTGCTTATTTCTGCAGGAAAAGGAGCATAATTTACAACACCTTCTGCTGGACTGTAAAATTCCCAAACGGGACTTGTACTCGTTTCTGCATCTCCAGAGCCAATAGCTGTCACGGACCAGGTATATGAATTATCCTGTAATAATTTAATTTTGACAGTAGTTTCTCTTGATGATACTTTCGAAGTCGTATTTGTTTTTAAATCTGTAATATTAACGATATAACTTACTGCATTTTTTGCCGTATTCCATTCAAAATCAATTTCACTCTCTGTAGAAGATATAAATGTACCAGAAGTACAGGTTGCATTTTCTGATGGAAACACCAAAGATGCAGGGTCAGGAGTTACTCCAGAAGGGGTCCCTTCCCCATCATCAGAACCACTACAGTTCAATAAAAAAGCAATCCCAATAAGTGAAACTATTATTTTAATTTCTTTCATTTTTATTTTTTTTAAATTTCTTTACTTCTTTTTTAATCCTTTATATAAGGACTGGTCACTTAGTTCTGAGGTTCTTTAATAACTAATTCAAAACATTGTTTAAAATCAGGAAGACCTTCGGCAGTAATACATACCGTATAGTTTCCACTCCCAAGACCATCAAAAGATGTAATTGTATCAAATTCATTCGACATTGAGGTTCCTTCAATAACCGCAGTATACTGAAGTTTCTGTGTAGCCTCAATTGATATTGTAGCATTTTTACTTCCTTTACAACTTTCTCCCGCCGATCGTACCTTAAAATTAGTATTTGTGATATTAATTGCCTGACAAATATCATTAGGCAACCCTTGACAATCACTCGTTCCAACGGTTGAACCTAAACTCCATACTCGTACCCAGTCAATTTCAAAACTTGGTAATGTTTGTCCAGCTTGAGCTGCAGTGGCTGCATCTGGATGATTAGGTTGAAAACCTCCTGATCCACTATTATAATCTGCAACATCTACTGTATGTGGAGAAGATGACAATATAAGGCTCATATCATAAGGGTCATTTGCCGCATCTTCAGGCTGATCTGTGGTTAAGTATTTTACTCCATCATAGTAAAAAGAAACTTCTGTAGGAGTCCAATACATCCCCCATACATGCCATTCGAATGCATTTCTAGTTCTTACACTTTCTATGCTTGCATCAATTTTGGTTTTACCATCGATTACTCTTTTTTCACTATAATGATGAGAAGTTGTTGCTTTATTTTCGAAGAATCGTGTAGCAAAACCGCTATACTCCATTAAATCAAATTCTGTAGCAGTTGGTCCAGGAGCTCCATTTCGAAAATTTTTCCCCCAAATCCACCATGTTGGCCAAATACGTCCATTAGGATCTGCAGTTATTCTTATCCTTGCTTCGTAATAACCATACCTATCATTTCCAATAGGTTTACGTCTGGATTCAATCCATCCTCCAAGAGGTCTACCTCCTGCGGGATAAGTATTATTTATTTTTAATGTACCACCACTTACATCAAGAGAGTTACTACTAAATCCTCTTAGTTCATCTGTTCTAATAATCCAGTCACTTGTATTCACTGAACTTCCATCAAATTCTTCAGAAAATATTTTAACCCAAGGTGTATTTGGTGGTGGTATTTGCGCATTCATACTCATTATTGCAAAAAGAAAGGCTAATGCAAAAATTCTTTTTAATACAATTCTTATCATAGATATTTTTTGTTTTAAAGAAACTTAATAAAAGTGAATGCTAGTAACAGATATGGTTTTTTAAGTATAAAAAATATAAATTATTTCCTTTTTTAATTTGAATATCCCTAAAGTTTGTATGATCTGAAGGAATATACGGTCAACAACAAATTGCACTAGTAAGAACAGTGTCTAAAAATTGATATATCATTAAAAGTATCTTAAGCTAGACAATTACCCGGCTAAATCAATATCTTTAAGTTTATTTTCTTCTGCTTGTTTTGCTTTTTCTGCGGCATATTCAAATCCTTGTCTCCACCAGCTCCCCATTAATTTTTTATTAAAAATCAAAGAATTCTCGGTGAGTTTAGAAGGTGTATAATATAAATTTAACGGTACATTTTTATTAATTGCAGCTAATTTACCAACTACAGTATCATGACCTTCAACTTGATCTAACATATGGCTAAACAAATTCACCATAAGAGAAAATGGATTTTTTCCAAGAACTTTATTGTACTCCATGTTTTCAGATTCTAGAATAATGGCATCCACCTCTGTAGCTCCACGTCGTATTGCTTCTCTAATAGGAACCATACATCCAAAACCACCATCTGCATATTCGTAACCATCTTTGGTTGCCAAACTCATAAAAGGAACGTAATTACAAGATATCCAAACCCAGTCACAGAAGTCTTCATAAGAACAATCTTTTATAGATTTATACTCTGTTCTATTTTTGGTAAGGTTAGTAACGGTAACAACAATATCATCTACTTTTTTACGAGCCAATCTAAATTCTGCTTCTGAGAAATTCCTTCTAATAGCTCTTCTTAGGTTTTTACTTTCTCCAAAAGTTCGTTTTCTTTTAATGAACTGCCATAATGATGAAAAAAAGTTAACAGATACAAACTCTCGATTTCCTTTTTTTCTGACTATAAATGGATTTACATTAAAAATTGTATGTTGATTTACATTGGTATAGATATCGTACATTCTATCGATATTCCCTAATGCCAGCTGTGCAATCAATAAACTACCTGTAGAGGTACCTAAAAAAAGATCATATTTTTTTCCTTGTTCCTGGATCAGATATTGTGCTACACCACCGGCATATGCTCCTTTACTTCCTCCGCCTGAAATTACTAATGCTCGCATATTTTTTTATAAGGGGTTTGATATATTTTTTTGTTTTGCAAATTCATAACCTTTTGTCCACCATTCGGTCATTTTTTCTTTATCAAAAATTAATGAATTTGTCGTAAGGACAGTTGGAGTAAAATATAAGTCCATGGATACATCTTGTTCTATTGCTCTAAATTTACCAATTCTAATGTTTTGATTTTCAATTCTATCCATCATAAAATCGACCATATTGGTTATTAAAGAGAAGGGATTCTTTGTAGGCATACGATTAAGGTAATTAACTTCCGTTTCTAAAACGATAACATCGATCTCTGTTGCTCCTCTTTTAATAGCTTCTTCTATCGGCACCATAGACCCTAACCCTCCATCAACATAATCACAATTATTTTTCCTGACCAAACTCATAAAAGGTGGATAATTGCATGATATCCAAATCCAGTCCAAAAAATCCTCGTATGTACACTCTTTAATAGATTTATACTCAACAATATTAGCCGAAAGATTAGTCACCGTAACGATAACATCCTTTTCTCCTGATTTTAAAATTTCAAAATATTCATTAGAAATTGCACTTCTTACAAGGTTTCTTAAATTTTTACTATCCCCAAATGATTTTTTACCTCTAATCAGATTACGCAAAACATTAAAATGATTAATACTAATACTTGTATATCCCTTTTTCTTTTTGACAATAAATGGACAGTTTCTAAATATTGAAGATTGATTTACCGAAGTATAAAAACTTTTTATTTCTTCGATTTTAGACAAAGCCAAATGTGAAACTAAAAGACTTCCCGTAGAGGTACCAAGAAAAAGGTCATACTCTCTATCTAAATCTTTAATTAGATACTGTGCTACGCCACCTGCAAAAGCTCCTTTACTGCCACCTCCGGAAATTACTAATGCACGCATATTCTATTTTATGGGGTTAATTTTTTCTGTAAAAAATCTTGTTGATTTTTTGGTAAATTATTCATTAAAACTACATATTTCTTTTGATATTTTTCATTCTTTAATAATTTATCAAGAATTTTTCTACAAGAGTTTCTAAAACGCCAATTATGGTGTGTGGCACCATCTACAAGATGTATTAATGATTTGTCGGAAAAAGCCTGTAAACTTTCCAAATAAGTAAAAGCGCTCTCGCGAGTATTAAAATTAAATTTTGGTGCTGTATAGTTTACCAATTCAAAGTAAAACTTTTGATGATTTTCAGTTTGATACTCTTTAGTATTTAAAGCTAAAACTAACCAAAGCATTCTAACATTTTTAGTATTAAAGCCTATCACTTCCTTGGTTAATTCTAAATATTCTTTTCTTTTTTCTGGAAAACTAGCCCATAAATGATACAAGGCCGGTTCTATGGTTGCATATGATGGATCACTTAATAAGGATTCATATTGTTGTTGTAAATCCTTAGGAACATCGCTTAAGGTATTGGCAATAGCTTGTCGAACAAAAATATTATTTGTAGCAAAAGCTTTATCATATAAGGCAATAATTTCCTGATCTGATTTTCCTTCTAGTTGATAAATCACCTCTTGACCAATGTAATCATTTACAGGAAAATCCAGTGCTTTTGCTAATCTCCCCCATTTTCCTGCCAAGGGTTGTGTGCGTTCCTGAGCTAAACCGAGGTAACTCTTAATAAAATCGGATTTGGTAAGAATATCTAATGCTTCTTGTGAAGGGAATTTTACATTTTCTAACCATAATTTCTTGAAGGAAGTCAAATCAGTACCACTCACCTCTTCTGCTATTGTAATAAAATCATTTGTGGTTGCATTCTTAAATTTATGTTTTTCTAGGTAGTTATGAATTACTATTTTAAAACTGGTATCTCCTATAAGGTCTCTAAGTGCATGAATAGCCCAGGCTCCTCTTTGATAAAATGTTAATGAACTCGCTTTGGGATCTAATAATGCTGTAGCATTTTTTGTTTTGGATAATTCTGTAAGTTGCTCTGCACTTTCATATAATTTATATAGAAAATAATCCTCTCCAAAAATTTCTTTTTCTGCTAATAAAGCATAGTATGTTGCAAAACCTTCTTGCAACCAATGGTGAGTCCCTTCAGTTTCTGTAACCAAATCACCAAACCACTGATGTGCCAATTCATGCGCATTTACATTAATATAATTTCTATCAATAAAAGCAGTTTCATCTACTACAAAAGCATCAGAAAAAATAGTAGTCCCTGTGTTTTCCATACCTGCATATAAAAAATCTTTTACAGGAATTTGTTTATAATTCTGCCAAGGAAAAGAATATCCTATCTCTTTCTCCAAAAAATCAAATATCTTCTTACTATGCTTGTATGTAGATTGATATTTTTCTTTATCTCCAGGGTAGTAATACATTTCTAAAGGTGTTCCATTTGCAGAAACTTCGACTACCTTTTCATATTTACCAATAGCAAAAGCCACTAAATAACTACTCATTGGCTTTTGCATATCATACTGCCAACTTTGTATAGAATCATTGATCGCTTCGTTCTTTACAAGTTTTCCATTTGCTATTACTTCATATCCTTTTTCAAAATCAATAGACAGATCAAATACTACCTTTTCATTCATATCATCAAAACTAGGCAACCAATTAGAAGTATATTTACCTTGACCTTGTGTCCATATCTGATCTTTACCATGATAATCTTTAACAAA
Organism: Aquimarina sp. AU119; assembly: GCF_900312735.1. Taxonomy (NCBI): domain Bacteria; kingdom Pseudomonadati; phylum Bacteroidota; class Flavobacteriia; order Flavobacteriales; family Flavobacteriaceae; genus Aquimarina; species Aquimarina sp. AU119. Next base: position 5,144 of record NZ_OMPF01000027.1, on the reverse strand, counting down.
GTATAATGCTTTTTTGGGCGTGGCTTCAAATTCAATTGAGATCTTATGTTTAGCATCTACTTTAAAATCAGAATTAATAACAATCTTCTTGTCATCATATTTAAAGTTTGCTTTTTCTCCATCCAGGGTCACGGTTTTGATTTTCATGTTTTGCGCATCCACAAAAATAGATGTTGCCGTTTTTAACATTGTTAATGTATACTGTACTTTTCCTTTTACAGTTTTTGTTTTTGCATTGACCAATACATCTACTTTACCCTCTAAAAAATCAACTTGTGATTGTTCTAAGGTATTGCTATACATTAAGTCTGAATCTACCTCCAGCGCAAAACCCGTATATGAAAATAAAACTGTAAAAAGGGCTAAAATTAATTTCATTTGTCTCTGTTTCTTTTATTTATAATAAAATGAGATTTGTATTAAAGTTGATTTAGTCGAGTTTTAAATCCTTTAATATACTCCTAACACCTCTTTCATCAATCAAACGTTCTGCCAAAATAACGATTTTACTCTGTCTATGTGGCAAATTTTAGCTCTAACCCAAATTACTCATTAGAAAATCTACTACAGCTGAAAAACTCCTTCAAACACAATCGCTTTGCTACATTTTTAAGTTTAACCATAGCGCTACTATGCTAAAACTTAGAAAATATCAGTGTTTATTGTATTTTCCAACTTCGTAACGAAGTTCTAATGAGTAATTGGGGTTGAACTATTTTCTAAGAAATACTATCTTCGTTCTAATGAATCCTAATATTTTACAAACTCCTATTGATTACCTTAAGGGTGTTGGGCCATCCCGTGCAACGCTCTTACGTTCTGAATTAGGTATTCATACCTATCAAGATTTTATTAACCTATTCCCTAACCGATATCTCGATAAGACAAAATATTATAAAATCAATGAATTACAACGTAATTCTGCAGAAGTACAGATTATTGGCAAAATTATCAATATAAAAACTGTAGCACAGAAGAAAGGAAAACGTTTGGTTGCTAAGTTTATAGATGACACTGGCGAAATGGAACTGGTATGGTTTAGGGGACAAAAGTGGATTAAGGAAAACCTAAAACTTAATACTCCTTATGTTATTTTCGGGAAAACGAAATACTATAATGGGTTTAATATGCCACATCCAGATATGGAGTTGCTTACAGAACATGAGAAAAACTTAAGAACTGTCATGCAACCTATTTACCCTTCTACAGAAAAGCTTTCTAATAAAGGCATCACAAACCGTGTAATGAGTAAAATGATGCAACAACTATTTGTTGAAACCAAAGTACGTTTTTATGATACACTTTCGAGTGAAATTCTGGAGGAATTAAAGTTAATTTCAAAAAGTGAAGCTGTTTTTAATGTTCATTTTCCTAAAAACCAAGAATTACTTGCTAAAGCACAATATCGTCTTAAGTTTGAGGAGTTGTTTTACATACAGTTACAACTCATTACCAAAAAGCTGATTCGAAAACAAAAAATCAAAGGTTTTCCGTTTACTGAAGTCGGAGAACATTTCAATACCTTTTATAAAAATCATCTTCCTTTTGAGCTGACCAATGCTCAAAAAAGGGTTATTAAAGAAATTCGCAATGATATTGGTAGTAGCGCCCAGATGAATCGACTCCTTCAAGGAGATGTAGGTTCTGGTAAAACCATAGTGGGATTAATGACTATGTTATTGGCTATAGATAATGGTTTTCAGGCTTGTTTAATGGCTCCCACAGCAATTTTGGCTAATCAACATTATATGGGAATCCAGGAGCTCACGAAAGATCTGGATGTGAATGTAAAACTATTAATGGGAAGCTCTAAAGTTAAAGAAAGGCGGCAAATTCATGAAGAATTAGAAAATGGCTCACTACATATATTAATTGGTACCCATGCTATTCTAGAAGATAAAGTACAGTTTAAAAATCTTGGACTTGCTATTATTGATGAGCAACACCGATTTGGAGTAGCACAACGTGCAAAATTATGGCATAAAAACACGTATCCTCCTCATATTCTTGTAATGACTGCTACACCCATACCCAGAACATTAGCTATGAGTTTATATGGAGATCTGGATATTTCTGTAATTGATGAGCTCCCCCCTGGTCGTAAAGCCATTAAAACTGTACATCGCTACGATAGTAATCGTCTAAAAGTATTTAAGTTTATCGCCGACGAGATCCAAAAAGGTCGCCAGGTTTATGTGGTATATCCACTAATTCAGGAATCTGAAGTTATGGACTATAAAGATCTTATGGACGGTTATGAAAGTATTGCTCGCTCCTTCCCTGCTCCACAATATCAAATTTCTATTGTTCATGGTAAAATGAAACCCGCTGATAAAGATTACGAAATGGATCGTTTTGTAAAAGGAGAAACTCAAATTATGGTAGCTACTACTGTTATTGAGGTTGGAGTCAATGTCCCAAATGCCAGTGTAATGATCATTGAGAGTGCAGAACGATTTGGTTTATCTCAATTACATCAATTGCGTGGACGCGTGGGGCGAGGTGCAGAACAAAGTTTTTGTATTCTTATGACAAGTTTTAAACTGTCTGCAGACAGTAAAACCCGATTAGAAACGATGGTTCGCACTAACGATGGCTTTGATATTGCCGAAGTAGACTTAAAATTACGTGGCCCAGGCGATATTATGGGAACACAACAGAGCGGAGTACTAAATCTAAAAATAGCAGACATTGTAAGAGATAATGATATTTTAAAGACTGCTCGTTATTATGCTATGAAGATTCTAAATGATGATCCTTCCTTATCTGCTGAAAAAAATAAAGTATTATTATACACCTATCAGCAGTTAGCTAAGCATAAAAACATATGGAATTATATTAGTTAACATATACTAATCCAAAAGTATCTTTGTTATTACATTTATAGTCAATGCAATAATAATAATATGAAAAATTTAGTCCTCTTTGGTTTTCTTTTGTTCTTTTCTACCCCTTCTGTTTTTGGTCAATACTTAAAAGAACAAGAATGGACAACGCTTTCAAATTATAAAAAATCTAATGATAATACTGGTTTTGAAGCATTTCTTAAAAAACGGGGTTTTTCTAAGTCAGATCAAACTAATGATAAATATGTATTTTATAACTGGAAGAAAACTGATAGTTTTTATTATGGAGTAAGAGTTAATTCAAAATCCGGACAAGTTACTTATATGACTAATGATCAAAATTATGTTTTAAAATTATTATCCAGATTTGTTTCAGAATATTCGCATATCAAATCTGAGAAACAAGGCACTCTTGCTATGACACATATTTTTCAATCACAAACTAGTACCATAGCTGTTAAATTAGATTTATCAACAGATTCGGGAACGCATTTGTTGTTTGCCAGTAATAACTGATAAACAAAACGTTTAATATTTACGTAAAATTACACCTCCATATATTTTTGCCATTTTACCAAAATGTACTTTTCTTTTTGATTTTCTTTCAGCAATAAAAACCCATATTCGTAGCAAAAAAGATAGACTTGTCCTTTGGTATTTTTCCAGTAGTGTGTAAAATATTTTGGATTGAAACCTTCTGCTAGTAATTTCTCTTTTCTTACAGTTGATAAACCTGATTTATTATAAGCTTTTAGTATTTTTCTATTCGTCTTTAATTGTTTATCTATTTTATAATACTCATCTTCTTCTTGTTTTCTTTTTTCATATTGCTGTGCAGATTTGCAATATGCAGAGCAATATTTTTTATCTGACCTTCCCGTAATTACAGTATCACAAACTGGGCATTTTTTCATTATAATTTTTTTAAACGAATAATATGCGAATATTATACGGATAAAACACGATTAAAGTATTTTTTTCCATCATTTTTACCCTATGAATCCTTCTAAACACATAACAATAAAACATCTATTTATACAAAATGAGAAAATGATCGGTTTACAATTTTATCCGGATAAAGTCATACACGCTTTGGTAAAAGAATTACCTAATCCTAAGTGGAGTAAAACATATGCTATGGTTTACATTAAGAATACCAGGGAGAATCTAGATATAATTTTTGAAACATTTCGTGGTATTGCATGGATTAATAGTAATTCCTTTTTTAAGGAGAAAACAATAAGGAATAATACTCCAATCGATATTAACTGGTATCGCAACAGAGTCAAAACTACTTCTTATAATTACGTCCCTGAAGAATATTTAAAAAAACTAGAACTTAAAAGATACGCTCTAAACACTTGTAAAACTTATATTTCTCAATTTGAAAAATTTATCAACCACTTTTACGATTGCCCAATTGTAGAACTATCTGAACAAGAGATACGTAATTATTTACAACATCTGATTCGAGAAAATAAGTCTAACAGCTATATTAATCAAGCTATTAATAGTATTAAATTTTATTATGAGGTCGTAATGGGAATGCCTAATCGATTTTATAGTATTGAAAGGCCTAGAAAAGAACAGAAGCTACCCAGCATATTGGCTAAAGAGGATATATTAAAAATGATTAACCTTACAAAAAACCTAAAACATAAATGTATTATTAGTTTGTTATATTCTTCTGGATTACGAAGAAGTGAATTATTAGATCTAAAAATCACAGATATCAATAGTAACAGCATGCTTATTAAGGTAAGACAAGCTAAAGGAAATAGAGATCGATATACGGTTATTAATCAAGTGGTTCTTAATAACCTTAGAGCATATTACAAAATATACAAACCAAAACTATACTTATTTGAGGCCATAAAACCTGGAAAGAAATATAGTCCTACCAGTGTCTTTAAAGTTGTTACTCAAGCTGCGAAAAAGGCTAAAATCAATCAATCGGTACATCCACATATGTTAAGGCATAGTTTTGCAACACACCTATTAGAAGAAGGAATAGATTTACGATATATACAAGTCTTGTTAGGGCACAATTCCAGTAAAACAACAGAAATTTATACCCATGTAGCAATAAAAAAGTTTAAAAACATAAAAGATTTATTAATTTAGTTCCCCACATAAAAGAAATATAGTTACCATGGTAACTATATTCAATTGTTGTGTACAATATGATGAAGAAGTTAATTTTAATATTATTTTTTTTACCACTCACCGTAATCGGACAACATCTCAAATGTTGTGAATCTCAAAAAGAAGTGGAATCTTATCTGAGCGGAATATGGA
>NZ_OMPF01000028.1:0-9059 GCF_900312735.1 Aquimarina sp. AU119 | reverse complement strand
AAAGAGAAGGGATTATCAATGTTGACGAACTGCAATGTTCTACGTGTATATTAATCTTATTCCTCTCTTTTGTTCTTTCTGATTAAACCTTAAAATTAAGAGATTGTAAACTTAAGACGTGTATAATGCATTACTTACTCTTTGTTTATTCAGAATAATTATTTGCAAATCCTTTATTCTATTTTCTTTTGCTAAATTTAACCTAACCAACGTAACGACATCATACACGAACACGTTAGTATTAAATTAAAATGAATAAAAAAATATCTTCTAATCTTACGAAAATCTTTCAGATAATATTAATTGTAAAATTCATCATTTTCTCCATTATAGTTTTTATTATGCTATTCATATTTGACTTCAAAACAAACTTTATAATAATAACTTTTTGGATTATCGGTCTATTTATTATGCGCAGCATGGGAATAACTAAACTCAAAACAGTCTATTGGAATGAACAATCTTTATCAATTGGAAATGTAACATCTAAAAATTTAATTCCATTAAATGATGTAAAAAATATTGAACGGACTTTTCTTTTTGATGATTTACCGTTTAAAATAAAGTATATGAAATCGGGAGAATTAAAGACATTATACTTTCTTCCTAAAAGCAGCATATTTCAGGATATGATGAGCGAAAACAAACTGATTGAAGAACTAAAAAAAGAAATAAAAATACGCAGATAGATCAATTGATTAAGGTATACTTGCCTTGATTCGATTTATATATTTGGCGTTAGTCACAAACTGAAAAAAACAATCCTCAATTCAATAACTTTTGTAACACTTTTAAGAATTCTGTATCTAAACTAAAAAAACCTTTATACTATGGAATTTCCTTTTAGTAAATCTTATTCAGACACAGAACAACAAAACCTCGTCAAACAAGCTATAGAGGGCAATAGGGAATCTCTAAATAAAATTATAAGTTTTCATCAGCCTTTCATTTACAATGTGGCTTGGAAAATGTGTCATAACTCTATTGATGCTCAAGATTTAACTCAAGAAGTTCTTATTAAAGTAATAACCAAATTAGGACAATTTAATTTTAAAAGTAAATTTAGAACATGGCTATATCGTATCGTTGTTAATGAGTTTTTACTATCTAAAAGAAGAAAAGGCGAAGCACAGTTTTCTGATTTTGATGATTATGGAAAGCGCTTAGACCAAGTTCCAAATCCAGAATTGAGCGTTGAAGATGAAATAAACTATCAAGAACTATCAAAAGAAATGCAGATTCAATGTATGAGCGGAATGATTATGTGCCTTAATAGAGAACAGCGATTAATATTCATTCTTGGAGCAAGTTTTGGAATTGACCATACACTTGGAGGAGATATTTTTGGAATAAGCCCCCAAAATTTTAGAATAAAACTTCACAGAGCACGTAAAGATTTGTTTAATTATATGAACAACAAATGTGGTCTCGTTAATAAAAAAAATCCTTGTCGATGTCCAAAAAAAGCAAAAGCTTTGAAACAAATGGGTGTTTTAGACGAAGAAAAAATGCTTTTTAATATCAAAACAAAAACGAAAGTAAAAGATTTTGTTGAGGACAATCATGAAGAAGCTTTAAATGATTTTACATCAACTTATAGTAAACTATTTCAAGAACATCCAGTTAAGGAAGATTTTAATAAAGAAACCATTATCAAAGAGCTCATAAATAATGATAAACTTTCTGCCTATTTCAATTTATAAGTTCTGAAAAACTTCTTTTAAATGATTAAAAAGGTTACTTCATGATGAAGTAACCTTTTTCATTTTGTAACACATTGTACTTGTCTGTATCAAAACAGTAAATCATTAATGCACATAAAATTTATTGACATGGAATTCAAAAAAGAAATCATTATCAACAAACCTATAGAAGCAGTATGGGAAATACTGGGGAATCAATTTGGTGATGCCTACAAATGGGCATCAGGCTTAAATCATTCAAAAGGTTTTAGTTCACCAGTGATTAAGGGAGCTCCATCAAATAATAGAGCTTGCGAATTGCCGTCAGGCAAGATCAAAGAGGTAATCAAAAAATTTGACATCGGTAATTATATTCTTGAATATGAAGTTATTCAAGGCTTTCCTTTTTTTGTAGATACTGCAATTAATAATTGGCAACTGTTAACAATAGACTCTGAAAAGACAAAAGTGCAAATGCATTTAGTCGTAAAAACAAAAGGTTTAATAGGTAGCATTATGAGACCTATGATGAAAATGCAACTAAGTAAACAAATAGAATACATTCCAAATGATTTGAAACACTTTGTTGAAACAGGAACCCCTAGCCAGAATAAAGTAAAAGAAATTGAAAAACTACTATAGAAAGTTGTATAGGTTTTGTAACACCAACTCAAAAGCGGTATCAAAGTAGTAGAACTTAAATTTTAAATTATGAAAAACAAAATCAAATCGACGTTAGCATTAATACTAATAGGGATATTTAGTATTAATGTATCTGCACAAAGTATGGAAAAAAAATTTCGTGCGGTTAAGGTAGAAATGAAAATAGAGGCACCTGCTGAACGTGTATGGAAAGCAATGGTTTTAGATTACTGAGAAATATCAAACTTTTCACCGTATATATATACATCAGATTATACCAATGGTTCTTTAAAAGGTGAATTAGGAGCCAAACGTAAATGCAATTTTAATATTAAAGGGACGCAATGGTCTAAAGAGCGAATTGCAGAAATCGATAATGAAAATATGGTAATGCGTAATGTAGTTATTGATGGAGCGAAACTTCCTTTAAACTTTGATAATTCTCAAGCTTTTTACCGAGTAAAAGACAATGGCGATGGAACTTCAACCGCTTCATATGAATTTCAATTTAGAACAAAACCAGCCTTTTTAGGAATAATTGCCAAAGGAGGATTTAAAAAACAATTGTCTGGCACTCTTGTAGGATTAAAACACTACATCGAAACAGGCGAACGTGTTACTGGTGGAACTAACAAATACAAGGAAATAAAGAAGAAGTACCCTAAGGCTACATTAATAAAAACTTAAACATAAAAACAAATTTCAATAACATTCAAAAATTAAAATCATGAAAAAAATAGCAATTTTATTAACCGTATTTATTTTTTCAACCTTTACATTACAAGCTCAATCACCATTGGTAACCGAAATAGAAAGTTCTGCAGATGAAGTTTGGGAACAAATTCGTGAAATGGACAATATAGATAAGTTATCATCATTCGTATCAAAAGTGCAATGGAAAGGTCCAAAAGGAATTGGTGGGGAGAGAGTTTGTACTTCAGCAGATGGAAAAGGTCACTTTAAAGAAAAGATAACTGGCTTCGATGATAAAACTAGAACTTACTCGTACCAAGTTGTCGAAGGAGTTCCTGCAAAAAATATGAACAATATGATTAAGGTAATTGATTTAGGTTACAACAAGTCAATGATAGTGTGGACTTCAAATTATGAGTTTATTGAAAACCCAAATATGACCAAAGAACAATTTGATGGTTTTATAACAACTGCAAGAGTAGAAATGGTAGAAAACATCATCAAAATAGTGAAATAACACCAATGCCTAACAATGTATAAAAACAATAGCGGTTTCGGTGCTTCATCGAAATCGCTTTTTTATGTTTATAGTGGATCTAAGTCTATAAATTAATACTTAAAAACCATTTACTACTCTTATACTAGTCTGTTGTATGTCATTAAAATTGAATGAAATAATTGATAAAACAGCTCTTAATTATAGTAATCTTGAGAAAGAAACAATTTCAAGTTGGGAGGCTAACGGTAAAATACTTGAATACAAAAAAGGTAAGCAGATTGTAGTGGAAGAGTAACAAAAACAAATTACTTTATGTGATAAAAAGATCTCTAAAAACGTATTACATTAATAATAATCAGAAAATTATAGATTAGTTTACTTTACTTCAAGCACTGACTTTCTAACAGACAAGCCAAACCTTCATCATATTGAAACTATGGAAGATTGCGTTATTCTTGAAACCAAAAAGGATAAAGTTGAATTTCTCTCCAAAAAATATCACGATTACGAATACTTATTTCACATTATACTATCCAAGGTAATTGTTTAATTTAGAAACAGAATATTTTCACTTCGGTTTAAGACAATTAAGCAATGTAACATTATAAAAGTTTAACAAAACAACATCTAAATATTGAATCAATCGCACCATTAAGTCATATTCCAACTTTTTTAGGAATCACTCAAGAAACGCTTAATTAGGATAAGAGCGGATAAAAAATAATTTGATTTAGGTCAAAAACAATTTATTTGAAAGTAATTAATTTTGTGTCAAATAAAGAAAAAAGATGAAATTAACGAACGGAAAAATATTACTATACATAGGAATTGCTCATTTTTTATTAGGTGTTTCGCCATTTGCATTTGGCAAACAGTTTCTAGAATTCGCCAATAAACTGTTTTTCAAAATTAGTGAAGGACTTATTGAATTCCCTTTATTAAATGGGCAAATGAATTATGAAAATTTTGCCGCATTTTGGTTTGTTTATTTTGGAATATTATTAATTCCAATTGGATTTTTAGTTGACTATATTGAAAAAACTACTGAAAATATACCCAGTAAATTTATTTGGTCGTATTTAATTGTAGTTCTAATCGGAGTATATATGATCCCTTTTTCTGGAATGACATTCATTATGTTACCTCACGCAATGTATATGGCAATTCAAAAACGAAAACAAAAAAATAAAACGAACGTATAATTATGTATTAATTATCAAATCTAATAACTAAATCATTGGGATAGTTAATCTTCTAAAAAAGTAAGTTTACTCATTTTTAGTTTTATGAATAAACTAACTAATTTAGTTTTGAGAATAAACTGAACAAATAATGAAAAAATTACTATACTTATTCGTAGCGCTTTTCAGTTATAGTATGTCTTCTCAAGATTTATTAGATTTAGCTTTAGTTGATAAAACAAAGATTGTTGACAAAGAAGGTTACAAACCTAATTTAAAGACAGACAAATGGAATATCAATAATTATCTATATGAGCTAAATGAAAGTAAGCTGATTTTGAAAGATTCGATAATCTTAATTGAACTAATTTCAAAAACCACTACTCAAAACTTAACGGAATGGAAAATAGACGAACTAAATGAAGTTTATCTGACTAAAAAGAACCAGAAAATTAATATAAATGCTGCTCTGGAATCTATTAAACCAAAATCTAAAGAACAAAAAAGAGAGCTGAAAAGGAAAATAAGACGGTTTAATAATAATCCCCACAAATGGAGAGGTTGGCCATTATCAATATCTAGACCTATTTTTTCTGATGATAATAAATACAGCATGATTAGTTTTAAATTTGGTAATAATGGAGGATACTCCAGTCTATACAAAAACTTGAATGAAGAATGGAAATTGATTGGCGTTTTTAATCGATTTGCATATTAAAAACTATACACAACAATTTGTATATTGCATATACTCCTTTCGGGAAGCAAACGCAACATATAAGAAACGTTATAGCCAATTATAAGAGATGAAAACCAAACATTTTATATATATTCTATTCATATTTTTGTTTAATGTTCTTATTGGTTGTAGTGGTAATAATCATCACTCAAAATTATCTCGAATTTCTCATGAATCCTTTTTATTACCTAAACTACTTAATAGCGAAAGAATTAAAATTAAATTTGGAAACTATAATGTTAAAGTTCTTAATCAAAATAGTAAACTAAGAATATCCAATTTATATAGTTTACATGATGGAAAGAAAATTACGCGAACCCTTGCTATTGTAAAATTTACTGAGACTATAGATAGTACTTTCATAAAAGAGCATTTAAAAATTTTAAGTGGTCAATCTATAGGAGAAACTTTCAAAAAGAATCAATGGAGAATTGAAAAGAAAAGCCTTTATTTTGGCGAGATTTTACCTCAGACTGATTTTACAGAGACATATAAAATAATGGGGAATATTAATCCTTCAAAATTAGCAATTTACATTTATGAATTTAATATAACTAAAGACAATAATAGCCATCAATATGCAATAATTTCAGAGATTTATCACCCTGAATACCTCACTTTTGATAATCTAAGAAAGATTAATAAGAATGCAGATAAGCACTTAGAAAAAACTAATTTTATTCAAGAACTATTAGAACTAGCAGAAAACAAAATGAAAATTAATTATAATAAACTGCAAACTGACCATACCAACATATATAAAAAATAGTGGTTAAAACACACTACTTCTCATATATACCTCTTTAGCAGTAATTAGATAAATGAAAATATTAAAACGTTTATTAAAAATTGTATTAGCAATCATAGGTTTATTAGTGCTAACCTCGATTATTATACTTTGGGTTGATTCACAAAAAACTAGCTATCTCAATATTGATAAGAATGAACTAACAGCTAATGATTCTTATCTTATTACCAACGTTAATGTAATACCAATGAATCAGGATACTGTTTTAATAAACAAAATGGTATACATAAAAGAAGGTATAATTGAAAAAATTGCAGATACTATTGAGGTCGATAAAATTCAAATTTTTGACGCAAAAAACAAATACATAACACCAGGTCTTATCGACATGCACGTTCATATTTGGGATAGGTACGAACTTGGTCTCTACCTGTCAAATGGAGTCACGGCGGTTAGAAATTTATGGGGTATGCCTATGCATCTAAGAATTAAGGAGGATGTCGTTAAAAACAATATTTTCTCTCCCATCTTTTTTACGACGGGTCCTAAACTAACGGGAACTGAATTTATTGGTGACGATAATTTAAATCTAACCAGTCCGAGTGAAGCTAAAGAAAAAGTGATCTCATATAAAGACAGAGGTTACGATTTAATCAAAACTTACTACGGATTGGATAAAGAAATCTTTGATGCAGTGGTTGAACAGGCTGAGACTTCTAACATTGATATTGTTGCCCATCCTTCACAAAAAGTACCTTTTTCGTATCATTTAAAATCACAAATCAAATCTATCGAACATGCTGAAGAAATTGTACAACAACCATTAAAGTTTGATTTAGATACGATCAAACTTCAATCCATTATTGATTCTATTTCACTTTCAAAGCATACCAGTTATAGCCCTACAATTACAGTATTTAATAATATCTATCAAATGATGATAGACGATTCAATTTTAGATTCAGAATCATTGGAATACATGAATCCACTGATCAAAAAAGTAGACAGTAAAAAACAATTTGATCGTTGGTTTAATGCCAAACTAAAAGATTCAACTGTAGTTCGTAGAATAAAAAATCAACATTACTTTCATATTGCCATCGTACAAAAGCTCCACAAAGCAGGTGTAAATATAATTTGCGGAACAGATGGAGGTATTGGTGTAACCCTTCCAGGATTTTCAATACATCAGGAACTAAAATTTTACAAAGAAGCCGGGCTTTCTAATTATGAAGTATTAAAAACGGCTACTGTAAATGCTTCCAAAACACATTCTATTATGAATTCTATAGGAACGATTGAAGAGGGTAAGCTTGCTAATTTATTAATACTGGATAGTAACCCTTTGATAACACTATCAGCACTTAAAAATCCTTCATCAGTTTTTATAAAAGGACGAAAGTTAGATAGAGAGCTACTCAAATCTTTTAATCAAAAAGCTAAGAATAGGAAGAATTTAATAGCTTCTGCTCTCAGGTATTTAGAAAACTTACTAATTGAAAAATAAAACTATCACTAACAAAGTTTATTAACCATAGTGGTTTCGTAAGGAAAATTTATACATATAATGTTGTACGTCATTTAATTTACTCTAAAACATAATGAAAATAATAAGAACAAATTCTCAAAATCCAGAATTTAAAAGACTTGTACAATCACTAAATTTAGACCTTGCAGAAAGAGACGGTAAGACTCATCCTTTATCTCAATTCAATGATATCTCTAATTTAAATTATGTTGTTTTAGCATTCAAAAAAGATAAAGCAATTGGTTGCGGAGCAATCTCTGAATACAATTTTAATTCTATGGAGATTAAAAGAATGTATGTATCGCAAGAGTCAAGAGGTCAAAGAGTTGGAGAGAAAATTTTATCTGAATTAGAAAACTGGTCTAAAGAATTAGGATATTCCAGATGTATACTCTTTATGGGCTCAAAACAACCTGAAGCGGGTAAACTTTATCAAAGAAACAATTATAATTCTATAGAGAAATACGGTATACTAAAGAATATTCCGGACAGCTTATGTCTTGCGAAAGATTTATAAATAAAAATGAAGTTTAAAAAATATCTAGAATTATAAAGCTAGAATTATAAAGATGATAAAGTAAGGTAAAACTGGTTACAACAGGATATATGTGTTCATAGCAGCTATGTGATAACTGATTGGTTCTTGTATATTTGGTAAGACGCAATGCTTGCAAAAAGTAAAAGTTAGCAATCACTGCTCAGAAAAATCAAAAAACAGAGTAACATTTTGCCTCGCTACTATTCTTATACTATAACGTTGGGTAAAATTTGACAAAATGAATGTTAAAACTAAATATGTAATTGGGATTGGAATCACTCTAATACTTACAATTTCCGGGTTTGTGGTCTTTGGACTTTTTCTAATGGATAATGAAGATACGTACGGTGACTTGGTATATTTTAATAAGAAAGTTGAGAATGGAGATATCATATTTCGCTGTAAAAAAACCGATACACCGGGTTCTATAACAGAATTCAATGAATTTGGAATAATAGAAAAATCTTGGAATAAAGTATACGTTTGGGATAATCAAAGTACTATGAAAAAAAACCTCTACGAATGGGCAGGAAATGGTAATGGAGAAAGAGTTAGAGTATTTAGAATAAAAAAAACAGAATTCGACATGAATGATATCAAAAAGGTGAATGGGAATTATAATTATCTAATGGATTCTGGAAAAATGAATTTTGTAATAGAGAATTACTAAAAAACTGTTCACAACAAAGAACTGAGTTAAAAAGCAAGTCTTTTTAGTTTAATCTTGAAATATAATTTTCATCATAAGGCAATCCACTTTTTGCTATTGCAAAAGCCTGTTTCAATAACTTATTTGATACTGCAATTAA
>NZ_OMPF01000029.1:0-1208 GCF_900312735.1 Aquimarina sp. AU119 | reverse complement strand
TCTTAAGTTTACAATCTCTTAATTTTAAGGTTTAATCAGAAAGAACAAAAGAGAGGAATAAGATTAATATACACGTAGAACATTGCAGTTCGTCAACATTGATAATCCCTTCTCTTTTCCTACTAAGATTTCGTTCAGTTCTGTGAGTTTTTAAACTCGATTTCAAGTTGTTGAAATGTCAGTAGCTCGTTCTTTCCAAATTTCAAGTTGTATGAATAAAGATAAAGAAATTTATGGTATTGATGTTAGCAAAGATGTATTAGATGTTTGGAGTCAGGGGTCAGGTCATTTGCAGTTTACAAACGATGAGAAAGGCTTTAAAGGCTTGCTAAAAGTATTGTCCCAAAAGGCATTGGTAGTTATGGAAGCTACAGGTTATTATCATTATCGTTTAGCCCAGTATTTGCATAAGAATGGAATAGTTGTTTCAGTGGTTAACCCCTTGTCAGTAAAGCGGTTCATTCAGATGAAACTTTCAAAGGTAAAGACTGATAAGAGTGATGCTAAAGCCATATGTGAGTATGGAGAGTTAAATGAGGTTCCTTTGTATAATGCCCTTAGTAATGTTCAAGCAGAATGTTTACAATTATTTAGATTACTAGATAATTATTTAAAACAACGTACAGCTACCAAGAACAAACTCAAAGGAGAGGAATCTCTAGGAAAGCCATCAAAGGTAGTTTACAGTTCTTTAAAACGAAATCTAAGGCATTTAAATAAAGAAATAGAAGCTATTGAAACAAGGTTATTGGAATTAGTAAAGAAAGAGCAGCAAGAGCAGTTAACCCTTTTAAAGAGTATACCAGGTATGGGTGTAAAGACCTCATTATTCTTGATAGTTGTGACTGATGGATTTAATAAGTTTGATAATGCTAAACAGCTTTGTAGTTATGTGGGTATAACACCAACTATAAGAGAGTCTGGAAGGAGTGTAAGAGGTAAGAGTAGAATTAGTAAAGTTGGAAACAAGAAGCTTAGAAACTTATTGTTTTTATGTGCTTTTTCAGCATGTAAGCATAATAAAGCTTGCAGAGAATTATATGAAAGAATGGTAGCTAAAGGAAAGAGTAAGAAGTTGGCCTTAATTGCAGTATCAAATAAGTTATTGAAACAGGCTTTTGCAATAGCAAAAAGTGGATTGCCTTATGATGAAAATTATATTTCAAGATTAAACTAAAAAGACTTGCTTTTTAACTCAGTTCTTTGTT
>NZ_OMPF01000035.1:0-235951 GCF_900312735.1 Aquimarina sp. AU119 | reverse complement strand
TTAATAGAACAATCCATAGAAACTTATAATAATAAAAGACCACATTGGAGTCTTAATTTAAAAACACCTAATTTTATACATAACAAAAAATCCTGTGAAGCTAGCTTCACAGGACTAAATTAAATATTGTAAAATTGTCAACCTATTTTAGGACGACTCAGTTATTAAATTTTATAAGCCTGATAAACGGGTTTTTCTATTGTTAGATGGAATATCTATATATATAGTGTCTATTATTCTTGAGGTATAAACACTGTTTTTGTTATGAGAAGCTCTTTTCTTATTTCTTTTGATCTGTCTTTTAATTTTTTTCCATTCTCTTTCTCTGTTTAAACTTATTTTTTTGTCTTCATCATTATTCTTATCATTAGGTGTTGATATTTCTGAAGGTCTGTTTACTTTTGTAATAGATTCTTGTTGAGAATTGGATTTGATAGGTTGGTAACTTGTTTGTTGTCCAGTTAATAAAAATGATATACATAGCAATACAGTAGTAGTAATAATTCTCATTCTAATTTTCATTTTTTTTTTGGTTTTTGCGCATTAATAATTTTGATTCTAGGTATAGTAGGGGCGATTTATAATGGTATGGATATGACCAGTTTTATAATTAAGATAAATTATTAAGTGGCTGATATCCAGTTGCTAATATAGTGATACTATTTGGTTTTGTATTACGGAAAAACCACAGTGCTATATGGGGATTTTTCCCCCTGTAAAGGCTGAGAGCTGTTGTTATTACAAGAGTTTTTTTTCGATATAATGGAGTAGAATTTTTTTTATTTTTTTTAGACGAAAAAAGGATAAAAAACTGAGAAGTCAATAATACAGGCTTGTCTGAGGGATTTTGATAAATTAGTTAAAAGCACAAAATCTATAGAAAAAGAGCTCTTTTTCTATAGATTTTGTGCTTTTTTATTTTAAAAAATATTAAAAAACGTCAGTTTTTGAAAAAATAACTAAAGTTAATTGATAAAATTAAAGATAGATATAACCTAACTTCCTGTTTTAAAATATTCTAGTTACCACCCTGATAGGCGAGATTCATTATTATTATTTACAGGAATATTTAAATATATAGTATCAATAGTTCTGGATGTATAGATACTATTTTTGGTATTAGAAACTCTTTTTTTATTTCTACTTAGTTGTTTTTTGATTTTTCTCCATTCCTTTTTGCTATAAAAACGTTTATCTTTCTTCTTTATAGGAGTTTTTACAACTAACCGATCCGACATGGCAATTTGATCTGTACTATATTGTTCCTCTTGGATTTGAGTGTCAATAGTTTTTACAGAAGAAAAGTCATTTTTAAAGTCCTGACCAAAAGACATACCGCAGACCAATAAGAAAGCGATATTTAATGTGAATTTTAATTTCATTTCCCTAAATTTTAATGTATTGATTAATACTGATACACTGAAATTCTCAAAAAAACATATCAAAATTATTTTCCCTTAAAAAAGATATGTTGTGTGTCTTAATATAAACAGGATAAAAGTAACGATTATACTCGATTTTAGTATACGGTAAAACCTCATTTTTTAAGGGTTTAGCCTATTTTTCGATAAAGTACTATAAAACCCAGATGAAATTATATCCCAAAGGCTTCTTGTACCGTTTCTACATAGTCTAATTTCTCCCAAGTAAATAACTCTACTTCTTTTTCAATTTTACCAGAATAAGGGCTTTCAAAAACTTTAGTGATAATTTGTGGTTCCTTACCCATATGTCCATAAGCTGCAGTTTCCTGATAAATAGGGTTACGTAATTTAAGACGCTTTTCTATTGCAGCAGGACGCATATCAAATATTGCACTTACTTTTTCTGCAATTTCACCATCGGTTAAACCTAATGAACTGGTTCCATAAGTATCTACAAAAATTGAAGTAGGTTCAACTACACCAATAGCATAGGATACTTGCACCAATGCTTCACTAGCTACTCCAGCGGCAACAAGATTTTTTGCAATATGTCTCGACGCATAAGCGGCAGATCTGTCTACTTTACTAGGGTCTTTACCAGAAAAAGCACCTCCACCATGTGCTCCTTTTCCACCATAGGTGTCTACGATGATTTTTCTTCCTGTAAGACCAGTATCTCCATGAGGTCCACCGATAACGAATTTTCCGGTTGGATTAATATGATATGTGATTTGATCATTAAATAATTGCTGAACGTATTCTGGTAACTGAGCAATTACTCTCGGTATTAAGATTGAAACAATATCATTCTTTATTTTAGAAAGCATTCTATCATCATCAGTATCAAAATCATCATGTTGTGTGGACACAACAATCGCAACAATACGCTGAGGTATGTTGTCATCACTATATTCTATAGTTACCTGACTCTTAGAATCTGGACGTAAATAAGGAATTTCATTACCTTCTCGTCTTAATTTTGCCAATTCTATTAATATTTTATGAGAAATATCAAGAGCCAAAGGCATGTAGTTAGAAGTTTCTTTAGTAGCGTATCCGAACATCATTCCCTGGTCACCAGCTCCTTGCTCTTCTTTAGTTTCACGATCTACACCTTGATTAATATCCTGAGATTGTTCATGAATTAAAGAAATTACTCCACAAGAATCTCCACTAAATTGATATGCTCCTTTGGTATATCCAATAGTGTTAATTACATCTCTTGCAATGTGTTGCACATCAAGGTATGTTTTGGATTTTACTTCTCCAGCAAGAACTACTTGACCTGTTGTAACTAGTGTTTCACAAGCTACTTTAGAATCTGCGTCAAAAGCCAAAAAGTTATCTAATAATGCATCACTGATCTGATCTGCTACTTTATCCGGATGTCCTTCAGATACACTCTCTGAAGTAAATAAATATGCCATTCGTTGTTGTTTTATCGAGAATGATTAGACGAGACTGAGATGTGAAGCTTTCGATAAATTATTTATAAATCGAACTGCTTTAGCATTTTTAATACTGTTAACATTTAGAACAGTGTTTTGGGTTGCAATCAGTCAAATCTTTCCCTGAAAAATATTTCGGCAAAGGTAAAAAAAATGATAATACTTGAAAGCATTTAACACGTTATTAATTTTTTGCTAATCAAAAAGCTTTTTAAAGCGTTTTTTATTGAACAAAATAATTTTCCAATAAAAAATGATACAGTTTAAAAATAATTACTAGCTTTGTTGCGAAGTTTCTTATACATATTAGTAAGTTATTAAGAAAGGTGGAGGGAATAGACCCTGTGAAACCTTAGCAACCCTTTAAATTTATTTAAAGAAGGTGCTAAATTCTATTCGCTTCGGCGAAAAAGATAACTCGATACAATTGCTTTCTTGCAATTGACGTTTTCCTTTCTTTTTAATTTTCTATAACCAAACATAATCATAGATGTTTGATGTATTTGGATTTTATTTTGTTATTAAAATTTAAAATAGAAAATTATGAGTGCACAAAAATTTGCAACAGAAGCTTTACATGCTGGACATGATGTATCTGCTAACGGAGGAACCAGAGCAGTACCTATTTATCAAACCACCTCATATGTTTTTAGAGATGCTGATCATGCGGCAAACGTATTTAACTTATCAGAATCGGGGTACATCTATACCCGATTAAACAATCCTACAAATGATGTTTTAGAGCAACGTCTTGCTGCATTAGAAGGAGGTATTGCTGCAGTAGTAACTGCATCAGGTACGGCAGCAATTAATACTGCATTACTCACTTTACTTAAAGCAGGCGATCATATTGTTGCTTCCAGTAGTTTGTATGGAGGAACCTATAATCTTTTAGGAGTTACCTTACCAAGGTTTGGAATTACTACTACATTTGTAGATCCGTCAAATCCTGAAAATTTCAAAAATGCCGTACAGGAGAATACTCGTGCTTTTTTTGTAGAATCTTTAGGTAATCCAAAATTGGATGTACTTGACCTAAAAGCTATTTCATCAGAAGCCAAAGCTTATAAAGTTCCTTTGATTGTGGATAATACTGTTGCTACTCCAGCATTGCTAAACCCTATTGAGTATGGTGCTAATATTGTGATTCATTCTCTTACCAAATATATAAGCGGGAATGGAACTTCTCTCGGAGGTGTAATAATAGATGCAGGAACTTTTGATTGGTCTAGTGGTAAATTTCCTGAATTTACAGAACCTTCCCCAGGATACCATGGATTAGTATATCATGAAGCATTAGGAGCTGCAGCGTTTATAGCCAAAGCGAGAATAGAAGGGTTAAGAGATCATGGTGCTGCACTTAGTCCATTCAATGCATTTCAGATTTTACAAGGTTTGGAAACCTTAGAAATTAGAATCAAAAAACATAGCGAGAATGCATTGGCTTTGGCGAAATGGCTACAAAAACAAGATGAAGTGACGTGGATAAAATATCCCGGACTTGAAGGAGATTCGTACTATAAATTAGCTCAGGAATATTTACCTAAAGGGCAGAGTGGTATAATAACCTTTGGGGTAAAAGGAGGGTTTGATTCAGCCAAAACTGTAGCTAACGAGACAAAGATTTTTTCTTTATTGGCTAATATTGGGGATACAAAATCCTTGATAATTCATCCTGCAAGTACTACACATCAACAATTGGATGCTGTACAACAAGAATCAACGGGAGTAACCCAGGATTTGATAAGGTTATCTGTTGGATTAGAGGATATTGAAGACTTAAAAGGAGATTTAGAGGTAGCTTTTGCCAAAATAACCGAAACTGTCAAATAAAAATTAAAGAGTTATATATACTTTTCCTATGCTTCAAAAACTTGACATTTTTAATTTTACTACAGTAAAAGCTAAGTGTATAGATCATATACCTTTGACGTACCAAGTATTTGGAAAACCTTTGTTTCAGGCTCCAATTGTATTGGTGAACCACGCACTTACCGGTAATTCTATGGTGTGTGGCTCAGGTGGATGGTGGAGTGGTTTGATAGGGGAAGGTAAATGTATTGATACTAATAGGTATACAGTTTTATCGTTTAATATTCCTGGGAATGGTTATGACGGAATTAAGGAGAATTTAATTGAAGACTATAAGACTTTTAATGCAAGAGATATTGCTGCTATCTTTTCTGAGGGTTTAAAATTATTGAAAATAGATGAATTATATGCTGTGATTGGTGGTTCTGTAGGAGGTGGAATAGCATGGGAATTGGCTGCTTTGCAACCTGAATTAATAAAACACCTTATTCCTGTTGCGACAGATTGGAAATCTACAGATTGGCTAAAAGCAAATTGTTTGGTACAAGAACAGATTTTATTAAATTCTAATAATCCGGTTCATGACGCAAGATTACATGCAATGCTTATCTATAGGTCTCCAGAGTCATTTAAACAAAAATTTGATAGAACTTTTAATGAAGAAAGAGGTGTGTATAATGTAGAAAGTTGGCTTTTATATCATGGTGAACGATTGGATAGAAGGTTTACACTTTCTGCATATAAAGAATTAAATCATATTCTGGGTAATATTGATATCACAGAAAAAAGAGGGAGTTTTAAAGAAGTAGCCAAATCTATACAATCCAATATTCATATTATTAGCGTGGATTCTGATATCTTTTTTACTGCAGCAGAAGATAAAATTACATTTAAGGAGTTACAAGAAGTTAAGCATAATGTTACACACGCAATTATTAATTCTGCACACGGTCATGATGCTTTTTTAATAGAGTTTGAACAATTGAGCAAATTGTTAAAAGATATTTTTTAAATATAAAGAAATGAAGATCTTAAAATTTGGAGGAAAGTCATTAGCTAACGGAAAAGGAATTCGTACGGTAATTGAAATAATTGAAGACAAGGTTAAGAAAGATGAGAAAATAACAGTTGTGCTTTCTGCCAGAGGCAATACTACTGATGAACTAGAAGGAATTCTTGAAAAAGCATCAAAAAGTAAACCTTATCAAGAGCAATTGGATGCATTTAAAAAGTATCAATTAGATGGTTTTAAGAGTATAGATTTTACTCAGGAATTCGAAACACTAGATAAGCTTTTTGAAGGGGTATCTCTTTTAGGAGATTATAGTAAAAGAATAAAAGATCAGGTATTGTCTCAAGGTGAGGTGATTTCTGCCAAATTAGTAACACAACTTCTTCAGGAAAAAAATATTAAAGCCAATTTTACAGATAGTAGATCACTTATAATTACAGATGCTCAGTTTGGAGATGCTCAACCTCTGGATAAATTATCCAAGAAAAATGTAATTAGCCATTTTAATAAACATAATGGATCTACAGTAAACGTGGTTACTGGTTTTATAGCGTCTAATGCTAACAATGAAACTACTACTTTAGGTAGAAACGGAAGTAATTATACTGCCTCGTTACTGGCAAATTATCTAGAGGCTGAGGAATTACAAAATTTTACTCATGTTAATGGAATTTATACAGCAAATCCTGATTTAGTACCAGATGCAAGGAAAATAGAAAAATTATCATTTGCAGAAGCTAATGAATTAGCATATTTTGGAGCTAATATTCTTCATGCAAAAACGATAATTCCGCTAATAGAAAAGAATATTCCCCTTAGGGTATTAAATACTTTTGACTATAAAAATAAAGGTACCTTAATAACAGCTACATCAAACGAAAAAGGAATTAAATCCCTGTCGGTCTTAGAACATGTAGCTTTGATTAATCTCGAAGGGAGAGGACTTTTGGGTAAAGTTGGTGTAGATGCAAGAATTTTTAGAGCATTAGCACATAAAAATATTAGTGTTAGTATTATTTCTCAAGGTTCTTCAGAACGAGGAATAGGATTTGTTGTAGAAGCTAATAAAGCAAAAGAAGCTAAAACAGTATTAGAACAAGAATTCGAATCTGATTTTCACAAACGAGATGTAAGTGGTATTTCAATAGAAGAAAATGTATCTGTGATTTCAATTATTGGTCAGGATTTAAGTACATTTCATAAACCGTATAATGCATTAATTAAAAACCAGGTAATCCCTTTGCTTTTTAATAATACGGTTACTGGTGCTACCATAAGTCTGGTAGTGAAAAAAGAACAATTACATCGTGCATTGAATGTGATTCATGGAGAGATTTTTGAAATCGCTAAAAAAATTAACCTTGCAATATTTGGTCACGGATTGGTAGGAGGTACCTTAATAGAACAAATCCTGAAATCCTCTGAGCAGATCGAAAAACGAAAGAAAATAAACCTTAATATTTTTGCAGTTGCAAACTCTAAAAAAGTACTTTTAGATAAAAATGGTATTAATGAACATTGGAAAAACAGTATTGATGAAAAAGGAATTTCTTATACCATAGAAGATATAGTTCGATATGCAGATGAACATCATCTAGAGAATTTAATCGCTATTGATAATACAGCTAGTGAAGCATTCACAGCAAATTATATGCATCTGGTAGAACATGGTTTTGATCTGGTATCTTCTAATAAAGTAGCAAATACATTAAGTTTTGATTTTTATAAAGAATTACGAAAGAAACTAGAGGATAATCAAAAACAGTATTTGTATGAAACTAATGTAGGAGCAGGATTACCGCTTATTGATACGATTAAGTTATTGCATTTGTCAGGAGAGAATATCACAAGAATTAAAGGAGTTTTTTCTGGGTCATTAAGTTACTTGTTTAATACATATTCTAATGAAAATCGATTATTTAGTGAAGTCTTACAAGAAGCTATAGATAAAGGATTCACAGAACCAGATCCTCGTGAAGATCTTTGTGGAAATGATGTTGGTAGGAAATTATTGATTTTGGCAAGAGAGCTTGATTTAAGTAATGAATTTGAGGATGTGAATATTCATAATTTGATTCCTGAAGGACTTAGACAAGGAGAAGCTCAGGAATTTTTGGAGAAATTAGATAACCTGAACTTGGTATATCAAAAAGTTAAAGAAGAGCAAAAACCTAATCATGTATTGAGGTATATTGGTGATCTTTGGGGAGATTTATCCAAAGAGAAAGGAAATCTTGATGTAAAATTGGTTTCCGTTCCTCAAAGTAGCGCGTTAGGACAGGTAAAAGGTTCCGACTCTATATTTGAGATTTATACAGAATCTTATGGGGATCAACCGATAGTAATTCAAGGAGCAGGAGCAGGAGCAGCAGTTACAGCAAGAGGTGTTTTTGGAGATATATTGCGATTAACAGAAAAAGGATAATGAAGATTATAATTGGAGATACGGTTATTTGGCAAAACAAGAACGTATTGTTTTTATTGATTTTGGTACTTTTTGTTATTGCAGGTTGTTTTAATTCAGAAAAAACTGATTACAAAACAATAGCTAAAGAGGATGTGCTAGTACAATATACAGCGCTCCCTAAAACTGTAAAATCACCCAAAGATAATCCTAGTTCTCCTGAAAAAGCTGCCTTAGGAAAATTACTTTTTTTTGATCCGATATTGTCAGGAAATAAAGATGTAGCTTGTGCTACTTGTCATCATCCTAAGAATGGTTATGCTGAGTTTCGGGATATTTCTATTGGAGTAAATGGAAAAGGTTTTGGAAGTACTCGGGTGTTTAATACGCCAAATGATATTCCTTTTGTAAAAAGAAATGCTCATACCATTTTAAATACAGCATATAATGGTATTGATACAAATAATGAATATGACCCTGAGAAAGCACCAATGTTTTGGGATTCGCGAGTAGAAAGTTTAGAAAAACAAGCATTAGAGCCGATCAAAGCACTCGAAGAAATGAGAGGGCGTAAGTATGCTGAAAAGGATATCCTGGATGTGGTTATCGCCAGACTGAAAGCAATTCCCGAATATCAAACATTATTTGAGGAAGCGTTTGGAGAGAAAGATGCAATCAATAGCATTAATTTATCCAAAGCGATAGCGGTTTTTGAAAGGACTTTGGTAACGAATAATTCTCGTTTTGATCAATATGTAGCAGGAGACGAAAATGCAATTTCTCTTTCAGAAAAAGAAGGTTTTAAATTGTTTAAAAAAGTAGGTTGCGCGAATTGTCATAAAGGACCTATGTTTTCTGATTATAAAATGCATGTGTTGAGTTTGCAGGAAAACAATAAATTAAAAATAATAGATAGTGGTTTTGGTCAACAATTTTCCTTTAGAACTCCAAGCTTACGAAATTTACAATTTACTGCACCTTATATGCATAATGGTAAGATGAAAAATTTACAAAAAGTTTTAGAGTTTTATGAAGATATAGCTTCAGGAAGGTCTCAAAATCCAAATATTGAAGATGATCAATTAGATTCTTTAGTTAAAAAAATACGAATTAAGGTTATGGATATGGCACCAATCATTTCTTTTTTAAATACGTTAAATGAAACTGATTTTGATAAAGAGGTAGTTGATGCAGTGCCAAGTGGTCTTCCGGTTGGAGGAGATATTAATTAAGAGATAATACTAAATTGAAAAATAGAAATAATGAAAATACAGCTCAAAAGAATAGATAACGATTACCATTTCGAATTAAAAAACGAAAGAGGACATGTGACTCATATTGATAGTAAAGCAGAGGTTGGAGGACATGATTTAGCTCCGAGTCCAATGGAGTATGTGTTAATGGGAGTCGCGGGATGTAGTGCTATTGACGTAATATCAATTTTAAAGAAACAACGACAAGAAATTACAGACTATAGAGCAGAAGTGGATGGTAGTCGTGAAGAAATTGATGGAGCAAAGCCTTTTAAAAATATAGTAGTAACTGTATTTCTTGAAGGGGAAATAGCTCCCGAAAAAGCAAAAAGAGCTGCTCAATTGTCGTTCGAAAAATATTGTTCAGTATCCAAAACTTTAGAACCTACTGCTACCATAGCATATAAAGTAGTAGTAAATAATAAAGAAGTATGAGTCTAGATAGTACAAATTTTGAAACACAAGCGGTCAGAACACAGACCGAAAAAACACAGTTTTTAGAGCATTCTTCACCCATGTATTTGACTTCGGGATTTGTTTTTGAAGATTCTGAAGAAATGAGAGCAGCTTTTGCTGAAGAGAAAGATCGGAACCTGTATAGCCGTTTTAGTAATCCTAATACTACAGAATTTGTAGATAAAATTTGTAAGTTAGAAGGAGCAGAAGATGGGTATGCATTTGCAACAGGTATGGCTGCAGTGTTCTCTACATTTGCAGCTTTATTAGATGCAGGTGATCATATCATATCAGCACGATCTGTTTTTGGATCTACACATTCATTGTTTACTAAGTATTTTCCTAAATGGAATATAGAAACAAGTTATTTTAGGATAGATGAGACGGAAAAAATAGAAAGTTTAATTCGATCTAATACAAAAATTCTATATGCAGAATCTCCTACGAATCCGGGAGTAGATATTCTGGATTTAGAGGTATTGGGCAAAATTGCTAAAAAACATAATCTACTTTTGATTATTGATAACTGTTTTGCAACTCCATATTTACAAAACCCTATTCAGTTTGGAGCAGATCTTGTTATACATTCGGCTACCAAGTTGATAGACGGTCAAGGAAGAGTATTAGGAGGAGTAACCGTGGGCAAAAAAGAGTTAATCAGAGAGATTTATTTGTTTTCTCGAAATACGGGACCTGCATTATCACCTTTCAATGCCTGGGTGTTGTCTAAAAGTTTAGAAACATTAGCCGTTCGTGTAGACCGTCATTGTGAAAATGCATATAAACTTGCTGAGTTTTTAGAAGCACATCCCAAAGTAAATTGGGTAAAGTATCCTTTTTTGAAATCTCATCCGCAATATGAAATTGCTAAACGACAAATGAAATCAGGTGGTAATATTGTTGCTTTTGAAGTAAATGGAGGAGTACAGGCAGGGAAAACTTTTTTTGATACTATTAAAATGTGTTCTTTGTCTGCAAATCTTGGAGATACTAGAACTATAGTAACGCATCCTGCGTCTACAACACATAGTAAGTTAGCTGATGAGGATAAAGAAGTTGTTGGGATTACCAATGGCATGGTACGGTGTTCTGTAGGACTAGAACATATTGACGATATTATCCAGGATATAAAACAAGCATTAGAAGAAATATGAAGAAAAGCTGAGCAGATGCTCAGCTTTTTTTGTTTAAGAAATAAAAGTGTTGTTAGTTTTTTGTTAAGGTAAAAATTTGATCACCTGTTACGGCAAAAGTGATTCCCTGACGTTCTATGTCTTCATTAATGGTTATCTTAAGTGTCATAGTTTCAGCAGTCAAAGAAACAATTTCAAACGACTCTTCTTCTCCAGCAACAGTAGTAGTTAGAATATTGCCTTCTGTTTTCCATTCTCCAGTTCCTATAAAATCAGGAATTGGTTCTTCATATTCAATTGGGTCTTGAGTGGGGATGCTTATAGTAGCAACTGCTGTAAAACCTCCAGAACTCACAAAAGTATTGGGTTCATCTGTCGCAGAAGTTTCTGTAAAAGTTGCTTTAGCAGTATAATCCTTTCCGGTAAGTGTAAAATCACCACTTACAGGAATATTTTGGATAGTAGCAGAAACTTTACCATTTTCTGACTTGACTTCTGTTAGATTCCATTCTCCGGGAATTAAATTTTGATCGACTTCAGTGGGTGCATCATCATCGCTACTACAAGAAAAAAATAACGAGGTACTTGCTAAAAATAAAAGCATTGCAAATTTTTTCATTTTGATCATATATTTTGAGTTACTACTTAATTTTCAACGAGAGGCTGATTATCATATTGTTCCTTTTGTTTAATTGACTCTTTTTTATGGGGTTTTTAAGGGTAATTAGTAAAAGTTTAGTAAATCATTATTCATTATTATATACAATGATCCTATCAACGCTTTAATAATCTACTAAACTAGTGGGGTTTTTATTAAAGATATCATAATTCATTGAGTTTTAGTAAGATTTTTTTAATCTTTTGGACTAATACACAAATTTTATATATACATTTGTTTAATAATCTACTAATCCGATAGGGTAATAGAATTTTTAAAAATGATTGTAGATCAAATGATATTAGATAAAGTATCCACACAGAAAACAACATATCAGGATGATAAAACTTCTGAGAAACCTTTGCGTAGTATTGCAAAAGCAGTGAGCTGGAGAGTGGTGGGTACATTAGATACATTAATTGTATCCTATATTTTAACTGGAGAAATAGCGCTTGCTACTTCTATAGCGTCTATTGATTTTGTAACCAAAATGATTTTGTATTTCTTTCATGAAAGAATTTGGAATCGAATTAAATGGGGGAAGTAGAAAAGAAAGAGAATTATGAGCTTAACAGAAAAAGAAATAGCAAATCTTAATAAATCACTAAGGGATAAGACACCTTTAGAAATTACACAATGGGCGATTTTAAATGCAAAAAAACCTGTAGTTACTACTAATTTTAGACCATATGAAGCGGCTATTCTTGCAGTTTGCTCAGAAGCACTGCCTGATATTCCGGTGATTTGGTGTGATTCAGGGTACAATACACCAAATACATATAAGCATGCAGAGAATGTCATTGATTTACTGAGCTTAAACGTCAAATTGTATGTTCCAAAACAAACTACAGCGCACAGAGATGTAGTGATGGGAATTCCAGATATTGACGATCCTAAACATAAGATTTTTACAGAACAGGTAAAGCTAGAACCTTTTAAAAGAGCAATGTCAGATTTTGCTCCTGATGTCTGGTTTACAAATCTTCGAAAAGGACAAACCGCATTGCGGGATTCTTTGGATATTTTAAGTGTTGGAAAAGATGGTGTTTTAAAAGTAAGCCCTTTTTATTACTACAGTGATGAAGAATTAGATGTGTATTTAGAGGAAAACAAATTACCAAACGAATTCAAATATTTTGACCCTACAAAAGTATTAGAAAATAGAGAGTGTGGGTTACATACTAACTAATAAATTACGAAAAAGATAAGAATGGAAATACTAGAAAAGAAAGTAGAACAATTAAATGGATCAGCGGGTAACTTAGCTGGGGCATCTGTTCTTAAGGTAAATCCTTTGGAGAGCGAAGCAATTTATATTTTTAGAGAAGTAGTTGCACAGTTCGAAAAACCAGTATTGCTTTTTTCTGGAGGAAAAGATTCTATTACTTTGGTGCGATTGGCTCAGAAAGCATTTTACCCAGGAAAAATCCCTTTCCCATTATTACATATTGACACAGGACATAATTTTCCAGAAACTATAGAATTTAGAGATCGATTAGTCAAAGAACTAGGAGTAGAACTAATCGTTAGAAATGTTCAGGATTCCATTGATCAAGGTAAAGTTATAGAAGAAAAAGGAAAATATGCAAGTCGTAATAGTTTACAAACTACAACGCTTTTGGATGCTTTAGAAGAATTTAAGTTTGATGCAGCTATAGGTGGAGCAAGAAGAGATGAGGAAAAGGCAAGAGCCAAAGAACGTATATTTTCAGTTAGAGATGATTTTGGACAGTGGGATGAAAAAAATCAACGCCCAGAATTATTTGATCATCTTAACGGGAAGATAGATTTAGGTCAAAATGTGCGGGTGTTTCCAATTAGTAACTGGACAGAATTAGATGTATGGAGTTATATTCAAAAAGAAGCTATTGAAATTCCATCAATATATTTTGCACATAAACGTAAAATATTTATTCGGGATGGTATGATTTGGTCAGCAGAAGATGATGTGGTGTATAGAGAAGATGATGAGGTGGTAGAGGAACGAATGGTTAGGTTTCGTACAGTAGGAGATATGTCTTGTACAGCTGCAGTGCTATCAGATGCAATCACAATTGACAAAGTTGTTGATGAAATTAGACAATCAACAATCTCAGAACGAGGAGCTCGTATAGATGATAAACGATCCGAAGCAGCTATGGAAAAACGTAAACAACAAGGATATTTTTAAAAGTTGTTTTTGTTATTTCGGTTTGACACATTGAGCTCGTCGAAATGAAGACTGGAACTTAAATATTGATCATAAATAATAAAGAATACTACTCCCAAAGGAGAAATAATAATAGCTATGGACGTATTAAAAATAGCAACAGCAGGAAGTGTAGATGATGGTAAAAGTACCTTAATTGGTCGTATCTTATATGATACAAAATCATTAACTACAGATAAATTAGAAGCAATCGAAACCAGGAGTAAAGCTAATGGATTTGATTATCTGGATTTTTCATTGGCGACAGATGGTTTAGTGGCAGAACGAGAACAAGGAATAACGATCGATGTAGCACATATTTATTTTTCTACAAAAGAGAAAAGTTACATTATTGCTGATACACCGGGCCATATAGAATATACCAGAAATATGGTGACTGGGGCATCAACTTCTCAGGCTTCGATTATTTTAGTAGATGCTCGTAAAGGAGTTATAGAGCAAACATATCGTCACTTTTTTATTAATAATTTATTGAGAGTTAAGGATGTTATAGTGGCTATTAATAAAATGGATTTGGTAGATTTTTCTCAAGAAAAATTTGAAGCAATTAAAAAAGATTTTGAGATACTAATAGCAAAAAGCGATTATAAAGAGCAAAATATAACTTTTATTCCTGTAAGTGCTCTACAAGGAGATAATGTAGTAGATAAATCAGAAAGAACACCTTGGTATTCTGGTCAAACATTATTAGAACATTTAGAAGAACTGGACGCACAAGATGTTTATGAAAAAGCACAGGTACGTTTCCCAATTCAAACAGTAATTCGTCCTAAAAAAGATGAATTTCATGATTTTAGAGGGTATGCAGGAAAATTGTACGGTGGAGACCTTTCTATAGGAGATGAAGTCACTATTTTACCTTCATTGACTACATCAAAAGTAAAAGAAATTTACTTTTTTGATCAAAAATTTGATACTGCCGGTAGAGGAAGTTCATGCACAATTACACTAGAGGATGATGTAAATGTTAGTCGTGGAGATATGATTGTAAAATCATCAGAAAAACCAAGAGTAGAAAAACTTTTGACAGCTACGGTCTGTTGGATGGATAGTAAGGATCTTAACCCTGGAACTAATTATTTTCTACAAAGCGGAAGCAGTCGAATCCTGGCAAAAGTAAAAAGTATAAGTGGGACTATTGCTACCGATTTTTCTGGAGAAGATATTTCAAAAAATTCCTTGAGCTTAAATGAAATAGGGAAAGTTCAGATACAATTGAGTAAACCTTTAGCGGTTGATTCTTATAGTAAGAATAAAGCGTCAGGGTCATTTATATTAATAGATTCACAAACCAATAATACTTCTGGAGTAGGCTTTATAGAATAATAAATAAAAAGCTTTTTCTCTATTATAAGAAGAAGAAAAAAACAAGATTTTTTAATAGATAAAACCATCATACAAAAGTCATAACTATGTCCTTTTTTAAGGATAGAAATACGAAAAAAAAGATGCAAAGTTTTAGAACCGAAATAGAAAACCCGATTGTTCAGAAAGACATTATAGAATTAGCTAATAAAATAGAGCAATTCCATAAGGGTAAGATAGATGAAGAAAAATTTCGAAGCCTTCGTTTAGCACGTGGAGTATATGGTCAGCGTCAGGAAGGAGTGCAAATGATTCGTATTAAATTACCTTATGGTAAGGTGTTGAGTAACCAATTAAGGCGTATCTGTGAAGTGTCTGATGAATATTCTAGAGGAAGATTACACATTACAACACGTCAAGATATCCAGATTCATTATGTGGATTTGAATAGAACCCCAGAGCTTTGGTCAGAGCTAGAAAGAGATGATGTTACATTAAGAGAAGCATGTGGTAATACGGTACGTAATGTAACTGCTTCAGAGACTGCAGGGATTGATCCCAAAGAACCTTTTGATGTATCTCCATATGCAGATGCATTGTTTCGTTTCTTTTTAAGAAACCCGATCTGTCAGGAGATGGGACGTAAGTTTAAAGTGTCCTTTTCTGGAACAGAAGAAGATACAGGTTTGTCTTACATGCATGATTTAGGTTTTATAGCTAAAATTGAAAATGGAGTTCGAGGATTTAAAGTGATGTTGGGTGGAGGATTAGGCTCTCAACCTAGACACGCTGATGAATTATATAGTTTTTTGCCAACAGATAAGATCATTCCTCTAATGGAGGGGGTATTGAGAATATTCGATCGCCACGGAGAACGTAAGAGTAGAGCTAAAGCTAGAATGAAATTTTTACTAAAAGATATTGGTTTAGAAGCATTCAAAGAATTAGTAGAAGCAGAACAAAATGCAATCGAACAAAAAACAGTTGCAATTGATGCTGATGCTTATGAAGTTTCTGTTCCTGTAGCGGTTGAAGCTCCACATGTAGATATTAAAAATCAAAAAGCTTTTGAGTTATGGAAAGCCACTAATGTGATCTCTCAAAAACAACAAGGATATGTTGCAATAGGGATAAAAGTATTATTGGGAGATTTTTATACTGATAAAGCTCGATTGTTGGCTGATCTTGTAGAGAAATATGCAGCTGGAGAGATTCGTCTATCCTTACGTCAGAATATTTTGATTCCTTTTGTAAAGGAAGATTTATTACCATTTTTCTATCAGGAACTAGAAAAATTAGGATTCGTAGAATCTGGATATAATAAAGCTGTGGATATTACCGCTTGTCCTGGTACAGATACGTGTAATTTAGGTATCGCGAGTAGTACAGGTATTGCAGAAGAGTTAGAACGAGTAATCAAAACTGAATACCCTCAATATCTTGAGAAAGAAGATTTGGTTATCAAAATTAGTGGATGTATGAATGCTTGTGGACAGCATAATATGGCAAATATAGGCTTCCAGGGAATGTCTATACGTACCAAAGATAAACTAGTAGCTCCAGCATTACAAGTGTTGTTAGGAGGAGGTAATCTAGGTGATGGAAAAGGAAAGTTTGCTGATAAAGTAGTAAAAATTCCTAGCAGAAGAGGACCAGAGGCATTAAGAAGAATATTAAATGACTTTGAAGCAAATGCAAATGGAAAGCCATTTGTAGCATATTATGCTGATAAAGGGGAGAAATATTTCTATGATTTACTTACTGACCTATCCAATGCTGATAACCTTACTCAAGAAGATTTTATTGATTGGGGGACAGAGGAAAATTATGTTAAAGCAATTGGGATTGGAGAATGTGCAGGAGTTGTTATTGATTTAATTGCTACTTTGTTTTTAGAAAGTGAAGAGAAAATTGAAAATGCAAAACTCTCTTTTGAAAATGAAATATATTCTGATGCCGTTTATCATGCATATAGTTCTTTAGTAAATTCAGCAAAAGCATTGTTATTGGCAGAGAATAAGAAAACAAATACTCATGCTAGTATTATAAACCAATTTGATGATGAATTTGTAGCCAATGGAAAGATAAATTTGGACGGTACGTTTGCAGATTTAATATATCAAATTCAGAAAAATGCACCAAGTAAGGATTTTGCAGTGGATTATATCAAAAAAGCAGAGCAATTTTTACAGAAAGTGCAAGAATTTAGAACACTTGAAGTAGAAAACGCATAAAGCTGTAAATTTGATCGACTTCTTAGGAATAATTTCAATGAGGTCAAATGATTAAAATCATAAATAATGAGTAATAAAATACCAAAATTGACCGTAGTAGGAGCAGGTCCGGGAGATCCTGATTTGATTACGCTTAAAGCTATTAAAGCTTTAGAATCAGCAGATGTGGTGTTATACGATGCTCTTATAAATGAAACGTTGTTAAAATATGCACCAAAAGCAGAACAGATTTTTGTAGGGAAACGAAAAGGGTGCTATGCTTATCAGCAAGAACAGATTAATGAATTAATTGTAAATAGAGCAAAAAACTATGGCCATGTAGTGAGATTGAAAGGAGGGGATCCATTTATTTTTGGTAGAGGAGCAGAGGAGATTGATTATGTACAGCAATTTGATATAGAAACTGATATGGTTCCTGGGATATCATCATCATTTGCAGTGCCGGCTTATCAAGGAATTCCATTGACCAAAAGAGGAGTTTCAGAGAGTTTTTGGGTGATTACAGGAACAACAAAATCACATAAATTATCGCAAGATGTATATCTGGCAGCAAAATCAAATGCAACTGTGGTAATTTTAATGGGAATGGGTAAGCTGAGTGAAATAGTTAGTATCTTTGCCGCAGAAAAAAAACAAGACACCCCAGTAGCGATTATTCAGAATGGAACCACTGAAAATGAGAAGTTTGGATTAGGTACTATAGATACAATTGAAAAGATAGTTGTAGAAGGAAAACTATCATCGCCTGCAATAATTGTAATAGGTGATGTGGTAAGTCAAAGAGCAAAACTAGCTTCAATTTATAAAGAGATACGAGAAGAAGTTGTATCTTAATAGTTTGGGTTAGGAATAAAATGGAAGAAATAAATAATTTATACCCAGTTTTTTTAAAGGTTAAAAACCTCGAAGTACTTATTGTAGGAGGAGGAAATGTAGCTGAAGAAAAACTTACGTTCTTATTAAAATCCAGTCCGGATGCACAGGTAACTATAGTATCACCAATGTTTAGAGAAGGTACAATAGCATTAGCAGAAAGATTTGGAATAGAAATGATACAAAAAAAATATCATAAACGGTTTTTGAAAAGAAAACACATTGTGATAGCTACTACTGATGTTCCTAAGGTTAATATCCAAGTGTATAGAGACTGTAGGAAGAAAAGTAAATTGGTTAATGTAGCAGATAATCCTCCGTATTGTGATTTTTATATGGGAGGAATTGTAACCAAAGGTAATGTCAAAGTGGCTATTTCGACTAACGGAAAGTCACCCACTACCGCAAAACGATTACGTCAGTTTTTTGAAGAAATAATTCCAGAAAACATTGATGACTTAGTTAAGAATTTAAACGAATATAGAAAAACAATAAAAGGTGATTTCGAAGAAAAGGTGGAAACACTAAACGAATTTACCAAAGGATTAATAGGAAAAAAAGAAGTTGAAAATGATCAAGACTGATATTTTAATAATCGGAGCTGGCCCAACAGGATTATTCACTGTATTTGAAGCAGGATTACTGAAGTTAAAAACGCATCTTATAGATGCTTTACCACAACCAGGTGGGCAATGTTCAGAGATATATCCTAAAAAACCAATATATGATATTCCAGGATTCCCTGAAATTCTTGCAGGAGAATTGGTAGATAATCTTATGGAACAGATTAAACCTTTTAACCCTGGTTTTACCTTAGGAGAGAGAGCAGAAACTATCGAGAAGTTAGAAGATGATACATTTTTGGTTACTACCAATAAAGGAACACAGCATAATGCTCCGGTAGTAGCTATTGCAGGAGGATTAGGTTCTTTCGAACCACGCAAGCCACCTATCCCTAATATCGTAGATTTTGAGGATAAAGGAGTAGCATACATCATTCGGGATCCAGAAGTGTATAGAGATAAACGAGTTGTAATTTCTGGAGGTGGTGATTCTGCATTAGATTGGACTATTTTCTTAGCAGATGTAGCAAGTGAAGTAACTTTAGTACATAGACGTAATGAGTTTAGAGGCGCATTAGATTCTGTAGAGAGAGTTGCAGAATTGACCAAGCTAGGAAAAGTAAACCTAATTACCGAAGCTGAGGTTAAAGAACTAAAAGGAGAAGATCATATTACAGGCGTAGGAATTAAGCATAAAACACAAGGAGATATTCATGTAGATACAGACTATTTTATCCCGTTATTTGGTCTTTCACCAAAACTAGGCCCTATAGGAGATTGGGGATTAGAAATTGAAAAAAATGCAATTAAAGTAGATAATTCTTATGATTATCAAACTAATATCCCGGGTATTTATGCTATTGGAGATGTGAATACATATAAAGGAAAACTTAAATTGATCCTTTCTGGTTTTCATGAAGCGGCAATTATGTGTCAAAGTGCGTATCAGAGAATTTTCCCTGATAAGAAATATGTAATGAAATATACTACTGTAGGGGGTGTAGAAGGATTTGATGGTACCAAAAAAGAAGCCAAAAAAGAAGTGGTAAAAGCAATAGTATAAAAGATAATATTTTATTTTTGAACCTCATAGTTTGTCATAGCAAATTATGAGGTTTTTAAGTATATTTTGTATAGAAATAAGCAGTTATGTCAGATATTACTATAAAGATAACAGATAGAGAAGGAACAGTGCACGAAGTATTAGCACCAACTGATATGGCTATGAACCTAATGGAGGTTTGTAAAGCATATGAACTTCCTGTAGAGGGTACTTGTGGAGGTATGGCAATGTGTGCATCTTGCCAATGTTATGTTTTGTCAGATCACGAATTACCAGAAATGGGACAAGATGAGGATTTGATGTTAGCAGAGGCGTTTTATGTAGAAGATAATAGTAGATTGGGGTGTCAGATTCCGATTACTCCAGAACTTGATGGATTGGAGATAGAACTTGCACCAGAATCATAAATAGGCTCCCTGAGAAGGTTGTGAAACTCTTCACTTTCTTGTCTAGAAAAAGAATTAAAACATCTTCAAAAAAGATTAAAGGTCATTTTTACACCTTTGATACAATTTTATTTTAAGAAATACACATTGATTTAACTTAATTGTTATTTTTATTGCTGTAATAATGTTAATATATAGTGTTTTTTTATTGTGGGTAGTAAAAACTGCAATTATTTAAAAAAGAATCATTTGTTGTATAACTTTTTTTATTTTTTTGAATTGTCGTTTTACTTGTATCATCCATTATAGTTTCAATTTAAACAGTTTTGGTTTCATTAAACGAGGTAATATGGTGTCTGTAAATTAAGTGTAGTTTTATAGCTGATATTAAGATGATGTCACGCTTCTAATCATATGTTTTAGTGAGCTTAAATCATTTGTGGTATTGGTCTGATTATGAAATGGTTAAATTGTGGTAAGATTTTTTAATTACTAACAAAAACCAACATGAATTATGAAAACTACACAATTTATTAGATTATTATTATGTATTCTGGGCTTGTTTATATTTTCTATAGGATATGCGCAACCACCCGGTGAAAATGCAAGCGACTGGACAGTAGTAAATGAGCTAACAGATGAGTTTAATGGTTCAAATTTAAATACTGGAAAATGGAAATATGGGCATCCATGGTGGGGAGGACGATCTCCAGCACTTTTTGGTGGCGCAAATAATGCATTTTTATCAGGTAATGGTCTTTTAGTAATAAGGGCTACTTGGGTTGGAGGATCAACCAATTACATGAGAACTGGATCAATACATAGTACTGGCAAGGCTATGAAAGTAGGGATGTATTCAGAATGTCAATTTAGGGCTAATAGTTTACGAATGGGTTCTGCTTTTTGGTTTGCAAATAATGACCTAGATGCTAATAATCGAGCAGATGAGATTGATGTTCAGGAAGCCTTTGGGGGGTTGACGAATGGTCAAGAAAGAGAAATGCACACTAATATCCATAATCCCCAACCTAATTTTACAAATGATCAACCTCAACCCAATAAGTTTATATTATCTAGCGGGACAGTTAGTGATTCTTACCATACTTATGGTGTTTGGATAGTAAATTCTAACACCGTCCGCTTTTATCTGGATGGAGTATTTCAAAAACAAGTTATAACCAATAGTCCCCAGGATCCTCAATATATGATGATTGATGCCGAAACATATAATTGGATGAAACCCTGGCCTACTCAAGCAGAGGTAACTAATGGTGCTAAAAGAGATATGTATGTAAGTTATGTACGTACCTGGAGAAAAACCGGAAATTCAAATCCTAACCCTGGTGGTGGGTCCAAAGTTTCTCTTAAAGGAAATAATGGCAAATATGTAAGCTCAGAAAATGGAAATAAAGCGATGACCTGTAATCGTTCTTCAGTACAAGGTTGGGAAAAATTTACAATGAATGTGTTAGGTAGTGTTAACGGAAACGATCAAGTATCACTACAAGGAAATAATGGAAAATATGTAAGTTCTGAAAATGGGTTAAAAGATGTGTTTTGTAACCGAGGAAATGTTGGAGCTTGGGAAAAGTTTGAATTGATCCACCATGGCAATAATGTCTATAGTTTTAAGGGAAGTAATGGTAAGTACCTGAGTTCTGAAAATGGAAGTGGAGGAATGACTTGTAGTCGATCTAGTTTAGGATCCTGGGAAAAATTTACAATTGCATTTGGGGTTAAAAATAATCAACTTAATATAAAAGATGTCAAGGATGTCAAAAATGAAATCGCAATGTACCCTAATCCAATAGAGATAAATAACCCATTAAATATGGCCTTTAAATTAGGAGAAAAAACCGAAATTTCTATTGATCTGTATGATGCGGTTGGCCATAAAGTATTATCTAATAAACTAGGAACTTTTGACGCAGGTAATCATGATTTGGAATTATTTACAAGATCAAACAAATTAAGTTCAGGAATATACATTTTAAAAATAAAAATGAATGATGTAGTTACGGTCGATCGCCTAATGTTTAATTAAATTCTCAGCAAACAAAAAAGGGTGTAATTATATTACACCCTTTTTATCTACTTAAAAAACGTTGTTATCTTTCTAAAATTTTGATAGTTTCTTTTATTGGTTTTTTAATTCTTATAGTAATTTTTTGATACTCCCAATCTTGCCCATTTTGATAGGCAATGATATCTAGTTTTGCTTTTTTACCATTAATACTTCTGATGCCTACAGTTATAGCTATCCCATTATTATGATCCAGATATTGAACCTCTCCTTCTAATAGACGAAAAAAATCATGAGGCGATAATTCACCTAGTTTTTCAATAACTAGGTCATTTTCTTTAGCGATCTCTATGGCATTATTTACAAGAGAAGGCTGCACGTATACAGATCCATATCTAAAAATGGCATCTCCAGTCATAATGAAGAATATGAAGATAAAAGCTAATATTGCTGTAGTTGGGAGTATCCATTTCCAATTTCGATACCACCAGCTTTTTTTATGTGTTATTTCACTCATTGACATATATGTAAATATTATTTATAATGTAAATGTTGAGATTTGATGTAATGCTCTCTGGTTTTAATAAAGACATACTTTGCAATTTAATTGTTACGGATATAGTATTAAATCAATTTTCTAAAAAAAGTAACATCTTTTTTTTTGCCGAAAAACAAAAAATAAACAAATGGTTTTCAGTAATTCAGGATTTAATTAAAGAAAAAGAGTGAGGTGTAAAAGAAAAAGAATCTTTAAGAAAATCAAAGTTTTAATTAGCATTGGATAAAAATGTATACCGTATGTATCCTTTTTTGAATAGAATGTACCTCTTATGTAGTCTAAAAAATTTGGTAATTAATAATATAGATATGAAGTTATGGTATAATCAAATCTAATAATACTCAACGATTTTTGTGAAATTTTGAGTATTTTTTTTGTTCAATGTTCATTTTTAGTGTTAATATTTTGTAGAAATAATAAATTACATGTTGTTGTTTTCTGATCATATGTTGTGGTTGGTTAGAGGTGTTGATTAGTAACTTTATTACAACTTAAACATATTTAACACAAAAACTAACAGTTATGAAAAATCTAAAACACAAAATTTTATTAATTCTATGCATTGTTGGATTTCTACAAGCAATAGCTCAACCAACACCTCCAAACGGAAAAAAGTGGGAAAAAATAGAAGCTATGTCTGATGAATTTAATGGTTCTTCTTTGAACAATTCGAAATGGGCGGTAAACGATCCACAATGGGAAGGTAGACGACCAGCTAGATTTGAAACTTCCTCAGTATCTGTTTCAAACGGAAATCTTAAAATTTCAGCTTCAAAAAAATCGAATCCTTTTGGCGGATGGACTCATAGTGGAGGCTTGGTAAGATCAAAGATGAGAAATCAATATGGGTACTATGAAACCCGAATGAAAGCTAATAAAACTTTTATGTCTTCAACTTTTTGGCTTATTAATAAAAGGAATGAATTTACGGGTTGTGATTACAGAACAACAGAATTAGATGTGACCGAAAATGTTGGACGTAATACCGGTGGACAATCTTGGATCAATAGGAATATTGTTACTTTAAATGCAAATACTCATAGTAGAGGTACTTCATGTAATAGCACTCCGGTTGGTATTAGAGGAAATAAAGCAGATATCGGTGAGCCAGCTTATGCAGGATTTCATACTTATGGGGTATGGTGGAAAAATGCAAAAGAATGTTTGTTTTATTTAGATGGTAAATTTGTGTTTAAAATTACACCTGCTGCAGACTTTAACCTTCCAATGTATTTAAGAATGGTTGTAGAAACATATGATTGGAACCCTCCAAAAGCAGGTAACGATGGTATGAATGATTCAGCGGCTAATCGTACAACCTACTATGACTGGGTACGTTCTTATAAGCTAGTTAATGGAAATAGCGGACCTGTAAATCCAGGGCCTTCTAATGGAACTGTAACTATAAAGGGGCAATCTATTAACAAGTTTGTTAGTTCAGAAAACGGAAATAGATCTATGCGGGCTGTTAGTAATTCAGCAGGAGCGCAAGAAAAGTTTATAGTTAAATCTGAAGGTAATGGTACCGTAAGTATTAAAGGTAATAATGGAAAATACGTAAGTTCAGAGAACGGAAATAAAACTATGAATTGTAATCGTAATGCTGTAGGAGCATGGGAGAAATTTACATTAGTTCCTCAAGGAGGTAATGTGTATGCAATCAAGGGTAATAATGGAAAATATGTGAGCCACGAAAATGGAAGTAATAATGGAATTAATTGTAATAGAAATGCAATAGGTGCATGGGAAAAATTTGTTATCGATGGCTTAAGTAAATCTAATAGTTCTGGTAGTAGCGAAACTAATTTTAAAGGTGATATTTCAACTTATCCTAATCCAATAAATGCCAATAGTGCATTAAATATGGCTTTTAAATTAATCGAAGAAACTAAAATTTCAGTTGCATTATATGATGTAGCGGGACGTGAATTATTAAAGAGTGATTTAGGAACTTTTAAAGCAGGGAACCATGATTTGAAAGTGTTTGAAAGACCCAAAAACCTGAGTAATGGTAATTATTTTTTAAGAATAAACATGAATGGAAACGAAACAATAGAACGCCTAAATTTTAGATAAAAAAAATTTTTAAGACTAAAACCAATTGTTTTTAATCTTAAAGTATTGTGTAGTGTGTGCTTATGATGTAAATGAAATCTAAGTACTATTATGTTAAATTTTTAAAAGGGTATATAGCTTATTTACAATAAGTTGTATGCCCTTTTTTGATTCCGGTAATACACGAATAAAAAAAGGGTTTTTATCTCTAACATGCTTGATTTGAGTGTGATACATTTGAGTCTGGATAATTTATTTCCAGAGCTTCAATAAAAATGATGAAGCAAAATATCTAATCATATCAAAATTCGACCAATCTTAAAATCAAAAGACAATGAAGGCAATTTTTTTTAAATCTAAATTTTATATTTCAATCTTATTACTCGGAAGTATTCTTGTGTTTACAAATTGTGAAAAAGAATCACTTTTTGAAGAAGAGTTAAATGATTCAAGCACGATACAAGAAGAGTTCCTAGCCAAAGAGAAAGAAAATTATTTGAAAGAAAAAGGGATCAGTATTGATGTTATTGGTATTGATTGGTGTTCAATAATACCAAATTTATCAGGGTATTACTACGCTAACGATGGGGGACATTATTATGTACGGCATATTGGTAATACTATATATTGGTTTGGAGAACACCCATCAGGTAGTTGGGCCAATGTTTTCAAAGGGAATGTAAGTGGAAAAACAATTACTGGAAGTTTTTATGATGTTCCAAAAGGAGGAATCGCGGGAAGCGGAAGTTTAACATTGTCTATAGGTTGTTTTGGAAGCGGCTTTACGAAGGTGTCAGGTAATAATTTTGGAGGCTCTTCTTGGACCAAAACTACTCGACCTTCTTATTTACCACCACCACGTCCTGCCGGATTTGGTGTTGTAAATAATAGTAATGATATCACAGGTCGTTGGGTTGGAAATGATGGAGGGATTTATTATATAAGACAGGTAGGTAACCAGGTGGTTTGGTTTGGAGAACGTAATTTTGTAAACGGTCGACCTACATGGTCCAATATAGCTTGGGGAAGCCGTTTCTATAGTCAGTTATGGTTAGATTGGGCAGATGTTCCTAA
The DNA here is from genome assembly GCF_900312735.1 of Aquimarina sp. AU119. NCBI lineage: Bacteria > Pseudomonadati > Bacteroidota > Flavobacteriia > Flavobacteriales > Flavobacteriaceae > Aquimarina > Aquimarina sp. AU119. The sequence goes on along the minus strand of NZ_OMPF01000035.1, from coordinate 210,007 downwards.
AGGAAATGCAAATAGTACTGGGATTTTAAGAGGCTTCGTAGAAGGTCCAAATTACATAACTCTAGGGCATAATACAGGAGGGTTTGGAGGCTCAAAACTCTGGAGGTAAGATAAAATATTGAGTTGTTACAAGGTGTTTAACTTTTTAAACACCTTCTTTTTTTGGAGTATTTTTTGTGAAATATTTTGTTTTTGATGTTTTAAAAGAAAATTTTCAAGAGTTTGCTATTGATTTTTGAGAATAACTCAATTAAATGATGTCAAAAACTATTTTTTGATTAAGTTACTTTTTTATTTAAGTGTGAAATTTGTAAATAAACTTGCAAAACAAAGGGCTATACCTTTACTTTGTATAGTATTTGCAGCTAGACTGTATAATCGTTCATAAATTTATTTAAATGTTATCAAGAAAGGTGGAGGGAATAGACCCTATGAAACCTTAGCAACCCTTTATCTGTTAAAGAAGGTGCTACATTCTATCCGTTTAAGGACTAGATAACGAAGATGCATAGCCTCGCTATATTTTTTCCATTATTTTCTTGATATATTTTACTTGTTTTGAACGCATACTATTTGATTACGCTAAACCTATTTATAGTGTTTTATAATAGGATTATAAAATAGTATTCTAGCAGTAGTTGGAATTTAAAAAATGAATATTGAGAAATGAAAGACATACAAAAAATATTAGAAGAAAGAATTCTTGTGCTTGATGGAGCTATGGGAACTATGTTACAGCGTCATAAATTTACAGAAGAAGATTTTAGAGGAGAACGATTTAAAGATTGGCCAGTCCCTGTACAAGGAAATAATGATTTACTTAGTATAACTCAACCAGAGGCAATAAAAGAAGTGCATAGATTGTATTTTGAAGCAGGAGCTGATATTGTTGAAACGAATACATTCTCGGGGACAACCATTGCTATGGCAGATTATGAAATGGAAGAATTAGTTTATGAATTAAATTATCAATCTGCAAAAATAGCAAAAGAAGTAGCTGATGAATTTACAAAAGAAGAACCTCATAAACCCCGTTTTGTAGCAGGATCTATTGGTCCAACAAACAGAACAGCAAGTATGTCTCCTGATGTTAATGACCCCGGATTTAGGGCAGTAACTTTTGATGAACTAAGAATAGCATATAAACAACAGGTAGAAGGATTATTGGATGGGGGAGCTGATATCTTATTAGTAGAAACTGTTTTTGATACCTTAAATGCCAAAGCAGCACTTTTTGCTATAGAAGAAGTTAAAGATGAAAGGAATATAGAGGTGCCAATTATGGTAAGTGGTACAATAACTGATGCCAGTGGCCGAACATTATCAGGTCAAACAGCAGAGGCTTTTTTGATTTCAGTTTCACATATTCCTATGTTAACAGTAGGATTTAATTGTGCATTAGGTGCGAATCAATTAACTCCGCATTTAGAAGTATTGGCGCAAAAAACGAATTTTGGAGTATCCGCTCATCCAAATGCCGGTTTGCCAAATGCCTTTGGAGAGTATGATGAATCTCCAGAGCAGATGGCAGCACAGATAAAAGAATACATGGATAAAAATTTGGTAAATATTATTGGAGGTTGCTGTGGGACAACCCCAGAACATATAAAAGCAATAGCAGATTTAGCTAAAAATTATACTCCGAGAACTATTGGAGCTGTAGTATAGGATATGAGTAAGCAGGAAAAAAGGAAATATTTGAAACTTTCTGGTTTAGAACCAATGATTGTTTCTGCCGATACCAATTTTATCAATGTAGGCGAACGTACAAATGTGGCAGGATCACGCAAGTTTTTACGTTTGGTGAAAGAAGAAAAATTTGATGAGGCTTTAGATATTGCTAGGCATCAAGTAGAAGGAGGAGCGCAGGTTATCGATATTAACATGGATGACGGATTGATTGATGGTAAAGAAGCGATGATACGATTTTTAAATCTTATTATGGCAGAACCAGATATTGCCAGAGTACCTATTATGATCGATAGCTCTAAATGGGAAATCATTGAGGCTGGATTACAGGTAGTACAAGGAAAATGTGTAGTGAATTCAATTAGCCTTAAGGAAGGTGAAGAAGAATTTATAGCACACGCAAAAGCGGTCAAAAGATATGGCGCTGCAGTCATTGTTATGGCGTTTGATGAGGTCGGACAAGCTGATAATTATGAAAGGCGTTTAGAGATTTCTAAACGATCCTATGATATCCTTGTTAATCAAGTAAAGTTTCCACCAGAAGATATCATCTTTGATCTTAATATTTTTCCAGTTGCTACGGGTATGGATGAACATCGTAGAAATGCGATTGATTTTATCGAAGCAACACGATGGGTGCGAGAAAACCTTGCACATTGTAGTGTTAGCGGAGGAGTAAGTAATGTTTCTTTTTCTTTTAGAGGAAATAATACGGTTAGAGAAGCTATGCACTCAGTTTTTCTATATCATGCTATCAAGGCAGGAATGAATATGGGTATTGTCAACCCCGCCATGTTAGAGATTTATGATGATATTCCTAAAGATCTGTTAGAATATGTAGAAGATGTAATTTTAGACAGAAGAGATGATGCTACAGAACGTTTATTAGATTTTGCAGAAACGGTAGTAGGAACAAGTAAAGAAAAAACTGTAGATCTTTCATGGAGGCTAGAACCATTACAAGATAGAATTACCAGAGCGTTGGTAAAAGGTATAGATCAATATATTGTTGAAGATGTTGAAGAAGCAAGACAAAATGCAGATAAACCTATCGAAGTAATAGAAGGAAACCTGATGACAGGAATGAATGTAGTGGGAGATTTATTTGGATCAGGGAAAATGTTCTTGCCTCAAGTTGTTAAATCTGCTCGGGTTATGAAGAGAGCGGTAGCTCATTTACTTCCTTATATTGAAGAAGAAAAAAAGAAAAATCCAACATCTTCTAATGGTCAGGAAAATGCAGGTAAAGTATTAATGGCTACTGTAAAAGGGGATGTACATGATATCGGTAAAAATATTGTTTCAGTAGTTCTAGGATGTAATAATTATGAGATTGTTGATATGGGTGTTATGGTACCACCAGAAAAAATTATCCAAACAGCAATAGATGAACAGGTAGATATTATTGGTTTAAGTGGTTTGATTACACCTTCATTAGATGAAATGGTATATCTGGCAAAGGAAATGGAGCGTAAGAATTTTAATATCCCTTTGCTCATTGGAGGAGCAACCACATCCAAAGCACATACTGCAGTCAAAATTGATCCGCAATACAAGAATGCTGTAGTGCATGTAAATGATGCTTCGAGAGCAGTAACAGTTGTAGGAGACTTATTAAACAAAAGAAGTAACCAAAAATATGTAGGAGACCTAAAAGAAGACTATGAAAAATTTAGAGAAGGATTCCTAAAGAGAACAAAACAAAAAGAATACCTAAGTATCCATGATGCTAGAAAAAATAAATATAGCATAGACTGGCAAACTTCTGAAATTGTAGCGCCAAATGAATTGGGAATTAAAACAATTGAAGATCAAAACCTTCAAGCATTAGAGCCATATATTGATTGGACTCCATTTTTTAGATCTTGGGATTTGCACGGTAAATACCCTGCTATTTTAACAGATGAAATAGTTGGCGAACAAGCAACTTCCTTGTTTAATGACGCGCAGGAATTGTTACAAAAAGTATTTGATGAAAAATTATTAGGAGCCAAAGCAGTGTATGGAATATTTAAAGCTAATAGTATAAATGATGATGATATAGATATTTCTTCAGAAGAAGGAGATGTTACATTTAGAACATTACGTCAGCAATTAAAAAAACATGCACAAAAACCCAATTTTGCTTTGTCTGATTTTATAGCTCCAAAAGAAAGTGGTATTCAGGATTACATGGGATGTTTTTGTGTAACTACAGGATTTGGAACAAAAGAACTTGCAACTGCTTTTGAGGCCGATCACGATGATTATAATTCTATAATGATTAAAGCATTAGCAGATCGTTTAGCAGAAGCGTTTGCAGAATATTTACATCAAAAAGTTCGTAAAGAAGATTGGGGATATGCTGATAATGAAGTATTGAGTAATGAAGAACTGATCAAAGAAGCATATAAAGGTATTCGTCCTGCTCCAGGATATCCTGCATGTCCTGATCATTTGGAGAAAATAACAATTTGGGAATTGCTAAAAGTTAAAGAACGCATAGGAGTAGAGTTAACAGAAAGCCTTGCTATGTGGCCGGCAGCATCAGTATCTGGGTACTATTTTGCGAATCCCGAAGCTCGATATTTTGGATTAGGAAAAATAAAAGAAGATCAGGTAAAAGATTTTGCAGTCCGAAAAAATATAGATTTTGAGTATGCTAAGAAATGGTTGAATCCTAATCTTATCGAATAAGGATTTGTAAATCTTAATACAATGGATATAGAGGATAGTATAACACAATTAGAAGAGGTTTTTGAAGGACAGCCATGGTTTGGCCCTTCTATACTAAAATCTTTAAAAGATATTCCAGTTGAGTTTTGGGATAAAAAACCAGAGTATGTATCACATTCGATCACAGAACTTGTCTATCATATGATGGATTGGAGAGTATTTGTAATAGAAAAATTAAAAGATAACGAATCGTTTGGTATCGAATTAAATTCTGAAAAAGATTGGAGAAGAGATGTGTTAGTGCAGACAGAAGTTCAAAAAGAGACTATACTTAATGAACTCATTAAAACACAGGAATTGATATGTGAATTGTTAACAACAAAACCCGATTCATGGATGTATGAAAATAGTCTAGGGAACGCATATAAAAACGACTATATGATAAGAGGGATGATACAACATGATATATATCATTTGGGACAGATTAACAGTATATATAGTCAATTAAATTGAAAAAGGAAAGAATTGCGTTAGGGATAGAAGCGACATCCTTTTTTTATAAAGTACCTCGAGGTTTTGCACTGAGCTTGTCGAAGTGCTCTCGAAGGGTGATGTATTGAAAAAAGATATAGCGAATAGCCCGCTCGAACGCCAGAAGAAATCAACTAAAAAACTAAGAATTTAAAAATAAATGAAAGTAACAGATCACATAAAAAAAGCAGAGGGTAAGACTTTATTCTCTTTTGAATTAATACCACCACAAAAAGGAAGAAGTATCCAGGAGTTGTATAACAATATTGATCCGTTGATGGAATTTAATCCTCCTTTTATTGATGTTACTACCTCCAGAGAGGAATTTATATATATCGATCGCGAAGGGTTATTAGATAAAAAACTAACAAGAATGCGACCTGGTACGGTGGGAATCTGTGCTTCGATTACTCATAAATATAATGTAGATACAATTCCGCATGTATTATGCGGGGGATTTACCAAAGAAGAAACAGAATATTTATTGGTGGATTGTCATTATCTGGGGATTGATAATGTAATGGCGTTACGTGGTGATGCTATGAAGGAAGAAAAGTATTTCACACCAACAAAAGGAGGACATGGTTATGCAAACGAATTGGTTACTCAGATTGTAAATATGAACAAAGGGCAATTCTTGCATGAAGTAATAGAAACAGATAATAAGTCTGATTTTTGTATTGGAGTTGCAGGTTATCCTGAAAAGCATATGGAAGCTCCTTCTATGGACTCAGATATACGAAGGCTAAAAGAAAAGGTAGATGCTGGAGCAGATTATGTAGTAACTCAAATGTTTTTTGATAATAAAAGATATTTCTCATTTATAGAAAAAGCAAGAGCAGCAGGAATAAATGTGCCGATTATCCCGGGAATTAAACCGGCAGCGGTTAAAAGACATCTACAACTTTTACCTCAGGTTTTTAAGCTAGATATGCCAGATGAACTTGTAAGAGCAATAGAGAGTTGCAAAAACAATGCAGCAGTAAGAGAGGTAGGAGTAGAATTTGCAATACAACAATCCAAAGAATTAATGGAGTATGGAGTTCCGGTATTGCATTATTATTCGATGGGAAAATCAGATAATATCAAAAAGATTGCTTCAGAAATATTCTAAGCTTTGGTGAGAACTATTGTGTTCTATTCAGTATTTTTTAAAACCTTATTTAGATCCTTGATACTGGTAATGGTTGCTGTTGGGCTGATGTTCCACGGATCAAATATTGATGTCGAAGAACGTTGAACCCATACAGATCTCATACCATATGAAATTGCTCCAATAACATCAAAAGAGTTACTGGAAATAAGCCATGAATTATCGGGAGTAGAATTTGTTTGTGTATTAAAATGCTTGTAAACCACAGGACTTGGTTTGAATGTTTTTGTAGCTTCAACACTCACAATACCATCAAAAAAAGTTGTTATTTGTGCAGTATCAATTAGATTCTTAATTGCTAAAGAACTACCGTTAGAGAAAGCATATACTTTGTGCCCCGTTTCTTTTAATAGTTGTAATCCATCCACTACATCTGGGAATATAGGGAGTGTCGTGTATTCCTTCATCAAACTAATCTTTTGATTAGGGGTTAATTTGATATCGAGATCTAAACAGGTATATTCGAGAGCTTCTCTTGTACAAATAGAAAAATCAACATAGTCATCCATTAACCCTCTTCTAAACGAATATTCTAATTGTTTAAGGCGCCAGGTGTTCATAAATACCTTAGTTGCCTTACCCACCATCTTTTCTAAAGAATGGAAAATACCCGAAGTGTCAATCAAGGTTCCGTAGACATCAAAAGCCAAAGTATATGTTGTCATTTGTTTTTAAAATGTTTAATAAAATATAACAGTGTATTAAAGATAAAACCCATGATTTATATGGAACCATATAAAAAGTTAAAATAGTCCTGGAGTTGTCAGATTCTTAATACTTGATGAGACATTAAACGAAATTTTAAATACTCATGCGTTGTAAAAAATATAAATGATGCTTGAAGATTAGGGTAAGTGAGAAAATTATCACGGAAAACAGTGTGTTTTTGTATTATTTGATACTGTTTCTTTGAGATGGTGTATTTCCCAATGCTATATGGTTTGATTTTTCATGAAGTATACGATAGATGAGTGAAATAGCTTTTAAACATGTTCCCAAAGAGGTAAAGTAACTAAACAAAGTATTAAAAAAATAGAAAACTATATAGGATAAGAACTATCACCAAAAACAATTGGCCTGTCGCATACAAATAACTTAAAACCTAAATTAAATTATGACAAAAATGAAAATGGTATTTAGAACCATGGCTCTTATTGTATTCATGGTATTTTTATCTTGTGAAAAAGATCAAGATGAAATCCCATTTACCGAGATATCTACAACACTTGATCCAACAAGTACTGAAAACGTTGCTAAAGAATTACATGACCCATTTGCAAATTGGAGAGTAAAGGGGCCTAGTAAATTTACAAGAAATAAAGATCAGGTTCTTGAAAAGATAGATGAAAAACCCCATCCTGCATATGTAAATCTTGAGAATGAGTTAAATAAAAAAAAGACTGTTCTAGGGATTTGTTTGCTTAATAATGATTTAGACAGACTTAAATGCCCTAAAGAAGAGGAAGAATACCAAAAAGCAAAAGCCGCTGTAGAAGATTATATAGCTGCAGGATTACCACAAGTGATTCCTGGGGCTATTTTTCAATTTATAGTTACTAGAGAAGATAATAATTTTGTTTACATCAAAGATGCTTCTCGAGGTGTAGAAATAGCATTGCCAGTGGATAAGCCTAATGAATTTACGGATGCTAGAATATTGGTAAACGGAGAATATGAAGTTTGGAGGCAAGCTTTATATCGAGAATCGGGTATTATAACAGGCACCATGAATAGGTCTACCGGAGAATATCGAGACATTCCAGGCCGACGTATAAAAGTTGATTATTTTGCATCTCCAGGAGCTCCATGTTATGAAGATGAGAACCTAGAGATTCGTATTACTGGTGATGGAGTTCGTGTTTCTGTAGATGTGGATTTTGGAGGAAGAACCGCTACTTCTACACAAGGTACAAGAACATTTATAATGCCAGCCAGTGGTGTTGTGAAAATTAGAGCAGCTATAAATGCTAATAATGGATGTTCAACGGCTAGTATTAAATTTAACAACGCAAATACGATTGCGTTAGGTACTGGTGGATACGGAGAAAGAAAATTTCCATAAAATGATGTAGGAATAAAAATTTTATAGTACTAATAATTCAAAAAAGATTAGGCCAATTCTTTTTTTACCACCCATAGGAATTAAGACTTATGGGTGGTATTATTATATTTCAAAATTAACCGTTTTCATCTTATTTAGATATAGATAGATAGTTCTTACTATTTTGTTATGTTTCGATTATAAGTAGAAAGTTCACCAAGAAGGTTTGCTTATGTTGTTGGGTAAAGATAAAATCATATAAAAAGTTAAAATAGTTTTAAGAGCTATTTTAAAACGCCATAGCTATTTAAAAAGGTATTATTACATTTGCCGGATGATAAAGCAGATTTGTTTAGTGATAAGTATTCTTCATTTTGGGGTCTATGCCCAGGTTGAATCAAAAGCTAAGTATACTTTGGATGTAAATAATTTTTATGGTTCTATCCTAAAGCATAATCCAGATATCTCTCATTTGATAACAGGCCACCCATCGGGTTTGATTCTATCTTTTCAACGCAAAACTTTTGGAGATAAAGAATGGCAGCGTTTATATAATAATCCTGATTATGGAGTGTCATTTTTGTATCAAAATTTGGATAATGAATATTTAGGAGAGCATTATGGAGTGTATTTGCATTATAACTTTTATTTTTTTAATCGTCTTTTAATGTTTAGGATAGGGCAAGGAGCGTCCTATAATACTACTCCTTATGACGAGGATGATAATTTTAGAAATGTGGCCTACGGTACACATTTAGTAAGTGGATCGTATGCGCTGTTAAATTTGAAAAAAGTAAATATATTTAAAGGATTAGGATTGCAGGCAGGATTGGGGATTGTTCATTACTCTAATGGAAATTCGAAAGCACCTAATAAGAGTACAAATACATTGTTTTTAAATGCAGGTGTCACCTATACATTTGATCAGGATACTCCGGCATATGCAGAAAAAGAAAAAGGGCTGTTAAAAGGAGCAGAGCCCATTGGTTATGGATTTGTTTTTAGAAGTGGAGTTAATGAAAGCGATGTTGTAGGTTCAGGGAGGTTCCCATTTTATACATTTGCTGCTTTCGCCGATAAGAGGTTAAATAAGAAAAGTGCTATCCAGTTAGGAGCCGAAGTGTTTTTTTCTAAAGCATTAGAAAGATTTATAGATTTTAGAGCAAGTGGTGGTTTTAATGATGGAACAACAGGAGATGAAGATGCTAAACGAGCAGGTGTTTTTCTCGGACACGAATTACGTGTAAGCAGAACTTCTTTAATAACTCAATTTGGATACTATTTTTATTACCCATACGATTTTGAAGGGCAAACATATCTTAGAGCAGGGCTTCAATATTATTTTACTAAAAATATATTTGGTTCACTTACCGTTAGGTCCCATGCGGCAAAGGCAGAAACCATGGAGTTTTCTATAGGATATAGATTATGATTTTTGTTGTTAAGAGTATAGTTTTTAAGAAATTAAAATTTTGATAATTTATTATCGAAATTTATTTAATGATGAGACGTGAATAGATTTATTTTAATATTTGGATTATTGTTTATCGGTTGTGATTCTGAAAATGCTTCTGACTGTTTTCAACGCACAGGGACTATCATTACAAAAGATATTGAAACGCCTGATTTTACCAGAATTTTGGTAAATCCAAATGTAGAACTGGTTCTGAAAGAAGGAGAAACTACTGCAGTTACTATTGAAACCGGAGATAATTTAATAGAGGAAGTTTCTGCTGTGGTCGAAGGTGACCGTTTGGTACTTAGTAATACTAATGATTGTACTTTTTTTAGAGACCTTAATCAAACCAAGATTTTTGTTACAGCTCCCAATATAACTGAGATCAGAAGTGGTACTCAATTTGATATTTCTTCAGATGGTATATTAACGTACCCTTTACTTAGATTATTTTCAGAAGATGTCATAGAAGAAACAGAAACAACTACCGGAACATTTAATTTAGAGGTAGATGTTGAAAACCTAACTGTAGTAGGTAATAATATAGCTTCATTCTTTATAAAAGGAAAGGTTATGTCCTTAAACGTCAATTTTGCTTCAGGTACAGGAAGGTTTGAAGGTGCTGATTTAATAGCTGAAGATGTTCAGATTTTTCATAGAGGAACAAATAAAATGATCATAAATCCCCGAGAATCTATTCGGGGAGAAATACGCAGTACGGGAGATGTAATTTCTGTAAATCGTCCTGGGGTTGTTGAAGTTTCAACATTTTTTACTGGTAGATTGATATTTCAGTAATGTAAGCAAAATGTTTTTGTGAGTTTATGGGGATATTTCCCCTTTTTTTGCGTGCCGTAATATTCTGTGATTTCTTTTTTTTCTAATCTTTGGATTACAGTAGGTCTTACCAATTGTACTTATATACTTTTTTTAGAATAGTTTAAAAATCTGATTTTTAGTATTTTATGTTTCTGTGAGATGTCATGTTTTTTTGTTTTAAAAGAAGTGTAATAGTGCAATTCCAGAAAGGTATTACCACAAAAAGTTTGTGGAATTTGGGTTCTAGGTAATTGAAATTAATAGCTAACTTTATAAGATACCAAATTTTCACCCCAAAGTTTATATTCAAAAATGATTAGAAATAGGTCTAGTAATACACAAAATATTGACAATCTTGATGAGAATTATCTTAAAAAAGAATTATACTCACTTATAAAAAGAGATGATTCTATTTTTGATTTTATACAAAAATCAAGTTTGGATGGGCTTTGGTTTTGGGATTTAGATAATCCTGAAAATGAATGGATGAATCCCAAATTTTGGACAACATTAGGGTATGATCCAGATGAGATGCCTCATAATGTTTCTGCATGGCAGGATCTTATTAATAAAGAAGATTTAAAAGTTGTATTTAGTAATTTTACTAAGCACTGTAAAGACCCTTCGCATCCTTATGATCAGATTGTACGATACACACATAAATTAGGGCATACAGTTTGGATTCAGTGCAGAGGGCTAGCAATACGGGATGATAAAGGGAAGCCGATACGAATGTTGGGCGCCCATACAGATATTACTAAATTAAAAAAAACAGAAATACGATTACAACGACAGGTAGATCGTTATCAACATATTATTGAAGGTACACACCTTGGGACTTGGGAATGGAATGTAAAAACAGGAGAGACAATTTTTAATGAAAGGTGGGCCAGTATTGCAGGATATACCCTTTTAGAACTGGGGCCTGTTTCAATTGATACATGGGCGAAATTATCACATCCTGACGATCTGGAAAAATCAAACCTACTTTTACAAGATCATTTTGCTGGAAAATCATCAGTGTATGAATGCGAAGCAAGAATGAAGCATAAAAATGGAGAATGGATTTGGGTTTTGGATAAAGGAAGAGTGGTGAGTTGGGATGCTGAAGGTAATCCAGAATGGATGATTGGGTCACATCAGGAAATTACAAAAAGCAAGAAAGATCTGGAAAAAAATAAATTATTTATAGAACAGACACCAAGTGCAATAGCCATGTTTGATACTGATATGAGATATTTGGCAGCTTCCCAGAAATGGTATCAGGATTATAATATTAAGGACGATAATATAATAGGCAAATCACATTATGAGGTCTTTCCGGAAATTAGTGAAGAATGGAAAGCTGATCATAAAGAATGTTTAAGCGGAAAAGTGCTAAAAAGCGATGAAAGCCGTTTTAAAAGACTCGATGGGTCGGTACAATGGCTAACCTGGGAAATACGACCTTGGTATACCGATGAAAATAAAATTGGAGGTATATTAATGCACACAGCAGATATCACTAGAGCCAGAGAAGCCGAAATTCGTTTACGTATTAGCGAAGATATCTTCAGAAGAAACTTTGAAAATGCAGCGATTGGAATGGTGATGGTAGATAAAAACGGATATTTTACAAAAGTAAATGATAAATTATGCGAAACTCTTGGTTATACGAATCAAGAATTAGTCAAATTATCATTCAAAGATATTATTCATCAGGATGACTTAAAAGGTAGTAACATATGGTTTGAAAAATTATTTAATGGAAAGACATTAAATGCTAATATGGAAGAAAGATGTTTTCGTAAAAATGGAGATATCATATATGTTAACCTTTCTGTTTCTGTTATTAAAAATGAATACAATGAACCTTCATACTTTGTAGCACAGGTTGCTGATATTAGCCATAGGATTTTTGCGAGACAAAAACTTAATGAAGCTATTACCAAACTAGAAAATATAATTGATGATATTACTCAAGTGAGTATCATTGGTACAGATCAAAATGGTCTGATTACAACGTTTAACCGAGGGGCAGAGAATTTGTTGGGATATAGTAAGGAAGAAGTAATGTTTAAAAAACATGCTATAATACTTCATAAAAGGGAGGAAGTCCAAAAAAGAGAAGAAGAATTATCGTTAATATTTAATCGAGAAATTAAAGGATTGGAAGCTTTTACTGCTTCACTCGGTAAAGAAGGGTATAGTACTAGAGAATGGACTCATGTGAGAAAAGATGGTACACATTTTCCTGTGCAGCTAACAATGTCAGTAATCAAAGAAAACAATGAGGTTATAGGTTATTTAGGTGTCGCTGTAGATATAAGTGAGATTAAGAAGGTGGAACAAGATTTAAAATCTTGGTTATCAGTTGCAGAAGATCAAAATAAAAGATTGAGAAATTTTGCACACATAGTTTCTCATAACTTAAAATCACATTCAGGTAATTTTCAAATGTTATTAGATTTGTTGATCCAGGAGAACCCTGAGCTAGAAGATAATGAGATCATAAAACTTTTTAAAACCGCCTCAGAAAATCTTACTGAAACCATTGTACACTTAAATGAGGTGGTGTTAATGAATACATCGGTAGATGAGAATTTGACTGGATTAAACTTGCATGAATCAATTAACAAATCAATAGAAAGTGTTTCTGCTATTGCAATAGAAACCAACGTGATTATTAATAATATCTCAGAACCAGATATTGGAATCTTGGGAATTCCGGCTTATTTGGATAGTATTTTGCTCAACTTTATAACAAACGGGATAAAATATAGCTCAAATGAACGAGATAGTTATGTTACTCTAAGTACTAGAATAGAAGGTGATTTTGTAGTGTTAAGTATCGAAGATAACGGATTAGGGATTGACTTAAAAAAACATCAGGCTAAACTTTTTGGAATGTATAAGACCTTTCATAATAATAAAGAGGCTAGAGGGATAGGGCTATTTATTACAAAAAATCAAGTTGAAGCAATGGGAGGTAAGATTGAAGTCGAAAGTATAGTAAATAAAGGAACAATTTTTAAAATATATATGAAGCATGAGAAAAATTGATATAGCTTGTATTATTGATGATGACCCAATTTTTGTATTTGGCATAAAAAAAATAATGGAACTTGTTGATTTTTGTAACGGTTTTATGGTTTTTCGCAATGGTGAAGAGGCATTAAATAATTTGAAAGCCATCATTTCCGCAAATGAAAAATTGCCAGACGTTATTTTATTAGATTTGAATATGCCAGTTCTTGATGGATTACAGTTTTTGGAAGAATTTATTAAGGTCCCTTGCGCAAAGAAAATTATCATTTATGTAGTTTCCTCGTCAGTGGATCCAGAAGATATTCTTAGAGCCAAATCCTATGAAAGTGTAAGTGATTATATTGTAAAGCCCATTTCTGTTGAAAAACTCAAAGAAATTTTGCATAATATAGAGAAAACAACGCAGGATTAATTCGAACTCTTTTTTAAGGATTGGTTAATTCTCTAAAAATACTTTCTAGATTTTTGTTCTTTCTGGATAGTTGTAATATTTTCAGTTTGTTGTCATGAGCAAAATCAAAGACGGTAGGACGCATATCTTTTTTGGTGTCAAAGGTAATTTGATAAGAAAAACCATGTATGTTTTTTACTTCACTGGCATTCGACAACTTTGATAAGAAAGCTTCTTCTATACGGTAATCAAATTCTACCTCTATGATTTGTTGAGTTTCATCAGATATTTCATTGAGATTTTTGTCAGCAACAATTTCTCCTTTGTTGATGATAATAACTCGATCACACATAGCCTCAACCTCTTGCATAATATGAGTAGATAAAAATACTGTTTTAGCAGTACCAATGGATTTTATAAGTTCTCTAATTTCGACTAACTGATTTGGATCTAATCCTGTCGTAGGCTCATCGAGAATTAATACCTGGGGATCATGGAGAAGAGCACAAGCCAAACCAACTCGTTGTCGGTATCCTTTAGAGAGTTGATCAATTTTTTTGTTAGCCTCAGGGGTTAAACCTGTTAATTTAATCACTTCTTCAATTCTGGATTTAGAAATTTTATAAATCCGAGCATTAAATGTAAGATATTCTCTTACATACATTTCCAGATATAAAGGATTGTGTTCTGGAAGATATCCAATACTGCGTTGTACCTTTATAGATTGAGAATGAATGTCAAAATTATTAACCATAGCACTACCCTCAGAAGGATCAAGGTACGTAGTGAGAATCTTCATCATAGTGGATTTTCCTGCTCCATTTGGACCTAGAAAACCGACAATTTCACCTTCTTTTACCTCAAAAGAAATATCATTTAATGCTTTTTGATCACCATAAAGTTTAGAAATATTGGATACTGAAATTGACATATAGAATGTTTATAAAATCTGCTTACATTCAAAAGTACACAATTCAATATTTATTGTATGATAAACTCATAAAAAATGATCTTAACACTAAGATAACGTTAACATAAAATAATCTATTAATTGATGTGGTATCTTTATAAGATAAAGATTATCAGTATGTTATTTTATAATTTTAAAAGAATAATCCGCAGTTTCTTTCATAAGCTAATTTGCTTAGTTCAACGCATTATTTTCTTTATAATTTTTCCTTTTCTCAAAAAAGAAATATTTAGATAATACTATCCATGTTTTGTCCCCTAGATTTTTATAGATAATGAATGAATTTAGGCATCTAGAATGGGGAGTTACCATTGCAGCTGCTCAAACTGAAGGTGCCCATGATAAAGATGGTAAAGGTCCTTCTATCTGGGATACATTCACCCAAAAATCTCGTAAGATTAAAGATGGTTCTGATATTAAAGAAGCAACAGATTTTTATCATAGATTTAAGGAGGATATAGATTTGACTATAGATATTGGGTTAAAGATTTTTCGTTTTTCTATTTCCTGGCCAAGGATACTTCCCGAAGGAACAGGAAAGATTAACCAAAAAGGGATTGAATTTTACAATCAAGTAATCGATTATTGTCTTTTGGTGGGAGTAGAGCCATGGATTACAACATATCATTGGGATTTACCTCAAAAATTAGAAGATAAAGGAGGATGGACGAATAGGGAAATTATCGACTGGTATAAGGAATATGTGCAAGTATTGAGAGACCATTTTGCTGACCGTGTTAAAAATTGGATACTGATTAATGAAGGAATAGTATGTCTTGGAGGGGGGTATTTTCTTGGTGTACATGCTCCTGGCAGAAGGGGGATTCGAAATTTTGTTTCGAGTACACATCACCTTTTGCTAGCTCAGGCAATAGGATTCAAAGAATTGAAGAAAAAAAATGAACTTAGAGTGGGTACCGCAATAAGTTGTACTAAAATAGAGCCTTATAGAAATACGTCTGCAGATCGTAAAGCAGCCAATAGAATTGATACACTAATGAATCGCTTGTTTATAGAGCCTCATTTGGGATTAGGATATCCAGATGATGATTTACCTATTTTAAAACGTATTTCAAGATATTATAAAATAGGAGATATAGAAGCTCTTAAAACGGACTTTGATTTTTGGGGTATTCAGACCTATACTCGAGAAGTAATAAAGGCAGCTTGGTATATTCCGTATATGGGAGCATTGCCAATAAAACCAAAAAAGAGAAAAATTCCGGTATCAATAATGGGATGGGAAACATATCCCCAGGGCACACAATATTTTTTAGAAAGATTCTCTGCATACGATCCAGAAAAACCGTTATGGTTATCTGAGTGTGGAATGGCTCTGTCAGAGAAGGAAGACGATCAGGCGCGAATCGAATATTATCAAAATGTAATAGAAGGGATGAAGCTAGTTTTAAAAAAAGGAGTAAATCTTAAAGGTATTTTACTTTGGACATTGGTGGATAACTTTGAATGGGCAGAAGGTTTTGTTCCAAAATTTGGCATTATAAACCTCAATAGAAAAACAATGCAACGCAAAATGAAAAAATCTGCTTTTTGGTTAAAAAAATACTTATCAAATATAAAACTCTGAAGTGTGCTTAATTTCTTTGAGTACAAAAGTGCTGTTTAATACACCAATATTCTCGATTTTTGACAGCTTTGTTTTTACAAAATCATGATATTCTTCTAGGCTTTTAGTATGAATTTTCAAAATAAAATCCACCTGACCCGCCATATGGTAACATTCTTGTACTTCTTGTAAATTTTGAATTTGCTTTTCAAACTTTTCTATAAATGCTTCATTATGATATCGCATTGAGACCTGGCAAATTGTGGTGATAGATCGATCTATTAGTTTTTTATCTAAGATGGCCACATATTTTTTGATGAACCCTTGTTTTTCTAACCTTCGAATGCGTTCATATATAGGAGATGGAGTGAGATTAAGGATTTTAGCAATTTCTTTTGCAGTTTTTTTGGCATCTTCTTGTAAAATTCTAAGAATAGTAATGTCGGTGTGATCTAATTGTTCCATTTCGTATCAAAAAAATTACTTTAAAAGTAAAACTTAAACTTTATTAAAAGTAAATATAGCTGAAAAAACAATAATAAAAAGTAATAATTACTTAATTATTAAGTATTGATGGATGTAATATCTATGTTTTGTATTTTGGCTAGGAAATAACACGGTAAGGTGTTAAAATTTTAAGATACTATGGAAACAGTTATTTTAGTAATAGGCGCTAATGGTCAATTGGGATCTGTTTTGACAGAGTCTTTAAAGCATAAATTTGGAAACAGTAATGTAATTGCTTCTGACTTAAGACCTAGAGAAGGGTATGAAGGTATTTTTGAAATAATTGATGCAACCGATATGAATAGGATTCATGACGTGGTTACTCAATATAATGTGACGCAGATATACCATCTTGCAGCTATTTTATCAGCAAAAGGAGAGCAAACCCCATTAACTACCTGGGATATTAATATGAAAACGTTATTTAATGTACTTGAGGTTGCCAGGCATCATAAAATAGATAAAGTTTTTTTTCCTAGCTCTATTGCCGTTTTTGGTGAAGGCGCTCCTCTTAATAATACACCAAATAATGCTTACCTGGACCCAGCTACAGTGTATGGCATAAGTAAAGCAGCCGGAGAGAATTGGGCACAATATTATTTTATGCGATATGGATTGGATGTAAGATCAATCCGTTACCCTGGTGTGATTGGATATCAATCATTACCTGGAGGAGGAACAACAGATTATGCAGTTGATATATATCATAAGGCAGTACTTAAAGAAGAATTTAATTGCTTCCTGAAAGAAGATGCAACACTTCCCATGATTTTTATGGATGATGCCATTCGTGCTACTTTAGAATTAATGGATGCCCCTAAAGAAGATATTACTATCCGTACTTCTTATAATATTGCAGGAATTAGCTTTTCTCCTGCCGAAGTAGCGTCAGAAATTCGTAAATTATATCCTGATTTTAAAATCTCTTATGAGCCGGATTTTAGACAGGAAATAGCTTCCAGATGGCCAAAGTCAATAGATGATTCTGCTGCAAGAAAAGATTGGAGCTGGAAACCAAAATTTGATCTCGAATCGATTACAGGTACAATGATAGAAAAACTAAAAGAAAACTATAAAACAGGATCAAGAAATTTGGAAACTTTGATGTTTTAGTTCCTAAATAGGTTAGATAAAATATTTGACACTAATAAAAAATAACAATAAAGGATAATTATTATGTTCTCTACTATAAAAGAAGATTTACAAAAAGAGCTGGACGAAATCACAGCGGCAGGATTGTATAAAACCGAAAGAATAATAACTACACCGCAAGGAGCAAAGATAGATACAACCAATACCAAAGATGTTCTTAACTTTTGTGCAAACAATTATTTAGGGCTTTCTTCTCACCCTGATGTGATAGAGGCGGGTAAAAATGCTATTGATTCGCATGGGTATGGACTGTCATCGGTGCGATTTATTTGTGGAACTCAAGATATTCATAAAGAATTAGAGCGTAAAACGGCAGAGTTTTTAGGGATGGAAGATTGTATTCTTTATGCAGCTGCTTTTGATGCTAATGGAGGGGTGTTTGAACCTATTCTAGGACCAGAAGATGCTATTATTTCAGATGCTTTAAATCATGCTTCTATTATCGACGGAGTAAGACTATGTAAGGCAAAACGCTTTAGGTATGAACATAACAATATGGTTGACCTGGAAAAACAGCTGAAATCTGCAGAAGGGTCCAGACGTATACTTATAGTAACGGATGGTTCTTTTTCAATGGATGGGACCATTGCACAATTAGATAAAATCTGTGATTTGGCAGATCAATATAATGCGATGGTAATGATCGATGAATGTCATTCTACAGGTTTTTTAGGTAAAACAGGCCGCGGAACACATGAGTATCGTAATGTTATGGGCAGAGTAGATATCATTACGGGTACTTATGGTAAGGCACTTGGAGGAGCTTCAGGAGGTTTTACTGCAGCTAGAAAAGAAATTGTAGAGATGTTAAGACAACGTTCTAGACCTTACTTATTTTCTAATACAGTAGCACCATCTATTGTTGGAGCATCGATAAAAGTATTAGACTTATTAAGCTCTTCTACGGCCCTTAGAGATAAATTAGAAGAAAATACAAAATATTTCAGGTCAGAAATGACCGCTGCCGGATTTGATATTCTCTCTGGAGATCACCCTATTGTTCCTGTAATGTTATACGAAGCTAAACTAGCTCAAGAGTTTGCTGCAAAATTATTAGAAGAGGGAATTTATGTAATTGGATTTTTCTATCCTGTTGTTCCAAAAGGAAAAGCAAGAATTAGAGTTCAGTTATCAGCCGGTCATGAACGTCATCATCTGGAAAAAGCGGTTGAAGCTTTTACAAAAGTTGGTAAAGAGTTGAATGTAATATAGATACGAACGTTTGTTAGTGAATTAAAACATAGAAGATTCATAAGATACATTAAGTTTTAATTGAAATATTTCATAAATTCTGGTTAAAATTTTCAGATTTGATGATAATGGACTTCAAGTGATGAAAAAAAACGAAAAATATTTTGAATCGCAATAGTTTTAGCTACTTTAGCAACGTAATAATGAAACAATAATGGATACTTTATTTACTTGGAACCGATTCTATTTTTTCTTCTTTTATTTTAAAAGTAAGAACGGGATCGCTATGTAAAATAAATAAAGCAAAAATTTATAAAACTAGAATCCCGATGAAAAATCGGGATTTTTTTTTGAAACGAAATGAAAAAAAGAGTACTGGATCATAAAGAATGTACCAATACGAACCAAATTAGTTTATGAAACAAAAGGTTGCTATACAAGGAATAAAAGGGTCCTATCATCACGGGGTTGCTCAGGCATATTTTGGAGAAGATGTAGTTGTTGATGAATGTATGTCATTTCAGGAATTGATACACAGTTTAGAGCAAAATAAAAGTACAGATGCAGTTATGGCAATAGAGAACTCAATTGCAGGGTCGATTATTCCTAATTATGCATATATAGATGAGCATAATATTACTATTAGCGGAGAATATTTTCAACCGATCCATCATTGTCTGATGGCTTTAGAAGGTCAGAAAATTTCAGATATCAAAGAAGTGTATTCTCATCCCATGGCATTATTACAATGTAAAGAATTTTTTAGAGGATTGCCACATATTAAATTAGTAGAGGATGCGGATACTGCAGATGTAGCTAAGCGTATTCATGATCAACAATTAGAAGGAATTGCAGCTGTAGCAGGAGAAACAGCAGCAAATATCTATCAACTAAATATTTTAGCCAAAGAGATTCAAACCATAAAGTCAAATAGTACTAGGTTTTTTATTCTAAATACCAGAAAAGATTCAAAAGTAGCAAAAGAAGAAATTAACAAGGCATCTTTAAAATTTCTGACAGATCATAAAAGAGGAAGCTTGGCAACAGTGCTTAATGTAATGAGTGATTGTGGACTTAATTTAACCAAAATTCAATCATTACCTATTATCAGTATGCCTTGGAAATATTCGTTTTTTGTTGATGTTACCTTTACATCATACAAAGATTATGAGAAAGCAATGTCTATTTTAGAAATTATGGCGTTAGAATTAAAAGTACTTGGAGAATATAAAAATCAAAACGGATGAACATTGAAACCGCAAAAAGATTAGAGACAGTAGAAGAATATTATTTTTCCAGCAAGCTACGAGAAGTAAGAGGTTTAGTTGCAGCCGGTAAACCTGTTCTCAATATGGCTATTGGGAGTCCAGATTTAGACCCTCCCAAAACTGTTGTGCAGGCAATACAAGATGCGGTGACTGTAAACGGAGCACATAAATACCAAAGTTATCAGGGATTGCCAGAATTAAGAGAAGCTATTTCTGATTTTTATAGCAAAAAATATCAAGTGTCTTTAAATCCTGAAAATGAAATTCTTCCTTTGATGGGGTCTAAGGAAGGAATTATGCATATTTCTTTGGCGTACCTAAATGAAGGAGATGAGGTATTAGTACCTAATCCAGGATATCCTACATATACTTCAGTTACCAATTTGGTTGGAGCAACCCCTGTGTTTTATGATCTGATAGAAAATAATGGCTGGGAACCTGATTTTCATAGCCTTTCAAAAATGGATTTAAGTAAGGTGAAAATTATGTGGGTGAACTATCCTAATATGCCTACAGGGGCTTCAGGAAGTGTGGAGCTCTATGAAAAGATGATTGATTTTGCTAAAAAACATAGTATTCTATTGGTTAAGGATAACCCATATAGTTTTATTCTAAATGATAGTCCCATAAGTATATTATCTATTAAAGGAGCAAAAGAAGTAGCATTAGAGTTAAACTCTTTGAGTAAAACGTTTAATATGGCAGGTTGGCGTGTGGGAATGGTAAGTGGAAGTGCTGATAAGATTGAAGCTATTTTGAAGGTGAAAAGTAATATGGATAGTGGTATGTTTCAGGGCATACAACGAGGAGCAATAGCAGCATTACGAATTTCAGATGATTGGTATGATAAAATGAATGCAATTTATAAAGAAAGAAGAGTTTTAATATGGCAATTAGCTTCACTATTAGGTTGTAGTTATGATCAAACTGCAAAGGGAATGTTTGTTTGGGCAAAATTACCTAAAGGAATTGATGCGATAGAATTTATAGATAACATATTGTATAAAAATGATGTATTTATTGCTCCAGGAGATATTTTTGGAAGTAATGGAAAAGGATATATACGTTTTTCACTTTGTGTATCCAAGGAGAATATTAAGGAAGCGATAAAAAGATTACAAGTAACAGCATGAAAGTATTCATTATAGGAATAGGATTAATTGGTGGCTCTTTTGCTATAGATATTAAAGCGGCATTTAATGAAGCAAAGATATATGGTATAGATAGAAGTGATGAAAATCTTGAGAAAGCGCTAGAGTTAGGATTAATTGACCATAAATCGAGTTTTGACGAACTAGATAAGGCTGATGTTGTCATTGTTGCGATACCTGTAGATACAACAGTAGAAATATTACCAGTGATTTTGGGTAGTATCCACGATGATTGCCTGGTTTTTGATGCAGGTTCAACCAAGGGGAAATTATGTGATACGATTTCACAACATCCTAAGCGTAGAAACTATTTGGCGGCACATCCAATTGCTGGAACAGAATTTTCTGGGCCGCAAGCAGCAATTGCGAATTTGTATCGAGGAAAAACTAATATCATTTGCGAGGTTGAAAAAACAGCATTTAAATTGCAAGAAAGAGGAATGGAGATTTTTTCTAGATTAGGAATGAGAATTCGATATATGGACCCTTCTTCACATGATAAACATATTGCTTATGTGTCTCATTTATCACATATTAGTTCTTTTATGTTAGGTAAAACTGTAATTGAGAAAGAGAAGAATGAAAGGGATATTTTTGATATGGCAGGTAGTGGATTTGCTTCAACTGTTCGTTTGGCAAAAAGTTCACCAGCGATGTGGACCCCTATTTTTAAACATAATAAGGATAATGTAATCGAAACCTTGGAAGAATATATTGCAAATTTAGAGCAGTTTAAAAAATTAATGAAAGAAGATAATTTTGATGAAATTTATAAAGAAATGGAAGATACAAATCATATTAAGGCAATTTTGAAAGGAATAACTTAAAAATGCGATAACTTACGTAAACACAATAAAAAAATAACAATAACAACAAAGATTAAAAATAAAGATGGAGAATAAGAAAGAACTTAGAAATTGGCTTGATGCATACAACTTGGATCATCCATTAGTTATCGGCGGACCTTGTAGCGCAGAAACTGAAGATCAGGTGTTGAAAATTGCACACCAACTTAAAGATTCTGATGCAACTGTAATGCGTGCAGGTATCTGGAAACCAAGAACCAGACCAGGTAATTTTGAAGGTGTTGGAGCTTTAGGTTTGAAATGGTTGCAACGAGCCAAAGAAGAAACAGGGATGAAAATTGCTACAGAAGTAGCAAGTCCTCATCATGTAGAATTAGCTTTAGAACATGGTGTGGATGTTCTTTGGATAGGTGCAAGAAGTACGGTTTCACCTTTTATCGTGCAGGATATTGCAGATGCTTGCAAGGGAATAGACAATCCTGTATTGATAAAGAATCCAATTAACCCTGATTTATCGCTTTGGTTGGGAGCTGTAGAACGTTTTTATACTGCCGATGTTAAAAACCTGGGGGTAATTCATAGAGGGTTCTCAACATACGAAAAAACAAAATATCGTAACATTCCAGAATGGCAAATACCAATTGATTTACAAAATCGTTTTCCGGATTTACCATTGATTCTTGATCCTTCTCATATTGCTGGAAGAAGAGATTTAATTTTTGATTTATCTCAAACAGCTTTGGACTTAAATTTTGATGGGTTAATTGTAGAAACTCATTATGATCCAGATAATGCATGGAGTGACGCAAAACAACAAATTACACCAGAAACACTAATTCAGCATATGAAAGATTTAAAAATTCGTAAAGAAGTTGGGGTGGATGAAGCATATCAGAAAGCATTAGGAGAACTTCGTGCTAAAATTGATATAGCAGATAATCAATTGTTAGAGACTTTGTCAAAAAGAATGAAAATTTCTGATGAGATAGGAGCGGTAAAAGCAAAACAAAATGTTGCTATTTTACAATCTAAACGTTGGAATGAGATATTAGGGAAAATGATTCTTGAAGGTGAAGAAAAAGGATTAAGTGAAGAATTTATATTAAGAATTTATAAAGCGATCCATCAGGAATCAATTAATCATCAGGAAAAAGTGGCAAGAGGATAAAAAAAACACCCTCCTGTTATGCATAAATAGCAGGAGGGTATATATTTATAAAATATTATTTTTTTCTTTTGAAAGTGTAGCGAGTAACGTATATACCATTACCATCACCTTTACCACCATAACTTTCTACTCCACTGTTCACAAAAGCTAATTCCCAGCCTTCAGAAGACATAGTGTTAAGTTTAGAAGTTACAATAGCATCATTGGCAACAATGTTTTGAAAACGAATTCCGCCAAGGTTATAAAAGTTCAAAAGCTTAGTTTCATCAAAACCTTTAACACGAATTTCTCCACGGTCTGATTTGTTTCTTTTGTCTTTTTCACCTGTACGAGTAGAAGTGAATTCTTTGTAATCCCTGGTTTCGTTTGTAGTAAGCATTCTTGATCTACCTAAACCATTAGGAACAATCGATTCGATTACGGTAACAATTTGAAATTCATAAACATCTTGTGCAAAAGTAGATTGTAAGCCAAGAATAACTAAAGCAAAAAGTAATAGTTGTTTTTTCATAATTAATTGAATTTTAGATTAACTCCAGGCATATAATCAATAGTTATGCCAAAAAAAAGAAAGATAAGATTACGTTTTTTTTAATTAAGAAAAAAATAAGCCCTTTGAAAATATTAATATTTGCATCTTTGTATTTATGACAGGTACTGTTTATAAATCTACAGGAAGTTGGTATACCGTTAAAACAGATAATGGTAAAGTATACGAATGCCGGATAAAGGGCAAGTTTAGGATCAAAGGTATTAAAAGCACAAATCCGGTAGCTGTTGGTGACCTGGTGGATTTTAAATTAGAAACTAACAATGACCAGGAGACTGGAGTAATTGAAAATATTCACGAAAGACAGAATTATATTATCAGAAAATCTGTGAATTTGTCAAAACAAACTCACATAATTGCATCAAATATTGATGTTGTGTTTTTGTTAGTTACATTAAATAACCCTACGACATTTACCACATTTATTGATCGGTTTTTGGTGACAGCAGAAGCCTACGGAATCAGAGCTGTCTTGCTTTTTAATAAGATTGACACCTATAATGATGATGAACTTGTAGAGGTTAAATATTTAGCTGCGTTGTATAGAAAAATAGGATATGAATGTATAGGAATATCAGCAAAGACGGCTAAGAATGTAGATAAAGTAAAATCAATTATGGAAGGCAAAGTAAGTATGTTTTCGGGACATAGTGGAGTTGGAAAATCTACCTTAATAAATACCATAGAACAAGGGTTTTCATTAAAAACAGCCGAGATTAGTAATCAACATCAGCAAGGTCAGCATACAACGACTTTTGCAGAAATGTTTGATTTGAGTTTTGAGGCTAAAATTATTGATACCCCAGGGATAAAAGGTTTTGGAGTTGTTGATATGGATAAAGAAGAACTTGGAGACTATTTTCCTGAGTTTTTTGAACTAAAATCTGAATGTAAATTTAATAACTGCTTACATATCAATGAACCTAAATGTGCTGTTAAAGCGGCTTTAGAAAATGAAGAAATAGCCTGGTCCAGATATAAAAGTTATCTGCAGATCCTTGAAGGAGAAGAAGAACACTACAGGAAAAATAATTATGATGAAGATTGATTTTTTATCATATTATAACTAGAAGATTAGAGTAAATCAATTATCATTAATTTTTTTTAAAAAAAGTTCTCAGTTTCAAAAAATGAAACTCGTACTGTGTATACTTGCACTATAAATTAAATGTGTATTTAAATTAAAGCTTAGCTTTTTTAATTATTAATAGAATAAATGAGAGCAGTAATTCAAAGAGTTTCTGAGGCATCAGTAACCGTAGAAAGTAAGGTTATGTCAAAAATATATCAAGGATTACTTATTCTAATCGGAATTGAAGAAGATGACTCAGAGGAAGACGTACAGTGGTTGTCGGGAAAAATATCAAGACTTAGAATATTTGCAGATAGTGAAGGAATCATGAATAAAAGTATACAGGAGATAAATGGAGAAGCGATAGTTGTAAGTCAATTTACATTACACGCTAGTACAAAAAAAGGAAATAGGCCGAGTTACATAAAGGCGGCAAGGCCAGAAACGGCAATTCCTTTATATGAAAGCTTTGTGAAACAATTAGAAATGGATTTGGAAAAGAAAGTAGGTACGGGTATATTTGGAGCCGATATGAAAGTATCATTACTTAACGATGGGCCAGTTACCATAATTGTAGACACAAAAAATAAAGAATAAGAATACCCCTTAAAAAACATTTTTTATGCTGCAAAAAATACTACTGGTTTCGGTTGTATTGACACTATTTGGGATAGAGCAAGTTACTGCTCAGAATAATGTAAAATTACAAACGATACTCCTTGATTCTACACTGACCAAAAATGCTAATGCTATTGTTAGGTCTGAAGATGTGACTATTGAAATCAATTCTATTACTTCTGTTGTTATCAAAACAAAAAGAACCGTTACTGTTTTAAATAAGTACGGTAATGGGTATGCTGATTCATACGAGGGATATAGTCCATCAAGGAAAATTAGAAAATTAGAGGCTGTTATTTATAATGCGCTTGGGAAAGAAATAAAAAAATATAAAAAGAAAGACTTTCATGACCGTAGTGCAGTTAGTGGAGGAAGTTTAATGGAAGATACTCGCATTAAATATTTTGAATATACTCCAATAAGTTATCCTTATACCCTTACTTTTGAAAGTGAAATTGAGAGCTCTTCCTCGGCATTTATACAACGATGGAAACCTATCTTAGCATATCGATTGAGTATCGAAGAATCTAAATATAAGATATTAAATCCCAAAAAAATACCTCTTCGGCTTAAAGAAACAAATTTTGAAAACTATTCAATTGATAAAAATAAAAATGATGAAGAGGTAACATATGCTATATCTAATGTCTCCGCTCAGCTTCCAGAAAGATATGGTCCTTCACATAACGATATAGTGCCAATAGTACATGTCGCATTAAACAATTTTTCCTTAGAAGGCGTCAAAGGTTCTGCAACAGATTGGAAAACATTTGGAAAATGGCAGTATGATAAACTGATCTCAGGAAGAAATAAATTACCAGCAGAAACTATTAAGAAAATAGAAACATTAGTAGCTAATGCAAAAACACCTAAAGAAAAAGCAAAATTAATATATGAATATGTACAGGGTAAAACTAGGTATATAAGTGTGCAATTAGGAATAGGAGGGTGGATGCCTTTTCTTGCAGAAGACGTAGATCGATTAGGGTATGGAGACTGTAAGGCACTTACCAATTATACTAAAGCCTTACTTGATAGTCAGAATATACCAGCATATTATACCATAGTGTATGGAGATAGAGGTAGAAGAGATATAGATGACGAATTTGCTTCTATGCAGGGAAACCATGTGATATTGAACATACCTGATGAGGAAGAAGATATATGGTTAGAATGCACTAGTCAAACGTTACCTTTTGATTTTATTGGTGATTTTACAGACAATAGAAATGTCTTAGTAATTAAACCAGAAGGAGGAGAAATTAAGAAGACAAAGAAATATATTCCTGAAGAGAATATACTTCATACTACTGCGACAGTTAATCTTGGAGTGGATAAAACTATGTCTGCAACTCTTAAAAAAGTATCGCAAGGTTTAGAATATAACTGGAATTATGATATTCAGTTTGAAACACCTAAAGACCAAAAATTATATTATAAAGAATATTGGGGGTATATCAATAACTTAGAAATAAAAGGAATAGAACTTAAAGATGATAAAGATACTGTAGAATTTACAGAAGATATAGAAGTTTTCTGTTCATCCTATGCAAAAAAAGTAGGAAGTCGTTTATTGATATCACCAAACATATTTAGTTGGGATCAAAGCAATCTACCTAAATATGATAATAGAAAAACTCCTTTAGTAATATCTAGAGGGTATGTAAATACTGATGAATATATTATTAACCTTCCAGAAGGCTTTATAATGGGAAACTTACCTGAAAAAAAATCTATAGAAACCGTTTTTGGTAAGTATAGTTATGAGTTGGAAAAACTCAGTGAAACTCAAATTAAATTTAAAAGATTCTTAAAAATTATTGACGGGACTTTCCCGAAGGAGAAATATGAAGAGTATAGAAAATTTAGATCTCAAATAAAAAAAATAGACAAATCAAGAATAGCACTAAAACAACAATAAATAACCAATTAATTAATATGAAAAACTTAGAAAAGCTAGTTTTAGGTTTCATCCTAATGGTATCAATAAGCAGTTTTGCACAGGAATATAAGTTTGGGAAAGTTTCTAAAGAAGAATTATCAGAAGTATCATGCTCTATAGATAGTACCGCTCATGCCGCTGTTCTTTATGAAAATAAAGATATACATATAGATTATAATCAATCTCAGGGTTTTCAGTTGGTTACTGAAGTGTTTAAAAGAGTGAAATTATATTCAAAAGATGGGTTTGATTATGCAACTGACGAAATATTTCTTTATAAGAAGAATAGTGACAATGAGAAAGTGGTTGGATTAAAGGGGGTTACTTATAATTTGGTCAATGATAAAATTGAAGAGAGTAAACTAAAAAAAGAAGGTGTTTTTGAAAGTGAATTCTCAGAATATTATGACCAGGTAAAGTTTACGATGCCGTCTTTACAAGAGGGTTCGGTCATTGAATATAAGTATAAAATTATTTCTCCATTTGTTTCAAATATAGACCGTATCTATTTGCAATATGAAATACCGATTAAAAAGATTGACGTCACGTTAGAGTCTCCAGAATATTTCTACTTCAAGAAATTTACAACAGGATATCTTCCCATAGATCTAAAGGAATCAAATAGACCCGGTAAGATTACACTAACATCTAGAACAAGAACTGGAGGAGGTTGGGGTGGTCCACAAGGTTCAACAACTTCAGTTAGAGATCTTAATTTTAAAATTATTAAAAATAAAGTAAATTCAACAAATGTTGCTGCCTTTAAGGTAGAGCCTTATTCTGGGAATACTAAAAATTACATATCATCAATTAGTTATGAGTTGTCTTATATGCAGTTTCCTAATGAACCGGCAGAGAATTATTCAACTACTTGGGAAGATGTTACGAAAAGAATTTATACAAATAGTAGCTTTGGGGATGAATTAAGAAAGAAAGGGTATTATGAAGAAGATTTGAAAAAGGTGATATCTGGATCCAAAGATCAGACAACTAAGATGATTAGAGTGTTTGAGTATGTAAAAAATAGAATGCGATGGAATAATAAATATTCAGTGATTACTAACGTTGGAGTGAAAAAAGCATATAAAGAACAAACAGGTAATGTGGCTGAGATTAATTTGATGTTGACTTCTATGTTATCTTCGGTTGGCCTGAATGCAAAACCTGTATTAGTAAGCGCAAGTAATAAAGTAACGGCGTTATTTCCAACTTTAGATGGTTTTAATTATGTTGTTAGTAGAGTAAAATTGGCGGATGGAAGAATTGCTTACCTAGACGCAACAGATAGGTATGGTTTGCCTAATGTCTTGCCAGATAGAGTAATTAGAGGAGCAGGAAGAGTAATTGCAAAAAATGGTACTTCTCAAAGAATTAATTTTAGACCAACAGAGCCTTCTACTAATAGATATATGATACAATGTCAAATGGATAAGGAAGGTATGATAGACGGGAAATTTAATGTTCGTCATATGGAATATTTTGCACACGACTTTAGAGTGGCGAATGGAGCAAAAGATAATGAAAGCAAAATAGAACGTTTTAAAAAAAGGTTTGGTATTGATGAAATAGAAGAATATACTGTTAAAGGAGTAAAAGAATATGGTAAAGGTGTGAGTGAAAGTTTTAATTTTAAATCTTACGACCAGATAGAATTGATTGACAATGAGATGTATTTTTCTCCGTTGTTATTTTTAAGAGATAAAGAGAATGTTTTTAAATCTGATGAAAGAGCATACCCCATAGATTTTGGTCATGGTTTTACTAATACATATATGGTCAATATCAAGATACCCGAAGGATACGAAGTGGCTGAAATGCCAAAAGCAGGAGGTTTTAAAATGCCCGAAAACGTTGGTGCTTTTTCTTTTAAATCCAATGTGTCGAATGGTACAATACAGGTTATTGTTAATGAAACAGTCAATACGCCGTTTCTTAATGCAGAGTATTATTCGGTGTTAAAACAGTTTTATAGTCAGCTTATCGAAAAAGAAAATGAACAAATAGTGCTTAAAAAAATATAATTATGGATATCCAAAATGCACAAGAAGCCGTAGATGATTGGATCAAAAATCACGGAGTTAGATATTTTAATGAGCTTACTAATATGGCACAACTTACAGAAGAAGTAGGTGAAGTTGCTAGGATTATTGCTCGACGATATGGAGAACAAAGTGAGAAAGAAAGTGATAAAAATAAAGATCTGGGAGAGGAATTGGCAGATGTTGTATTTGTAGTATTATGTTTGGCTAATCAAACAGGAGTGAATTTGCAGGAAGCCTTTAATAAGAAATTAGACATAAAAACAAAAAGAGATCACGATCGTCACCATAATAACGAAAAATTAAAATAATGTTTAAAGAAATAATTTCTTCTAAAAAATATTGGAAAACTGTTGTTTTTATAGGAGTAGGTTTTATTATTGTTTTTAGTGTGATCGAGCATTTAATGCAATATGGAGACTTGTCTCTGGATATATTTATTGAAGAAAGAATTAGTCAAGGAAGATGGGTGAGATATTTTTTATCTCGTGTAGCAGGAGGATTGATGTATGGGATGATTATGGGGTATTATTTTGAATTAAGAAAACGAAAATCAAATAGATAGTATGAATTTGAAATTAGAGCATATTTCGAATATTAGAAATAACACATTACAAATCACAGGGTCAAAAAGTGAAACTAATAGACTACTCATACTTCAGGCATTATATCCGAATATAAGTATTGAGAATGTATCGAATAGTGACGACTCAGAATTAATGCAAAAAGCATTACAAAGTGAGGAATTAGTTGTAGATATTCATCATGCAGGAACGGCGATGCGATTTCTTACAGCATATTTTGCAGTTAAAGAAGGAAGAGAAACTGTGTTGACTGGAAGTAAAAGAATGAAAGAAAGGCCGGTCAAAATATTAGTAGAAGCTTTACAGCAATTAGGTTGTGAAATTAGTTATGAGAATGAACATGGATATCCACCTATTCGAATTCAAGGAAAACAACCTAGTACAAATCATGTCGCTTTACAAGCAAATGTAAGTAGTCAGTATATTTCTGCATTAATGCTTATTGCTCCTTCATTGCCAGATGGATTAGAAATAGTATTAGAAGGAAAGGTAACTTCGGTTCCTTATATTAATATGACGTTAAGTTTGTTGAAGGATGTAGGTATAGAAGGTACCTTTCAAAACAATAAAATTACTATTGGCTCATATCAAGGGGTTATTTCAAAAAGTGTAGTTGTAGAATCAGATTGGAGTTCTGCTTCCTATTTCTATAGTATTGTTGCACTATCTAACGATAGATCAGTAACTATTGGTAGTTATAAGAAAGAAAGTTATCAGGGAGATTCATCTTTATCAGAGATATATAAATACTTAGGAGTAGAAACAACATTCGGTAAGAATACAATTACATTAAAAAAAGTTTCAGATTCGGTTTTAGCGCTTCCTGAAGGACTAGATTTATCTAATTCACCTGATATTGCTCAAACAATTGCTGTAACGTGTTTTGGATTAGGAGTAGGATGTTATCTCACAGGTCTTCATACGCTTAAGATTAAGGAAACTGATCGCTTAGAAGCATTAAAAACAGAAATTGAGAAGTTAGGGGGGCAAGTCCATATCACAAAGGATACCTTACGCTTAGAACCTTCTGATACAATAAGTAAAGATGTATCTATAGCAACCTATAATGACCATCGTATGGCAATGGCTTTTGCACCACTAGCATTAAAGACTTCATTGTTTATCGAAGATGCTAATGTAGTTTCGAAGTCTTATCCTGATTTTTGGTTAGATTTAAAAAAGTTGGGTTTTGAAGATTCTAATGTTTAGTGTGTTAGAGTCTGTTATGAGTAATACAAATTACCCTTGCTTTTAAAAGATTATACTGGGTGGATTGAGGTGAAAACTTTAAAAAATAGCATTAAAAGAAACATGAATAGTATTGTTTTTTGAATTTAGATAATGAGTTTGGTCTGTTATACAGTAAAATAAACGTAGAAAATATATCTTGATTTACTTGACAACCCCTATCGCAAGATTGTATATTTGCACCTTCAAAAAATAAACACGAATGAAGCTATCACATTTCAATTTTGACCTTCCACAAGAGTTATTAGCCGAGTACCCTGCAGAAAACAGAGATGAATCTCGTTTGATGGTTCTTAATAGAAAGGAACAGACAATAGAGCATAAGCAGTTTAAAGATCTTATAGATTATTTTGAACCTAATGATGTTATGGTTGTCAATAATACTAAAGTTTTTCCTGCCAGATTGTATGGAAATAAAGAGAAGACAGGTGCTAGAATTGAAGTGTTCTTACTACGGGAGTTAAATTCTGAAACTCGTCTTTGGGATGTTTTGGTTGACCCAGCTAGAAAAATACGTATAGGAAATAAACTATACTTTGGAGATGATGAAAGTTTAGTCGCAGAAGTAATAGATAATACTACATCTAGAGGACGTACTTTACGTTTTTTATATGATGGTTCATATGATGAATTTAGACAGAAACTTAATGATTTAGGTGAGACTCCACTTCCAAAATATATCAAAAGAGAGGCTGAGCCAGAAGATGAAGAACGATATCAAACGATATATGCCAAAAATGAAGGAGCTGTAGCGGCACCAACTGCAGGGCTTCACTTTTCTAAGCACTTAATGAAGCGTTTAGAAATCAAAGGAGTAGATTTTTCAGAAATAACATTACATGTTGGATTGGGAACGTTTAACCCTGTAGAAGTAGAAGATCTATCTAAGCATAAAATGGATAGTGAAGAGGCATATGTAACCGCAAAGGCAGCTGAGACAATTAATAACGGTATTACTAACAAAAGAAGAATTTGTGCTGTGGGAACTACCGTAATGAGAGCTTTAGAAAGTTCTGTGTCTTCAGATAGAACATTAAATGAATTTAGAGGATGGACCAATAAATTTATCTTTCCTCCTTATGATTTTAGTATTGCAAATTGTATGATAACTAATTTTCATACACCAAAATCAACATTATTAATGATGGTTTCGGCATTTGCAGGGCATGATTTTATCAAAGAAGCTTATGAAGAAGCTGTTAAAGAGAAATATAAATTCTATTCGTATGGTGATGCGATGTTGATTATCTAAGAATTTAAAAGTTTTGAATAAAACCCTGCTAAACCCCGAATTTGGTAGGGTTTTTTCATATCTTTCTAGAAATTAGCATGTTAAATTGTTTTTTTCGCAAAAAAAGTGTTATTTTCGATGCCTTTAAAAATTACGGTAAAGCCGTAATTTTTACTGTGTATAGAAAAATAATTATATCAATTCTATCGAAAAGTATGTTTTATGAGGCTTATAAATGTACTTTTTATAGATTTGCATTGTTTTTTTGTATGTTCCAAATTTATGATACAAGAATTTAACCTATATAATATAATGAAAAAAGTAATTTATTACATAGCCTTCTTTTGTGCTGTTTTTTCTTTTGCCCAAACCAAAGTTGGAGATGTTCATTTTAATGATATCGATGTTTTTGATAAATCAGAACTCATGCTTAATGGAGCAGGAGTAAGAGAAAAAATGTATGCGATCGCTTTATACCTGGATTTTGAAGTAGATGGTGTAGAGGATGGTGTAATGGTAGCCGAAAAAGACAAAACCATGGCGATGACAATTAAAATTACATCATCAATTGAAGATAGTGATTTTAAAAATATTGTGAGAAATGGTTTAGAAAGAGCTACAGATGGAAATAGTTATTTGTTAGAAAATCAAATAAGAGATTTCCTTAATCTTCTTCCTAATAAGATTAACAAGTTTGACATCTTTAGAATTCTTTACGTTAAGGGAGGTAGTCTGTCTCTATTCAAAAATAAAGAACTCTTAGGGACAATAAATAGTAAGGAGTTTAAAAAGGCTCTATTTAAAATTTGGTTAGGAGAGAATCCTGTTGATATGGAGCTAAAAGAAGATTTATTAGCTTCATATGAACCCAATCCTATCTTGGGAAGATGGAAAACATATGATAAGAAGAGTGGAGTTGCTATAAATATAGTTCAGCTGTACATTATAGAAAATAAGGTATACGGGTCTATTCAAAGAATGTTACGAATTTCAGAAAGAGATGCAATCTGTTATGAATGCCAAGGTGATGACAAGAATCAAAATGTCGAAGGATTGGTTATCATAAAAGGTTTAAAATTGAAAGGTGATAAATATGTGAATGGAAAATTTACTGATATTAAAAATGGTAACGTTGCAGAATGTCAAATGTGGATCGATGAGGATGACTCCAATATTCTTAATGTAAAGTATAAAGGTGGTGGAGGTGTTCATCAGTGGAAAAAAGTAAAAGAATAGAATCACACAATATTGAAAACACAAAACCCTTGATAGCAATGTCAAGGGTTTTTTTTTGATAACTTTAATAAAGAGTGAAGTTGTTGCCAAGAGTACCATTTTATCTTTTTACTTTTGCAAAACGTATGGATGTGAAGAAAAAAGACATAAGAGCATTAACAAAGGATCAGTTGAGAGTATTCTTTCAAGAAAATGGAGATCAATCCTTTAGAGGTAATCAAGTCTATGAGTGGTTGTGGAGCAAGGGAGCACATAGCTTTGATGATATGACCAATATCTCGAAAGCAACAAGGCAAATGCTTGAAGAAAACTTTGTAATTAATCATATTAGAGTTGACCAAATGCAACGTAGTACCGATGGTACTATAAAAAATGCAGTGAGATTACATGATGGATTAATTGTAGAATCAGTATTGATACCTACCCCGACCAGAACAACAGCCTGTGTATCATCTCAAGTGGGGTGTAGTTTGGATTGTAAATTTTGCGCTACAGCCAGGCTAAAAAGAATGAGGAATCTTAATGCAGATGAGATTTATGATCAAGTAATGGCTATTGATAAAGAAAGTAGATTATATCATAATCGACCCTTGTCAAATATTGTTTTTATGGGAATGGGAGAGCCATTGATGAACTACAATAATGTAATTAAGGCTATTGATAAAATTACTTCTAGTGAAGGACTAGGAATGTCACCCAAAAGAATTACGTTATCCACTTCTGGAGTGCCAAAAATGATTAAGAAAATGGCAGATGATGAAGTGAAGTTTAAGTTAGCAGTCTCCTTACACTCTGCAATTGATGATGTTAGAACCTCGATAATGCCATTTAATGAAACCTTTCCTCTTTCAGATCTTAGAGAAGCTCTTGAGTATTGGTATAAAAAAACAAATAGTAGAATAACCTATGAATATGTAGTCTGGGATGGTATTAATGACAGACGAGAAGACATAGATGCTTTAGTAAAATTTTGCTCTTATGTTCCTTGTAAAGTAAATTTGATAGAATATAACCCAATCGATGATGACGGGTTTCAACAGGCATCAACCAAAGCCATTGATAATTACATTAATGCCCTTGAAGCTCGTAGGATTGTTGTTAATGTGCGTCGCAGTAGAGGTAAGGATATTGATGCTGCTTGTGGTCAACTTGCAAATAAATCATAAGAAAATATGTTGTTCATTATTTATAGAGAACAATATTAGAAAGCTAATTTTTTTATGAAACCAAGGTTAATAGTTTTGTCTGATATATGGGGAATTGAAAAATCAGATTGGGTTGTGAATTATGTAAAGATTTTAGAAACTGAATTTGATATAAAGTATTATGATTCTTGCAAATTAGGAAAAGTGAGTAAGAACATATATGAAGAAAGTAGTCTTCACTCTCAATTTCTTGAAAGAGGAATTAGTACAGCAACAGATAGATTATTAGAGTTGGAAAAAGGAAAGGTTACTATTCTTGCTTTTAGTATAGGAGGAACAATTGCATGGAAAGCAGCGTTGAAAGGTTTGGATGTTAATAAATTTTATGCAATTTCTTCAACAAGACTAAGATATGAAACTACAAAACCAGAAGGGTGTATAAAGCTTTTTTTTGGGGAGCATGATGATTTTAAACCAAAAACAAGTTGGTTTGAGCAATTAAGAGTAGACCACGAAATTAGTAGAGGAAAAAAACATCAGATGTATACTGATAAAAATTATGCAATAAAGATCTCTAATGAAATAAAAAGAAGGGTAAATATTCAATGATCATAAAAGAATTGATGATATAAAAAGTTAATATTTCTATATATAACACTATCTGTTTCAAAGAAAAACTATTTACAGTATCTTCGCATTACATAAGGAAACAGAATCAAGTACGACGTATTGAAAGTTGTAGAACAAATAAAATTACCAATCATTGATGAAATGGAGCTTTTTGAACAAAAGTTTTCAGAATCAATGTCTTCCAAAGTTGCTTTACTCAATAGAATAACTCACTATATTGTAAATCGAAAAGGAAAGCAAATGCGACCAATGTTTGTTTTCCT
This sequence comes from Aquimarina sp. AU119, assembly GCF_900312735.1. Classification (NCBI taxonomy): domain Bacteria; kingdom Pseudomonadati; phylum Bacteroidota; class Flavobacteriia; order Flavobacteriales; family Flavobacteriaceae; genus Aquimarina; species Aquimarina sp. AU119. The sequence goes on along the minus strand of NZ_OMPF01000035.1, from coordinate 173,907 downwards.
GGTTTCAAAAATGGTTTCTGGAGGTGAAATTAATGAACGGACCTATAGAGGAGCTTCGGTAATAGAATTAATTCATACAGCTACTTTGGTTCATGATGATGTTGTCGATGATTCTAATCAAAGACGAGGTTTCTTTTCTATTAATGCTCTTTGGAAAAATAAGATAGCAGTTTTGGTAGGTGATTATTTATTATCTAAAGGCCTGTTGTTATCTATTGATTATGGAGATTTTGATCTTTTAAAAATTATTTCGGTAGCAGTACGGGAAATGAGCGAAGGAGAATTGTTGCAAATCGAAAAAGCCAGAAATCTTGATATTACAGAAGAAGTTTATTATGAAATTATCCGTCAGAAAACAGCAACATTAATCGCAGCTTGTTGTAGTTTGGGAGCATGTTCTGTAGCCCCCGATTCTGATCATGTTCAGAAAATGAAAATGTTTGGAGAACTTATAGGAATGGCTTTTCAAATTAAGGATGACTTATTTGATTATGGCGATGATGTTATAGGAAAACCTACAGGAATTGATATTAAAGAACAAAAAATGACGCTTCCTCTGATTTATACATTAAATCATTGTACTCCAGAAAAAAAGAAATGGCTCATTAATTCTGTAAAAAATCATAATAAAGATAAAAAGAGAGTCAAAGAAGTAATAAATTTTGTGAAAACAAGTGGTGGATTAGAGTATGCCATTACAATAATGCATGAGTTTAAAAATAAAGCTCTTTCTATTTTATCAGAATACCCAGATTCTAATTATAAGACATCATTAGAGCTTATGGTTACTTATGTAATTGATCGCAAAAAGTAGTATAATACTGCTGATTTATAACATAAAATTAAAAAATTTAAACTTCAGGCAACCTTTTTCTTTTTATTCTCGTCTATGTAAATAGATGATCTAATTAATTAATTGATTTTTCAATTTGAAAGTTATTCAATTTTATAAAAGCGAGACACAACTCATTAAGAAAGCTGCAAAACAGCATCGTGATGCACAACATCAGTTGTACAATCAACATGCACCCAAAATGCTAAGTATATGTCGTAGATATATAAGAGATATACAATTTGCAGAAGAGGTAATGTTAAGTGGATTTCTAAAAGTTTTTATGAATCTCGAAAAATTTAAATTCGAGGGAAGCTTTGAGGGTTGGATACGAAGAATAATGGTAAATGAATCTATTTCCTTTCTCAGAAAAGAAAAACAAATCTTTTTTACAGAAGAAATAACAGGGTATACTGAAGAATCCTGGAATAATATAAATTCAGAATTAGAAGTAGATCAAATTCAGGAACTAATCGATAGTTTACCAGAAGGATATAGAATGGTGTTTGTATTATATGCCGTAGAAGGGTACAAACATAGCGAGATAGCCAAAATGTTAGAGATTTCAGAAAGTACATCAAAATCTCAGCTCTTTAAAGCTAGAAAAATGCTACAGCAAAAGTTAAACGAACAAAATAAGATTAGTAATGGCGCCATTGAAATTTGAAGAAAAGATAAAGGAAAAGCTAGAGCAACGCGCTATAAAACCTTCAGATAATTCTTGGGAACAATTAGCAGCTCAATTAGATGATATTCAACATCAAAAAAAAGGAAGTAAAAGGGTTTGGTGGTATACGATTGCAGCAATTTTTGTTGGAGTTTTAGTAATGACCTCAATTGTAATGAATCAGGATCCTACATCAAAACAAAGAGATAATCAATTTGTTGATAATAGTGAAGAGATTATAAAAAATGATAATGTACAAGTTGTTTTAGATAATAATACATCAGAAAAATCTATTAAAAATAATGATAAAACAGTTATAGAGAGTGTTGATGAGGAAGTTATTAAAGAAAATATCAAAAAAGAAGATATAGTGGTAGTGAATCATTCTGCCATTAAGAATACTTCAAAGAGTGTAGAACCAATAAAATCGGTGTCCAAAGCGATTGACGATAATCCACAATATGATGTAGTTAAGTTAGCAGAAAATGATAAAGGAACTACAACAATAAGGGAAGAGGTTTTACCTATTGATTCTTTAATAATAGAGGATAAAGTGGCAAATGTTATAGCCCAAATACAGGAACTCCAAAAAAATAACGCTCAAGTAACCGATGAAGAAATTGATCAATTGTTACTTAAGGCTCAACGGGAAATTACAACAAAAAAAATATTTCAATCTTCTAATGAAGTAAGTGCATCAGCTCTTTTACAAGATGTAGAGAATGAGTTGGATGAAACTTTTAAACAACGTGTTTTTGAAGCGCTTAAAACAGGTTTCGAGAAAGTTAAAACTGCTGTAGTAGAAAGAGATAATTAAAAATGTATTCATCAATCAAATCAGATTTGCGATCTTCCTTCTTTAAGGAAGGGAGGTTGCAATAGTAAAATTCAAAAAAAAAATGAAGATAATAGTTACTATTGCCACATTTGTGGCCATGACATTATTTGCTCAATTGTTAAGTGCTCAGGAAACAGATAAAAGTGATGCTGTTAAGGAATTAACAGAGCAAAAAGAACGTATTATTAATACCGAAAAAGAAGCTCTCAAAAAGGAAGTAGAAGTTATAAATGAAAGACTAATTAATAATGAAATTACTAGAGATGAGGCTCAGAAATTGAAAGAAGATGCGGCTGAAAATCATGCACTTAATATCGAAAATAGATTAGCTATTATCGATAATAAGATTGCATTGTTAGAGCGTAACGGATTAAAGAATGTAAATACCGAAGATCCTAAAATCTTTATAGGCCTAAATACCCAGGAAGAAAATGCAGACGTGATATTGGGGTTAAAAATAAATACCGGAAAGGAAAGAAAAATAAAATATGATATACGAACAAGGTCAAATCTTGTAATTGCGTTTGGACTTAACAATGCGATTGTAGATGGACAGTCCTTGGATGACTCTGATTATAAAATTGCAGGAAGTAGATTTTTTGAAATAGGATGGGCCTGGAAAACCAGAGTATTTAAAAATAGTAATTTTTTAAGATTTAAATACGGAATTTCGTATACCACAAATGGTTTGAAACCTACTGATAACAGATATTTCGTCGAAAATGGGGATCAGACCGAATTAGAGGAGTTTAGAGTAGAGCTGAAGAAATCAAAATTTAGAATGGATAACTTGGTAATTCCTATACATTTTGAATTTGGGCCATCAAAAGTAGTAGAGACAGAAAAAAAGATCAGATACTACACTTCCAATAGATTTAGGATTGGTATAGGTGGATATGCAGGAGTGAATGTAAGCACTCGTCAGAAATTAAAGTATCGGGAGAATGGGGATCGAGTTAAGGATAAAATTAAAAGAGATTACAATACTAGTGACTTAATTTATGGTTTGAGCACGTATATAGGATTTGGAGATATGTCGCTATATCTAAAGTATGATTTGCAACCAATTTTCAGAAATGCGACTGTGGATCAAAATAATGTGTCATTAGGGTTGCGTTTTGATCTTTAATATCATCGATGAAATGTTAAATCTTTTTTATAATCTTCACAATTTAACAAAAAATTAAGAAGATAATTTTTAATTGATTTTTTTAGTGTTACTATATCTTTTTAAAACAAAAGAGCTGTGTTTATTCTCAGCTCTTTTGTTGTTTTTATAATTATAGATTCTTTTAATAAGATATGATTTCCTGCCAATATGATGGATACCCCATAAAAATGATATACTAAAAATGTAAAATATTATTTTGTTAAATAATTTACTAAAACAGAATAATTGTTATATAAAAAAATGAAGTAGAAATCCATAGATTAATTATGGTTTAAGCGTAACCTTTTGATTGTAAGTATTTTATGACATTTATTTTTTTTGTTTCTTATTGAAATGCTCTATATTTAATCAGTCATAATTGAGATAATTCCTTCCTTAATTTAAGCAAAAAAGCTTATGCTTTTCTGCTATTTAAAACTTGAAACTATATACTAATTATATATACTATTAACCAAATTTCACACAAATGAAAACAAAATTCTTTTATTTCACATTGTTCATGTTTTGCAGCTTTGCGCTGCTGGCTCAAACGGGCCCTTCTATGAAAGCTAGTTCTGTAGGTAAAGCTGTCTACATGAAAAAAATCCCCGCGCTTTCTCAAATGGATAACATTATTTCTGCTAAAGGTTTAGCACATGATGCTCCGGCAAAACGTAGGGGTAGTAATACGTATGTCCCAGGAAAAGGATATCCACAAGGAAATGATCCTTTCTTTAATGAAGCATCACAAAAATCGGCTTCAAAAATGGCGACTAGCGCTCCTGTTGCTTCTTTTGATGCGCACATAGGTACTGTATTAAATGATGCTACAGGTGCTATAGGGCCAAACCACTATGTTTATGCTTTTAACTCTGGTTTTGGTATTCTGGATAGAAGTGGTAATGTTTTATTGCCAGAAGCTTCATTAGCAACATTGTTTCCTGGAGAAACTTTGGGAGATCCAATAGTGGTGTATGATAACTTTGCAGATAGATTTATTGTTATGCAATTTAGTAATACCCCAAATGGATTTCTGATTGCTGTTGGTCAAGGACCAGATCCTGTTAATGACGGATGGTTTACATACCGATTTAACACAGGTACATTTCCAGATTATGAGAAGCTTTCAATCTGGAGTGATGGGTATTATATCACTGCAAATAAGGATCAAAATGCTCCTGATGTTAATGATGTTGTATTCGTAGTAGAAAGAGATCAAATGCTTGTAGGAGATCCGGGAGCACAATTAATTGGTTTCCCTCTTCCAGGGGCAGAAACTAATGGTTTTTATAGTCCGGGTGGTTTTAATGCAACAGGTACAACATTACCACCGGTAGGTACAGGTTGTTCTATAGTGTATTTACAAGATGATAGCTGGTCAGGTGTTTCTCAGGATGAATTAAAGATTTGGACAACGACTGTAGACTGGACAACTCCAGCCAATTCGTCTATTTCTGCTCCGCAAAGTATACCTACAACTCCATTCGATAGTGTGTTTGATGGTGGATCTTTTCAGAATCTTGATGAGCCAGGTACAGGTCCAGACATAGATGCATTACAAGCAACAATGATGTACATGACCCAATACAGGCGTTTTGGAACTCATAATTCTGTTGTTATGAATTTTGTAGTAGATCTTGATGGTACAGATAGTTTAGCAGGTATTCGTTGGTATGAATTAAGACAAACTGGTGATGGTGCTCCTTGGACAATCTATCAGGAAGGAACCTATGTTCAGCCAGATGGTCTTAGTGCTTTTTGCGGTAGTATCGCCCAAGATGCTCAAGGTAATATAGGATTAGCGTATACTGTTGTAAGTAGTAGTGTATTTACTTCACTACGTTATACCGGAAGATTGGCAAGTGACCCTCTTAATACAATGACTGCCGTAGAACAAGTTTCAGCAGATGGTGATGCTCAAAATAATAGAGGTGATGGTAGATATGGAGATTACGGTCAAATGACTATTGATCCAACAGATGATATGACCTTCTGGCATATTAGCGAGTATATGAAAGGGCCATCTCCAAATGTAAGAAGAAGTCATGTTGTTGCTTTTAAAATCGAACCAGCGGTTATCGATAATGAAGCGCCATCAACTCCAGCAAATTTGGTAGCTTCTGGTACAACTGCTAGACAGACTACATTAAACTGGGATGCCTCTACAGATAATGTGGGAGTTACAGGATACGATATTTATCAAGACGGAGTAGTTGTTGCTACAGCTCCTGATGCAACATTTATAGTAACCGGATTAGCGCCTCTTACGACATATACATTCTCTGTAATTGCAAAAGATGCTTCGGGTAACGAATCAGGTGCAAGTAATACAGTAAGTGTTACTACGCTAGAAAGTACAACAGGACCAGGTTGTTTAAATGGATTATTAGCACCTTATGACGAAAGTTTTGAAAGTGGTTTAGGAGCTTGGACTCAGGCTTCTGGAGATGATCTTGATTGGACAGTAGATTCTGCGGGTACTCCATCTAATAATACAGGGCCTTCAAGTGCCGACGATGGTTCCAATTATATTTATGTAGAAGCATCTGGTAATGGTACAGGTTTCCCAAATAAACGAGCAATTCTAAACTCCCCTTGTTTTGACCTTAACGATGCTACAGCAGCAGTATTTTCTTTTAGATACCATATGTTTGGGTCTTCTAATTTTGGATCATTGGATGTTGAAGCAAGTAATGATGAAGGAGTAACTTGGACAAGTATTTGGACAAGAAGTGGTAACCAAGGAAACTCTTGGCAGACTGCTACAATAGATTTAGCAGCGTACTTAGGTTCTGGGTTACAATTACGATTTAATCGTCTTACTGGAGGTACTTGGCAAGCTGATGCAGCTATAGATGCAATATCTCTTACTGCTGGTGGTGGTCCTGGAGGAAACTGTGCTACAGGTGATTTAAGCTTAAGTATTACATTTGATAATTATCCTCAAGAAACATCTTGGACATTAGTTGATGCAGGCGGAACTACTGTAGCTTCAGAAAGTTACTCTACTGCGAATCCTGATGGATCAACTGTTACAGAAACAATAACAGGATTAGCTTCTGGTAGTTACACATTTACAATTTCTGATTCTTTTGGTGATGGTATTTGCTGTGGATTTGGTAATGGATCTTATACCTTGTCAAGTAGTGCAGGTACAATTGTATCAGGAGGTGAGTTTGGAAGTTCTGATGTAACAGATTTCTGTGTTCAGGGATCAGCTAGATTAGATACATATGAATTGACAGATGTTCAGAAAAATGACCAGAATTTTGTTTTATCACCAAATCCTGTTAATAACGGAATCTTAAATATATCAGTAGGTAAAACGGCAATTCAGAACCTTGAGATCTTCTCTATGTTTGGTCAATTAGTTCTTAGTGTTAACGATCAGGGAACTAAGCAAAAAGTTGATGTAAGTAATCTTCCGGCAGGAACATATTTTGCTAGAATTACAGGAAAAGAAATCATAGAAACAAAACAATTCGTTATTGCGAATAGAAAATAGTTTTTTATAAATGATTGTTTAATTTCTGGGGCTGCCTTTTTAGGTAGCCCTTTTTTTATTAAATACATAAGAGGATTTGGGTCTCGGGAATTATATTATTTTTGTTGCGTATAATTTATTGCTATATTATTTATGATTCATAAGTCCACCGTAGATGCTGTATTTGAAACCGCTAGATTAGAGGAGGTTATAGGGGATTTTGTGCAATTAAAAAAGGCAGGGAGTAATTTTAAAGGGTTAAGTCCTTTTAGTGATGAAAGAACCCCATCATTTATGGTTTCTCCCGTAAAACAGATCTGGAAAGACTTTTCTAGTGGTAAAGGAGGTAATGTAGTTGCTTTTTTGATGGAACATGAGCACTTCACTTATCCAGAAGCTATAAAATACCTTGCGAAGAAATACAATATAGAAATAGAAGAAACAGAACAGACTGATGAACAGAAGCAACAAGCTGATGAACGGGAAAGTATGTATCTGGTTAGCGAGTTTGCAAATACATTCTTCCAAAATTCATTACTTAAAACAGAACAAGGTAAAGCAATAGGCTTATCATATTTTAAAGAAAGAGGGTTTACCGATGAAACCATAAAAAAGTTTGATCTGGGGTACTCTCCAGATTCTTGGGATGCCTTTACTTCTGAAGCTATTAAAAAAGGATATCAATTAAATTACCTTGAGAAAACAGGTTTAACTATAGTAAAAGAAGAAAAGCAGTTTGATCGCTTTAAAGGAAGAGTGATGTTTCCTATTCAATCCATGTCTGGCCGTGTACTGGGTTTTGGAGGTAGGATATTAACAAATGATAAAAAGGCTGCTAAGTACCTTAATTCACCCGAGAGTGATATCTATCATAAAAGTAAGGTGCTTTACGGAATTTATCATGCTAAGCAATCTATAGCCAAAGAAGATAACTGTTATCTTGTAGAAGGATATACAGATGTTATTCAGTTTAATCAAACGGGAGTGAAAAATGTGGTCTCTTCTTCAGGAACCGCATTAACACCTGATCAAATACGACTAATTAGTAGATTGACAAAAAACATCACTGTGCTATTTGATAGTGACGCAGCCGGAATGAGAGCTTCTATACGAGGGATTGATTTGATCTTGGAACAGGGGATGAATGTAAAAGTATGTAGTTTTCCCGAAGGAGAGGACCCTGATAGTTTCGCAAAACAAAATACTTTAGAGGAGCTTAGCTCGTATCTGGAAGATAATATTCAAGATTTTATAAGTTTTAAAGCTTCATTGTTACAACAGGAGTCAAAAAATGATCCGATAAAGAAAGCAGAATTAGTTAGAGATATGGTAACCAGTATTTCTAAAATTCCTGATGTGATCAAAAGAGAGATTTATGTACAGGAGTGTTCTAGAATTATGGATATTTCTGAAGATGTGTTATTTGATACCTTGGCACAAATACGTAATGTAGATGCAAAGGATCAGCGCAAACAACAAAAGCAAGAACATAAATCATTAGAGGTAGTAAAAACCGAAGTGCAGAAACAGCCTAAGGTAAATAGGCAGTATATATTAGAACGTCATATTATAAAGGCACTGTTGTTATATGGTGTGCAGGAAGAGGAGTTTGAAGATTTGATAATGAAGGAGAACGAAGAAGGAGAGCTTGTTTTAGAACCTGAAATACACACCGCAAAGGTTTTTGAAAAAATATTTTTGGATTTACAAGATGATGAAATCGAATTCACTGATCAAATGTTCAAAGATATATATGCGATTTTGATTGAAGAACTAAATTTGGATACTGAGTTTAAGATCGAAAGTTTTATAAATAAAATTCCGCCTGAGATAGCTTCAGAAATTACAGAAATAATGATGACCGAAGATCGCTATGAACTCCATAGGTGGGTGGATGTGGAGATTCATGTAAAACAAAAAACCGATTCTGTATCAGAATATGTGAATAATATTATACTGGGCTTAAGAGGGTTCTTGATAGATCAAAAAATAAATGAGCTTTCACAAGAAGTGAAAGCTCAGAATATTGAAAATAATAATATGAGTGTTTTAGAGGATATTCGAGATTATCAAACTCTTAAAAAATTATTATATAGAAAACTAAATCGAGTGATTTAGCTAATATGTAATAATCTGGACTGATGAATTAGATCGGCAAGATTATCCACTTTTAATTTTTTTAGTAATCTGGTTTTATATGTGCTTACTGTTTTCTCATTAATAGATAGTGTAGTAGCGATGTCTTTATTACGTTTCCCCGAGGAAAGTAAATTAAGAACTTCGATCTCTCGAGAAGAAAGCTTTTTATACTTCACTACCATGTTGTTTTCATTGGCATTTCCGTTAGCTAACTGTTGGGTTAGGTTGTCATTTAAATAAATACCCCCTCGAGCAACACGTTCTATTGCTTTTTTAAGTGTTTTTGTCGGAACTGTTTTCGCTAAATATGCCGAAGCTCCAGCTTTAATGGCACTTAATGCATACATTTCTTCAGGATGAGAACTAAAAATAATTACTTTTATTCCAGAAAATTCTTTCTTGATTGTTCTCAATGCCATAATTCCATTGATCTGAGGTAGGTCTAGCTCCATGATGAGGACATCAGGAGTGTTAGATTTCAAAACATCATACATCTCGTTACCGTTACTTACTTTTCCAATGATCTCATAATCTTCTGAGTGGCGAAATAAAGAAACGATCCCCTTCCTTGTAATTGGATGATGATCTGCGATTAATACGGTTGTCATTCTTGTTTACGATTGTTAATGTTAGTTTAAATTTAAGAGTTTAACATTCCTTAAGGCTAGGGGTAACTTTGTAATCTTTGTGCAAAATTACTAAGAACTAGTCCTCGTAAACTTTTTTTTATGGATTTATCGATAAAATGCCTCTTATTTTAGATTAAAGGGTATTTTACAGACCGGAATCGGTGTCATTTTATGTTGATTTACGGTATTTAGTCGTGTAAAAATAGCAAAGACCTCTTGTTCTCGTTCCTTAAAATCGTTCACATTTTTGCCATCTTCTTTCATTTTCATAGCCCATTCTAATTCATCATAACTTGCTCCAATTTGATCTTCATCGCTTCTGCTGTCACCAAATAATCCATCTGTAGGAGCAGCAATTTGTATTGAGTTTGGTACATCTAAAGCTTTACCGAGATCATAAACTTCACTTTTTAACAGATCAGCTATAGGACTTAGATCTACACCGCCGTCACCATATTTAGTATAGAAACCAACACCAAAATCTTCAACTTTATTTCCTGTGCCAGCCACCAGATATTTGTGCAATCCAGCAAAATAATATAATGTAGACATTCTTAATCGGGCCCTAGTGTTTGCAAGAGACAAATCAAGTTGTGCGCTTTGTTCTGTTTTGGGAACAGCAGATTTAAACTCTTCAAAAACAGGAGTAAGATCAACTCTTACATCAGAAACATTAGAAAATCGTTCTTTTAATTGGGTGATATGTTCTTGAGCTCTAGTTACTTGACTTTGAGCTTGGTGAATTGGCATTTCTACACAAATTGTTTTTAGACCAGTTCTTGCGCACAAAGAAGAAGTAACCGCACTATCAATTCCTCCACTCACTCCGACAACAAAACCACCTATGTTTGCTTTGGTCGCATAATCCTTTAGCCAGTTTACTATATGATCAATTACTTTTTCTGTTTGCATGTTTTATGATTTATTATTATTCATTTATTATGTGCTAAGCTAAAACAAATATATCTATCAATTTTAATCTCGTAATTGGTAATTTGATATATTACCTTTGCAATTATAAAATTAATAAAAAAACATGGCGTTCTTAAGTAATCGAAATTATTTAAGGACATATTATAATTTGAGAATGAATAGTATTAAATTTTTAAAATTCACTATCGTTTTTTGTATATTATTTTCTTGCTCGCATGAAAGCAAAGTTGAAAAAGAGATAGTTAAAATTCCAGTAAATATTAAAATAGAACGTTTTGATCAATCATTTGCAGAATTAACAAGAGAAAACCTACCTGATTTAAAAGAAAACTATCCTTTTCTGTTTTCAGAAAAATATGCAGATAGTGTATGGATTAATAAATCAAAAGATACCATTCAATTAGAAATAAATGATGAAATAAAGAAAATTTTTAATGACCTTTCTGAGGAGGAAGAACAATTAAAATCACTTTTTCAACATGTTAAATATTATTTCCCCGAAATTAAAGAGCCAAGGGTTATAACGATTACATCTGATGTAGATTATAGAAATAAAGTAGTGCTTTCAAAAGGTTTGTTAATTATAGCTTTGGATACGTATTTAGGAACAGATCATCATTTTTATGAAGGGATACAGAAATATCTGAAACAAAATTTTGAAAGGAATCAAATAGTGTCTGATGCAGCTTCTATGTATGCTAAAAATAGAGTTGGACCAATACGAGATAGAACATTTTTGGGAAATCTGGTGTCTTTTGGTAAAGAGTTGTATTTAAAGGATTTGTTTTTGCCTAATAGTAGTGATGCAAGAAAAATGGGGTATAGTGAAGAACAATATGCCTGGGTAGTAGCAAACGAAGAAGAGATATGGAGGTATTTTATAGATAAGCAGCTGTTATATAGTACAGATGGCGAATTAATGCCTAGATTTTTATATCCAGCTCCTTTTTCAAAGTTTTATTTAGAAGAAATAGATAATGAAGCGCCTGATAGAGTGGGGCAATTTATAGGTTGGAAGATTGTGGCTTCATATATGAAAAATAACGATGTATCTTTGCGGCAATTATTGTTAGAAGATGCAGAGACGATTTTTAACAAATCAAAATATAAACCCAAAAGACAATGACAAAGGGACATAAATCAGAGATTAAAATAGATATAGAATTAGATGAAAATCGTATTCCTGAACAATTAAAATGGACGGCCAAAGATGGTGGGGTAGAAAATGAAGAGACCAAAGCTTTATTACTATCTGTTTGGGATAGTAAAAGTAAAGAAAGTCTTCGTATTGATTTGTGGACTAAAGATATGCCAGTAGATGAAATGAAAATCTTTTTTCATCAAACATTAGTTGCAATGAGTGATACCTTTCATCGTGCTACACAAGATGAAAAAATGACTGCTACTATGAAAGATTTTTGTGATTATTTTGCAGAAAAATTAGAATTAAAACAACAATAAACCTTATGGGTTGGTTTTGTGAATCCTTCTAACTTATTTCCAAAATTGAAGCTTTGAAAGGAATCTTGATTTTTGTGTATAATGCAAAATCCGATTTTTTGAATAAATATGTAGATGTGCTCCATAAGATTGTGAGTCCTGATACATATTCTTGTGATCTTTGTAATTTGACTCATGGTAATTTTACAGAGAAAAAAAGATGGAAAAATTATAGAGAAAATAGTAACTCAGAGTTTGTGTTTATGTATAAGGATCAATTCTTAGATACATACTTGGATTTAAATATTGAAAATTTAACGTTTCCTGCAGTTTTTAAAAAAGAAGGTTCGGTAATAGAAATTCTGTTTTATTCAAAAGTGATATCATCTCTGTCTTCAGTGGAAGATTTAATTGATCTTTTACAACAATATGAGAGGGGCTAAGAATTTTTTAGTTGTGTATTAATTTCGGAGATATAGCTAAGTATTTCGTCTTTGCCTAATCCAGAAGAGGATGATGTTATAAAATAATTAGGCATCTCTTCCCAATATTTTAGCATTTCTTTTATATATTCATCTATTTGAATAGGTAGTTTGGTTTTAGTAAGCTTATCTGCCTTCGTAAAAATAATAGAGAATGGTATTTGGTGCTCGCCTAGCCATTGCATAAATTCAAGATCTATTTTTTGAGGCTCATGTCTACAATCCACTAAAACAAATGCACTTACGAGTTGAGTACGTTTTGAAAAATACGCTGTAATAAATTTTTGAAATACTTTTTTTGAAGATTTAGATACTCTCGCGTACCCGTATCCAGGTAAATCGACCAAGAACCAACTCTTATTAATGATAAAATGATTAATCAATTGAGTTTTTCCGGGTCGTCCAGATGTTTTAGCAAGGCTTTTTCGGTTGGTAAGCATATTAATTAATGAAGACTTGCCAACATTAGATCTCCCGATAAAAGCATACTCTGCAAGTCTGTCTTTAGGGCATTTGGCAACATCGCTATTACTCATTACAAATTCAGCGCTGCTAATCTTCATCGCATTAATAAAATTAGAAGTTACGTTCTAGTAACCAATTGTGAAATAAACGGTTAAACTCTTCTGGATGTTCCATCATAGCTGCATGACCACACTTGTCTATCCAATATAAGTCAGAATCAGGTAATAACCTGTTGAAATCGTCTGCAACTTCTGGGGGGGTGACATTGTCATTCTTCCCCCATATAACACATGTTGGTGTGTTCATATTAGGTAAATCTTTTGCCATATTATGACGAATAGCACTTTTGGCAATTGCAAGAGTTCGTATTAATTTGTTTCGATCATTTACAGTAGAGTAAACCTCGTCTACAATTTCTTTTGTTGCTATTTTTGGGTCATAAAATACACTTTCAGCTTTGGCTTTAATGTATTCGTAGTCACCACGTTTAGGGTAGCTTTCACCCATTGCGCTTTCATAAAGTCCAGAGCTTCCTGTGATAACAAGTCCTTTTATTTTCTCAGGAAACATTTTAGTGCATAGAAGTGCAATATGACCACCCAGAGAATTCCCAAGAAGAATCACCTCTTTGTCACCATAACCCAAATGATCTATAAAATCTTTGAGGTACTTTGCATATGTTATAACCTTAGTTTTTAGTAAAGGTAATGTGTAAATTGGAAGTTCAGGAGTTAGTACTTTATATCCATGTTTAGGAAAGTGAGAATTCACACCTTCAAAGTTACTCAAACCACCCATCAATCCGTGTAAAATGATGATCGGTGTACCTTCCCCTAAATCTAGATAACTAAATTTTCCGTCTTTTTTTAATTCGTGCTTCATTAATATTTCTTACAAGAATTAAAAGCAAATATAGCATTTTCATAATTAGTTTTATGTTTTTTTTATTAATACTGCAAAATGAATTTTTATATTTTTTTTGACGGTTGTTTTTTCCTCCTCGGATTGATTAAAGCTACGAATTCATAAGCTTGCTCTAGTGTCTTGATAGACAAAATTTTAAAGTTTTTAATGCCTTCCTGTGTGCTATTTTAAGTACAACTTATCAACAATGTGGTAAAATGTGGTAAAATGTGGTAAAATTTTCAATATATTTGACTAATTAAACGTTTAGGGAAATAAAGTGGTAAATCTAATCGGCACATACGAATGTAAGGCAGACGCTAAGGGACGTCTGATGATGCCTGTTGCTTTCAAAAAGCAACTTTCGCCTGTGTTGCAAGATGGATTTGTAGTGAAAAGAGCTGTGTTTCAGTCTTGTTTGGAGTTGTATCCAATGGCAGAATGGAACCTTTTAATGCAAAAACTAAACAAATTAAACCGCTTTAAAAAGAAGAATAATGATTTCATCCGAAGGTTTACAGCTGGAGTGAAAATAGTAGAAATTGATTCGGCAGGTCGTCTTTTGATTCCAAAGGATTTGATAAGTTTTGCCGGTATTACTAAAGATCTGGTATTATCATCGGCTGTTAATATTATCGAAATATGGGATAAAGATCAATATGAAAAAGCAATAGATGATGTAGCTGATGATTTTGGAGATTTGGCTGAGGAAGTGATGGGATTTGATGATGAAATAAACCTTGATTAATTAAAGGATAATGTTTGAAAATACCTGATTCAAAAAATATTGAAGATTGGGTGTTTGTGTGATTATTTAAAAAGATATAAATGGAACAGATGGAATATCATAATCCTGTTTTACTTAAGGAAACCGTTGGTGGTTTGGCGATCAAGCCAGATGGGGTTTATGTTGATGTTACGTTTGGAGGAGGAGGTCATTCTAATGAAATATTAAAACAATTAGGTCCAGAGGGAAAACTATATGCATTTGATCAAGATCAAGACGCTTTGAGTAATGCAATTGATGATGATAGGTTCACTTTGATCAATGAAAATTTTAGGTTTATTAAAAGATTTTTAAGGTTTTATGGAATCAGAAAAGTAGATGGTATTCTTGGGGATTTTGGAGTTTCTTCTCATCAATTTGATGTTGCAGACAGAGGTTTTTCTACAAGATTCGAAGCCGATTTGGATATGAGGATGAATCAAAATGGAGAAGTGTCGGCTTATCATATAATTAACGAATATGATGAGTCAGATTTAAAAGTAATGTTTTTGCAATATGGTGAGTTACGCAATGCGCCTAAACTGGCAAGAGCAATAGTTGGAGCAAGAAAAGAAAGTCCTATTAAAACGAGCGTGGAGTTAAAAGAGGTGTTGAAGCCATTTTTACCAAAACATAAGGAGCATAAGATTTTAGCCCAGATTTATCAAGCAATTCGTATTGAGGTAAATCAAGAAATTGAAGTGTTAAAGGAGTTTTTAGAACAAACTACAGAATTGTTGGATGAAGGAGGGAGAATTAGTTTAATCTCATATCATTCTTTAGAAGATAGATTGGTAAAACGATTTATTCGCAATGGGATGTTTGAAGGTGAACCAGAAAAAGATTTATATGGTAATGTGTCAGTACCATTTAAAAAAATAGGAGGATTAATTGTTCCTGATAGTGAAGAGGTTAAAGTGAATAATAGAGCACGAAGTGCTAAACTTAGAATAGCAGAAAGAATTTGAAACAGACAATCTATGACATATTAAAAGGAAAATTTTTGATTGCAGATGATGCAATGAAAAATTGGAGAATGTTATTGTTTCTTTCTTTTTTGGCGATAGTAATGATTGCCAGTTCTCATAATGCAGAGAGCAAAGTACACGAAATTGCCAGATTGAATAATGAAGTAAGAGAATTAAGAACACAATTTGTGGATGGAAAGACTGAATTAATGAGATTGAAAATGGAATCATCTATAATCAAAAAGATGACACAAAAAGGATTAAAACGCCCGGCAAGGCCTCCAAGAAAAATAATAGTAAAAAATTAAGTTGTTTTGGCAATAAAAGAGAAAAACATATTAAATAGGTTGTACTTCATAGCAGCATGTATGTTTGTTTTTGCCATTGCGGTATTGGCAAAACTGGTAAATATACAGTTTGTAGAAGGAGATATGTATCGTAAAAAAGCTCAAGAAAGAGTTTTTAAAACTTTTGATATACCAGCCAATAGAGGTAATCTTTATGATAGTAAGGGTAATTTGCTAGCTACATCAGTTCCTAAATATGATATAAGATTTGATGCACTTACTGTAAACGAAAAAGATTTTAGAAAATATATTAAACCACTTTGTGAAGCATTATCCAAAGAATTTGGAAAACCTGTTTCATATTATGATAAAATTATTAGAGTAGCTAGAGATAATAAAAACAGATACTTGTTGCTTCGAAGAAATTTAGGGTATTCTCAATATATGAGAGTTAAAAAATTTCCTTTGTTTGAGTTCGGTGCAAATAGAGGAGGATTAATTGTTGAGCAGCGTACAATAAGAGAGCATCCTATTGGGAAAATTGCAGAACGAACGGTTGGGTATGAAAGAAGAGATGAGCAAGGATATTATACTAGAGTAGGTTTAGAAGGTGCGTATGGCCCTTTTTTAAGAGGAAAAGAAGGAAAAAGAAAGAAACAAAAGATAGCAAAAAATCAATGGAAACCTATAGGCGATGATAATGAGGTAGAGCCTCAGGATGGATTTGATGTGGTTTCAACTATTGATGTAAATATTCAGGATATATCACATCATGTACTATTAGGACAACTTGAAAAATTCGAAGCAGAACATGGTACTGTTGTAGTAATGGAAACAAAAACCGGAGAGATAAAAGCAATATCTAACCTTGGGCGTACCAAAGCAGGGAAATATTATGAGAAACTAAATTACGCAGTAGGAGAGTCTCATGAGCCAGGGTCTACCTTTAAATTAATGACTATGGTAGCAGCTTTAGAAGATAGGGTTATTGATTCGAGTTATGTTGTGGATACAGAAAATGGTCGTGTAAAGTTTTATGATAGGGTTGTAAAAGATTCTAAGTGGGGAGGATATGGAAAAATATCCGCTGCAAGAGCATTCGAGCTGTCTTCAAATACAGCTTTTGCAAAAATGATTAATGAAAATTATAAAGATAACCCAAGAAAGTTTGTTGATCGATTGATTAATATGGGATTAGGAGAAACACTCGGACTAGCAATTAAAGGAGAAGGAAAACCAAAGATTCCTTATCCAGGAGATGATGATTGGTATGGCACTACTTTGCCTTGGATGGCGCATGGATATGGTGTTGCAATTACTCCTTTACAAACTTTAGCTTTTTATAATGCTATTGCAAATGATGGTGAAATGGTAAAGCCAAGGTTTATCAAAGAAGTAAAAACCTGGGATAAGACGAGAGAAAGATTTGATAAAGAGGTTTTAAACCCTACGATATGTTCTAAAACAACAGCAAAAATAGCACAAGAAATGATGAAGAATGTTGTGAAGAGAGGTACAGCAGACAATATTCTAACAGATAATTTTGGAATAGCCGGTAAAACAGGTACATGTTGGGGTAATTATGGTAGAGATAAAGAACGAGAATATATCTCATCTTTTGCAGGATATTTTCCAGCAGATGACCCTATTTATTCTTGCATTGTTGTAATTCATAAACCGAATAAGAAAAAAGGATATTACGGAAGTGAAGTGGCAGCTCCTGTTTTTAAGACTATAGCAACAAAAATATATAATGATATACCAGTGATTGACGAGGTATCATATGCGGCGATTGAGAGTAATTCAGTTGTGAATAGTTATGAGAAATATTATGAGAATGCTCGAAAATATAAAACCATAATGCCTAATGTAAAAGGGATGCCCGCAATGGATGTTATTTCACTTTTAGAAAATATGGGGCTTAAAGTGGAGCTAAAAGGATCAGGAACTGTAAAGAAGCAGTCTATAGAGCCGGGAACCAAAGTGAAAATAAATCAAAAAATAAGATTAGAGCTATCGTGACAGAGTTAAAAGATATTCTATATAAAGTAGCGATTAATGCTGTTGTAGGTGATACAAAAACTAGCGTTAATAAAATCGAATTCGATTCTAGAAAAATAGGGCAGGATGATGTGTTTGTGGCTATCAGAGGATCGGTCTCAGATGGGCATGACTTTATTGAAAAAGCTATTAATCAGGGAGCATTAGCGGTGATTTGTGAAAAAATACCGGATGTTACGGTTAATGGAGTTACTTATGTAGAAGTAGAAGATACACAGTCTGCATTGGCAATAATGGCTTCTAATTATTTTGACACTCCTTCAGAAAACCTAAAATTAGTTGGAGTAACAGGGACTAATGGAAAAACAACGATTGCAACATTGTTATATCAACTTTTTAAGAAAGCTGGTTTTAAAGTAGGATTGTTATCAACAGTAAAAGTTATGGTTGATGTAGAAGAATATAAGGCAACACATACTACTCCTGATTCTTTGGCTATCAATTATTATCTAAAGGAGATGAATGAAGCAGGTGTTGAATATTGCTTTATGGAAGTAAGTTCTCATGGGATTCATCAAAAACGTACTGAAGGACTTGAGTTTGCTGGAGGAATTTTTACGAATTTGTCTCACGATCATTTGGATTATCACAATACATTCAAAGAATATCGCGATGTGAAAAAAGTATTCTTTGATGGTTTATCTGCAAAAGCTTTTGCTTTAGTAAATAAAGATGATAAAAATGGAGCTTTTATGCTTCAGAATACCCATGCAAAACAATACACCTATGCTTTAAAATCATATGCCGATTATAGAGGTCAAATCTTAGAAAATAGTCTAGAGGGATTGTTGCTTAAGCTTAATGATAATGAGGTTTGGGCAAAACTTATAGGTAGTTTTAATGCGTATAACTTATTGGCAATTTTTGGAGCAGCAGAGTTACTAGGACTCGAGACGTTAGAAACACTTCAATTATTAAGTGAATTACAAAGTGTGAGTGGTAGATTTCAATATTTGATTTCAGAGCAGAAGATTACAGCAATAGTGGATTATGCACATACTCCTGATGCATTAAAAAATGTACTGGAAACCATTAATGATATTCGAACAAATAATGAAACTCTGATTACGGTTGTTGGATGTGGAGGGGATAGAGATAAGATGAAACGCCCTGTGATGGGTAACATTGCGGCGAGACTTAGTAACAAAGCGATTTTTACTAGTGATAATCCCAGAACAGAAAATCCAGAGCAAATTATTGCAGATATAGAAAAAGGAGTAGAACCACAAGATTATAAAAAAACACTTTCTATTACAGATAGAAAACAAGCGATTAAAACCGCCTGTCAATTGGCGGAAAAAGATGATATAATTCTTATTGCAGGAAAAGGGCATGAAACATATCAGGAAATTAATGGAGAACGAAATGATTTTAATGATTTTGAAATTGTTAGAGAAGAACTAAAAAAACTAAACAAATAAATCCTTTTGTGTTTGTAGAGAGAATATAAAAAGGTAATGACTTATGCTATACTATTTATTTGAATATTTGGAAAGCGAATACCAGTTCCCCGGGGCAACGCTGTTTCAGTTTATAACTTTTAGAGCTGCAATGGCGATTATACTGTCGTTATTAATCTCTACAATTTATGGTAAGCGCATTATAGGTTTTCTTCAAAGAAAACAAATGGGAGAAAGTATTCGTGAGTTGGGATTAGATGGTCAGGCAGAAAAGGCAGGAACTCCAACTATGGGAGGTATCATTATTATTTTGGCAACTCTTGTTCCTGTATTGTTATTTGCTAAACTGGATAATATATATGTCATACTGTTAATTGTTACCACATTATGGATGGGAGTGATTGGTTTTACAGATGATTATTTAAAAATTAAAAGAAAAGATAAGGAAGGGCTTGCTGGAAAATTTAAGGTTATTGGTCAAGTAGGATTAGGACTTATCGTAGGGTGTACTATGTATTTTCATAGTGATATTACCATTAAAGAAGAAAAAGCTAATTCTGATGTAGAGCAGGTTGCTAGCTCCGAGGAGAGCTCAGATTTTAATCCAGCTATTAAGTCTACAAAAACAACAATACCATTCCTCAAAAATAATGAATTCGAATATTCCAGTTTGATTACCTGGATCAGTCCAGATCTCGTTAAATATGCTTGGTTAATATTTATACCTATTGTGATTTTTATTGTCACTGCGGTTTCAAACGGAGCCAACCTTACTGATGGGATTGATGGATTGGCTGCAGGTTCATCAGCAATAATGGTATTGACATTAGCACTGTTTGCATGGGTTTCGGGTAATATCATATTTTCAGATTATCTCAATGTAATGTATATACCTAATTCTGGAGAGATGACCATATTTATAGCAGCATTTGCAGGGGCTTTGGTAGGCTTTTTATGGTACAATACGTATCCTGCGCAGGTTTTTATGGGGGATACAGGAAGTTTGACTATAGGAGGAATTATAGCAGTTATTGCAATTGCAATACGTAAAGAATTTTTGATCCCTATCATATGCGGAATCTTTTTTATAGAAACCTTATCAGTAATGATGCAGGTAAGCTGGTTTAAGTATACTAAAAAAAAGCATGGAGAAGGAAGGAGAATATTTTTGATGTCCCCTTTACATCATCACTATCAGAAGAAAGGAATACATGAAAGTAAGATCGTTTCCAGGTTTTGGATTGTTGGGATTTTTCTGGCAATTATTGCTGTGATTACGCTTAAGGTGAGATAGTATGAAAAGGTTAGTGGTGTTAGGTGCAGGAGAGAGTGGAGTTGGAACCGCAATTTTGGGTAAAAAGAAAGGATTTGATGTTTTTGTTTCTGATAAGGGAACAATTACAGATCATTATAAAGAAGTTCTTAGAAATTTTGAAATCGAATGGGAAGAACAACAACATACAGTATCTAGGATTATAAATGCAGATGTTGTTATGAAGAGTCCGGGGATTCCTGATAAAGTAGCACTGGTACAGCAACTACTTGAAAAAGGGATTCACGTAGTATCTGAAATAGAGTTTGCTTTTGGATTTACTGCTGCGCAGATTGTGGGTATTACAGGAAGCAATGGAAAGACAACAACAACTATGCTTACTCATTATATACTCCAGCAGGGAGGGTTGGATGTAAATATAGCGGGTAATATAGGTGATAGTTTTGCAAAACAAGTGGCAGAGAAAGATGCTCCTTTTTATGTATTAGAATTAAGTAGCTTTCAGCTGGATGGTATTAAAGAGTTTGCGCCTCATATTGCGATTCTTACCAATATCACTCCAGATCATTTGGATCGATATGACTATAAATTTGAAAATTATATCGCTTCAAAATTTAGAATTGCAATGAATCAAAAAGAAGATGATTACTTTATTTATGATGCAGATGATAAGGTAATTGTAGAGTATTTAGAGAAGTATCCCATTCGCTCAAAATTACTACCATTTTCTTTGACAAAAAGAGTGGAAAACGGAGCTTATTTAGAAAAAAATAATATAACAATAACAATAGACAACAACAAAATCATCATGCCAACAGAAAACTTAGCATTAAAAGGAAATCACAATGTGAAAAATGCCATGGCCGCCGCTACGGTATCACAATTGTTGAAAATTAGAAAGACTACCATTCGAGAGTGTTTAGAGAACTTTCATGGAGTAGAACATAGGTTGGAAAATGTATTGAAAATTAATAATGTACAATATATTAATGATTCAAAAGCAACCAATGTAAATGCAACTTTCTATGCATTAGATGCTATGAAATCTGCAACAGTATGGATTGTAGGAGGAGTAGATAAAGGTAATGATTATACAGAGTTGTTTTCTTTGGTTAATGAGAAAGTGAAAGCAATTATTTGTTTAGGAGTGGATAATTCTAAAATCATAAATGCGTTTGGCAATTGTGTTGATGATATCGTAGAAACACAATCAATGAAAGAAGCGGTAAAAATGGCATATAAAATAGCTGAGAGAAATGAAAATGTTCTATTATCTCCTGCGTGTGCAAGTTTTGATCTGTTTAAAAATTATGAAGAAAGAGGTCGACAGTTTAAAGAAGCTGTTAGAGAATTATAGTCCGGTAAAAATACGATGAAGTATAGATTTAAAATTGAAGAATGAAATAATACATAATAATGACTAAAGTATTAGCAAATATAAAAGGAGATAAAATGATATGGGCAATCGCTGCTTTGCTGGCATTGTTTTCATTTCTACCTGTGTATAGCGCTAGTAGTAATTTGGCATACTTGTATGGTGGAGATGGAGATACCTTTAGTTTTTTGGTAAAACACTTTGTTCATCTCGTTTTAGGGTTTTTGATTATATATGGAGTACATAAAATACCATATCATTATTTTAAAGGACTTTCTATAATCATGATACCAATGGTAATCGTGTTGTTGTTGGTTACATTAGCACAGAATACTTCAGGAGGGGGGACAAATGCAAGTAGATGGATTCGTTTACCTTTTGTAGGAGTTGGTTTTCAGCCTTCTACTCTGGCAGCAGTAGTTTTGATGTCTTATGTAGCTAGATATCTTTCAAAAATTAAAAATGAATACGTTTCTTTTAAGGAAACATTATTGCCACTTTGGATGCCGGTTTTTCTGGTGCTTATGTTGATTTTACCAGCAAACTTTTCTACTGCAGCGATTATATTTTCTATGGTTATTATGTTGGTGTTTTTGGGAGGATATCCATTAAAATACATTTCGGTCATTTTAGGATCGGGGCTTTTGATACTTACTTTTTTTATTCTTTTTGCAAAGGCATTTCCAGGTGTTTTTCCAAATAGAGTTGATACTTGGGTAAGTAGAATAGAAAATTTTACTGATGATAAAGATACACAGGAGGATTATCAAATCGAGCGTGCAAAAATAGCTATCGCCAGAGGAGGAGTGATAGGAACAGGGCCTGGTAAAAGTGTACAGAGAAACTTTTTACCACAGTCATCATCAGATTTTATTTATGCCATAATAGTTGAGGAGTGGGGATTTGTAGGAGGTGTTTTTTTAATGCTGTTATATATATTGTTATTACTTAGGTTGGTCATTGTAGCTCATAAAAGTGTAGATGTTTTTGGGAAATTATTGGTTATCGGAGTTGGACTTCCCATTGTCTTTCAGGCACTAATAAATATGGGAGTAGCTGTAGAATTATTTCCGGTTACTGGGCAAACGCTTCCACTTATTAGTAGTGGAGGGACATCAATTTGGATGACGTGCCTAGCTATTGGTATTGTACTAAGTGTAAGTAGTAAAAGAGAAGCAATTATAAAAGAAGAGCAAATAAAAGAAAAGGAAGAAAATCCATTAGAAGTATTGAGTGAAGTTTTATGAGTAAAGGATTGAAGGTTATATTATCTGGAGGAGGAACAGGAGGGCATATCTATCCTGCAATTGCTATTGCAAATGAAATACGCAATAGATATCCTGATACTTCTGTTTTGTTTGTAGGAGCTAAAGACCGCATGGAAATGCAAAAAATACCTCAGGCAGGTTATGAAATTGTAGGGCTATGGATTAGTGGTATTCAAAGAAGGTTAACATTAAGTAATCTTTTGTTTCCTATTAAATTGATAAGTAGTCTTTGGAAATCTAAAAGAATAATTAAAAAATTTAACCCTGATATCGTTATTGGTACAGGAGGATTTGCAAGCGGACCATTGTTGAAAATGTCGAATTCGAGAAAAATTCCTACTGTGCTTCAGGAACAAAATTCTTTTCCCGGAATAACGAATAAATGGTTGTCAAAAGGAGCAAATAAAATTTGCGTTGCTTATGATGATATGGAACGTTTTTTTCCGAAAGAGAAAATAATAAAAACTGGTAATCCAGTACGTCAGGATTTGTTGCAGATTGAGGGTAAAAGAGAAGAAGCAATCAAAAAGTATGATCTAAGCAATGATAAGAAAACCATTTTAGTCTTGGGAGGCAGTTTGGGTGCAAGAAGAATTAATCAGTTAATCGAGAAAGAACTTGATTTTTTTGGTGAGAAAGAAGTACAGGTGCTTTGGCAATGTGGGAAGTTATATTATTCAGAATATAAAACATATAATGATCATAAGGATGTGCAAGTACATCAGTTTTTAGATACTATGGATTTGGCATATGCTGCAGCTGATATTATTATATCAAGAGCGGGAGCGAGCTCGGTTTCAGAATTATGTATTGTAGCAAAACCAACAGTGTTTATCCCATCTCCTAATGTAGCCGAGGATCATCAGACTAAAAATGCACAAGCTATTGTAGATCAAAATGGTGCAATAATGCTAAAAGAGAGTGAGTTGGATGTGAATTTTGAATCTGAAATTTCAGAATTGTTAACATCAAAAGATAAGCAGATAAAGCTTTCTAAAGCTATAAAAGTGTTAGCGTTGCCTAAAGCAACGTCTAGTATAGTAGATGAGATTGAAAAATTAATTGAAGATAAAATTACCAGGAATTAAAAGTGTAAATGAATACTAGTTTAGACAACATACAAAATATATATTTTATCGGTATTGGCGGTATTGGTATGAGTGCACTTGCTCGATATTTTAAATTCCTTGGTAAAAATGTAGGAGGATATGATAAAACGCCTACTCAGATTACTGTTGATTTACAGAAACTAGGTGTTGATATTCATTTCGAAGATAATATTGATCTTATTCCTAAAGTATTTTTAAATAAAGAAAATACATTGATTGTATATACTCCGGCTATTCCTAAGGATCATAAAGAATTTGTTTATGTGCAGGATAATGGATTTCTGATTCAGAAGAGAGCAGAGGTTCTGGGGATAATTACCAAAGATGTGTATACACTTGCGGTAGCTGGTACTCACGGTAAGACAACCACTACTGCAATTCTTGCTCATTTGCTTAAAGAAAGTGGGGCTAAGGTGACTGCATTTTTAGGAGGTATAAGCGAAAACTACAATTCTAATCTGGTATTAGAAGGAAATGAAGTTGTGGTGGTAGAGGCAGATGAATTTGATAGATCATTTTTGCAATTATACCCTGATATTGCAGCAATCACTTCGATGGATGCAGACCATTTGGATATTTATGAGGAAGAAAATGCATTAGAAGAATCATTTATAGAATTTTCATCCAAAGCAAAGGATCATCTTTTAGTGTGCAATGGATTGCCACTTTCGGGAATTACTTTCGGAATCGAAGATGACTCAGATTATTGTGCTCAGGATATAAAAATAGATAATGGAACATATATTTTTGATTTAAAAACTCCTCACGAACTCATTAGGGATTTGCATTTAAACCTGCCAGGTAGACACAACTTGTTAAATGCTATTACGGCCTTTGCTATAGCAACGCTTTACGGCTCCCCGACCGGGCCTTTGGCAAAGGCTTTATTTTCCTTTAAGGGGGTTCAAAGAAGGTTTAGTTATCAAATTAAAACAGATAATTTGGTGTATGTAGATGATTATGCACATCATCCAACAGAAATTAATGCCTTGCATCAGGCGGTACGAGAAATGCATCCTGATAAAAAGGTATTAGCGGTTTTTCAACCACATTTATATAGTAGAACAAGAGATTTTGCAGCAGATTTTGCAACAAGCCTAAGTCAGTTTGATCAATTGTTGCTTTTAGATATATATCCAGCCAGAGAATTGCCTATAGCAGGAGTAACCTCTGATTGGTTATTGGATATGATAAATATTGAGAATAAAAAAATAATAAAAAAAGAACATCTAATAAAAGAAATAACAGGAAGTAATGCCGAAGTTGTGTTAACAATAGGAGCAGGAGATATAGGAGAAGAAGTGAATGGCATAAAAGAAGCTTTGTTGGTATGAGGAATAAAATTTTGACATATTTAAAATTTGGAGGTCTGTTGATTTTGATTACCGTTCTTTTTGCATTTGCAAGTAAGCGAAATGAGCGCAGAAAGATTAAAGAAGTGCTTATAGAATTTATAGAAGAACAGGATCCATACATAAATGAATTGACGGTTAATAAATTGTTAATACAAAATCAGGAAAGAGTTACGAGCGTGGGTAAAGAAATTTTAGTTTTGAATACTGTAGAGCAAGAACTTGATGCACATGAAATGATTGAGCATTCTGATGTGTATCTTACTGTAAATGGAGAACTTAGGGCAAGAATCAAGCAACGCACCCCAATTGCTAGGGTTAACGCGGTTACTCCTTTTTATGTTGATGTTACGGGAAATACGATGCCTTTATCTGATAGTTATTCGGCTCATGTGCCGATTATACATAATGTATCAGAGAGAGAAGTCGCTCAGATTTTTCCTTTACTAAGAAAAATTCAGGAAGATGAGTTTTTAAAAAAGCATGTTGTAGGTGTTTATCTTGGTGCTGATGGAAATTATGAGTTAGAGTTACGTGTGTACAGGTTTAAGTTGATCGTTGGGAAAATAGAGAATTTAAATAATAAGATTAAAAATTTTAAGGCGTTTTATCAAAAAGCATTGCGAGATAAAAGCCTTGGGTCATATAAAAAAGTCAGTTTACAGTTTAGTAATCAAGTGGTGTGTACAATAAAATGATACCAATATGGAACGAGAAGTGAATGAAATAGCGGTAGGACTAGATATAGGAACAACTAAGATTGTTGCCATGGTAGGACGGTATAATGAATACGGGAAGATGGAGGTATTGGGAGTTGGTAAATCCAAAAGTTTAGGAGTGCACCGAGGTGTTGTAAATAATATAACACAAACAATTCAATCTATTCAACAAGCAATTCAGGAAGCAGAAAGTGTTTCGGGATTAAAAATTAATGATGTAACTGTTGGAATTGCTGGTCAGCATATTCGTAGTTTACAACATAGTGATTATATCACCAGACCTAATGCAGATGCTGTAATTGATGAAGATGATATAGAAAAATTGTGTAATCAAGTGCACAAGTTAGTAATGCTGCCAGGAGAGGAAATCTTACATGTATTACCTCAGGAGTATAAAGTAGATGGTCAAGCAGAGATAAAAGAACCAGTGGGGATGTATGGGGGAAGACTCGAAGCCAATTTTCATGTGGTAGTAGGGCAAGTGACTTCTATTCGCAATATAGGTAGATGTGTTAAAAGTTCAGGGTTAGAATTGTCTGATGTTACTTTAGAGCCTTTAGCTTCAGCAAATGCTGTATTAAGTCAGGAAGAGAAAGAAGCTGGTGTTGCTCTTATTGATATTGGAGGAGGAACAACAGATTTAGCCATTTTTAAAGATGGAATTATTCGTCATACAGCAGTAATTCCTTTTGGAGGAAATGTAATTACAGAGGATATCAAAGAAGGATGTTCTATCATCGAAAAACAAGCAGAGTTATTAAAAATAAAATTTGGATCTGCATGGCCAGGAGAAAATAAAGATAATGAGATTGTATCAATTCCTGGGTTAAGAGGTAGAGAGCCAAAAGAGATAACGTTAAAGAACTTGTCCAAAATTATTCATGCCAGAGTAGTGGAAATTATAGAACAGGTTTTTTTAGAAATCAAGAACTATGGACATGAATCTCCTAAGAAAAAATTAATTGCAGGAATTGTATTGACAGGAGGAGGGTCGCAACTTAAGCATTTAAAACAGCTTGTGGAGTATATTACAGGTATGGATACACGAATCGGATATCCTAATGAACATCTAGCCGGGAATAGTGATTCTGAAACTACAAGCCCTATGTATGCGACTGCCGTAGGGTTAGTAATGGATGGGCTGATTCATATTAAAAAACACAAAAAAACAGTTAAAAAAGAAACCTTGGCAAGTGCAGAAACTGCATCGCAACCTGAAGCAGCAGTAAATGAAAAAACAGTAGTTGAGGAAGAAAATCATAGGGTTGATTTAAAACCAAGAAAGAATATTTTAGAGAAGTGGACAGAAAAATTCAAGGAATTCCTTGATAATGCAGAATAGGACCGAGCGTAAAGAAATTGTCCTGAGGACAATTTTAGTGAGGTGCCAGCATTGAGGGGCAAGG
Source organism: Aquimarina sp. AU119 (assembly GCF_900312735.1). Classification (NCBI taxonomy): domain Bacteria; kingdom Pseudomonadati; phylum Bacteroidota; class Flavobacteriia; order Flavobacteriales; family Flavobacteriaceae; genus Aquimarina; species Aquimarina sp. AU119. Next base: position 145,961 of record NZ_OMPF01000035.1, on the reverse strand, counting down.
GCGCGTAAAGAAATTGTCCTGAGGACAATTTTAGTGAGGTGCCAGCACTGAGGAGCAGGGGTAAATGAAGTTCCTCATAGAATAAAGAATAAAAATATATAAAGAATAAGTAGGAGAACCAGAAAATTAGCAATTATGAGTAAAAATGAGGAGTTTGAAAATATTTCGTTTGATTTGCCCAAAAATCAATCAAATGTAATTAAAGTGATTGGAGTAGGAGGAGGTGGTAGTAATGCCATCAATCATATGTTCTTACAAGGGATAAAAGGAGTTGACTTTGTGATTTGTAATACAGATGCACAGGCGTTAGAAAATAGCTCGATCCCTAATAAGATACAGTTAGGAGTTTCGCTTACAGAAGGATTAGGTGCTGGTGCCAATCCAGAGGTAGGAGAACAATCTGCTGTTGAGAGTTATGAAGAGATAAAAACAATGTTGGACACGAATACCAAGATGATTTTTATCACCGCAGGTATGGGTGGTGGAACTGGTACAGGTGCTGCTCCTATTATTGCCAAAATGGCTAAGGAGTTAGATATTCTAACAGTAGGTATTGTAACGATTCCTTTTCAATTTGAAGGACGTATGCGTAATGAACAAGCTCAGTTGGGAGTAGAGCGACTTCGTGCACATGTGGATTCTTTAATCGTGATTAATAACAATAAATTGCGAGAAGTATATGGTAACTTAGGATTTAAAGCTGGTTTCTCCAAAGCCGATGAAGTTCTTGCTACTGCATCTCGAGGTATAGCCGAAGTAATTACACATCACTATACACAAAATATAGATTTACGTGATGCTAAAACGGTTCTAAGTAATAGTGGTACAGCAATTATGGGGTCTGCTAGTGCCTCTGGTAATAAACGCGCTCATGATGCTATTGTAAAAGCATTAGATTCACCATTACTTAACGATAATAAAATTACCGGGGCTAAAAATGTGTTACTGTTAATCGTATCCGGTAAAGAAGAAATTACAATTGATGAAATTGGAGAGATCAATGATCATATCCAACAGGAAGCTGGTCATGGAGCCAATATTATTATGGGAGTTGGAGAAGATGAATCTTTAGAAGAAGCAATTTCGGTAACTATTATTGCTACCGGATTTGATGTAGAGCAGCAGGATGAAATTGTGAATACTGAAACTAAGAAAATAATCCATACGTTAGAAGACGAACAAAGAGCAGCAACACAAAACTTGTCCCCAAAATCAACAAGTAGCGCTGTTACTCCTTTGAGATCTCCTGTGCCAAAGAAAGAAGAAGAAAAAAAAGAACCTTTGATCATTAAGCACGAATTGATAGAAGATGAAGAAGTAGATGAAGATAATCCATTAATACCGACTTCAGATTTGTTGAAAAATATAGATGTGTCGTATGAGGTTGTTGATGCGTTCTCTTCAGAAAATGATTTTGTGATCATTAATGCACAGGATATTATTAAGCAAATAGAAGTTAATGATGAAGAGGAAATAAGTGCAGCAGAAGATAAAGAAGATCAGTTTGCTTTAGCATTTGATATGCCTGTTGGAGGAAACAAAGAAGAACGCGAGCAAGAACCAATTGCTCCGATAGAGGTTCATGAAGAAAAGAAAAATGAAGAGGAAGAACAACCAATAATTTTTGATTTGAGTGATGATATTCTAGATTTAGAAGTTAAAGATCCAATAGAGGTTGTTCCGACGGGAGAGGCAATATCTGGGGGAGGCCGTAGATATAGTCTAGAAGAATATATGGAAGAGGAAAAACGACTATCAGAAGCAAAACCTGCAGGGGTAATAGAGGAAGAGGAAATCGTTTTAGAAAAGAAAACTGTAGCTCCTTCTCCAGAAACAGAAATACAGGAAAATGTAGACCCTGTTGATCAACCTATTTCTGAAACCTTAAAAGCTAGAGCCGCAGAACGTAGAGCAAAAATGAAAGAGTTTAATTATAAATTCAGAAATAGCTCTAATATAGATGATATTGAGAAGGAACCCGCTTATAAAAGAGCTGGAATTGATGTAGATGCTAAGCCTGATGATGCTGGATTATCCAGAACCTCATTGGGTACTGATAGTAATGACGATATACAATTGCGCAAAAACAATTCTTTTCTACATGATAATGTAGATTAAAAGATGTTTTAATTGATATCTGGTGCAAGCTAGAATCCATAAAAAGTTATAGATAACCGATAATCTACTCTTTGATTATCGGTTTATTTTTTATCTTCGCAATCCAAAAGATCAAAATCAAATAAGATGAGTTTAGAGCAAAAAGTAATGACCGCAATGAAAGAAGCTATGAAAGCTAAAGATACCAATGCATTAACATCATTACGTGCTATAAAATCTGCTATTTTGTTAGCTAAGACAGAAAGTGGAGTACAAGAAGAGCTTTCTGAAGAACAAGAATTGAAATTATTGCAAAAGCAAGTGAAACAACGTAAAGATAGTGCAGGAATCTTTACAGAACAAGGTAGAACTGATTTGGCAGAACCAGAATTGGCACAGGCAGCGGTAATAGAGCAATTCTTACCTGAGCAATTAGGAGAAGAAGAGATTGAAAAAGTAGTCGTTGATATTATTGCGAAGACTGGCGCAGAAGGTATGAAGGATATGGGTAAAGTAATGGGGATGGCTAATGCAGAACTTACAGGAAAAGCAGACGGAAAAACAATATCTACCATAGTAAAAAGTAAATTATCATAAGAAATTAAAAATTAAACAGGCCCAGTGGCGCAACTGAATAGCGCATCAGATTTCGGCTCTGAGGGTTGGGGGTTTGAATCCCTCCTGGGTCACATCAAGCAAGAAACCACGCCATTTGGCGTGGTTCTTTATTTTATGGAAAAGCCAAACGTAGTTTGAAGCTTTGGAATAAAATAAAGAACTAGAGCGATAGCTCGTGGTTTCTTATTTGCAGTAGTGAGTGTAATGGGATCAACGCTAGTTAATCCCTCCTGGGTCAATTTTAAGACAATTTTACCAAAGCCAGACAATTTTGTCTGGCTTTCTTTTTATTATAACTTATTGATATATAGTTTGCTATTTCCATAATAGGGTTTGTCTTTAAAGTTTTAATTTTGTCTTTTTTCTTACTATACAAAATCCCTTCGGGGAATAATAATTTTTGCAACCGTTATTTCTCATTGTAGATACTTAACTTCCATGATTTATCGAGGTTAGGCTTCATCGGTCTCAGATTTGGGTGAAAGCCCTGCAATTTCATTGCAACACTTTTAGTAGTTCGAATATATATATATTAGATTTAGATGGATTTTAAAATACGAAAAGGTTCTCATACAGTAAGTCGATTGACCTATCATATAGTTTGGTCTACTAAGTAATAGGTATAAAGTTCTACGTGGCGATATTCAAATACGTTATAGAGAACTTTTAATTCAAATTTGCTGAGATATTGAAAAGTGTTGTTAGTACAGACCACGTTCATATGCACATTGAATATGCTCCAAAGTTGATTGTTAGTTATATAGTAAAACAATTGAAAGGTAGGACATCAAGGAAGTTACAACAAGAATTTCTAAGCATATAAGATTGTTATTGAGGGAAGCATTTTTTGGCAAATGGCTATGGTGTTTGGAGTACAAGGAATATTACAGATAAGATGGTTAATGAATATCTAGAGTATCATCGTCGGGGTAATAATGATGATTCCAATTTAATATTGGAATAGGCTTAGAGACTTTAGTCCCTTGCGAAAACGAACCCCTGCACTTTAAGTGCAAGGTGGTTTAGTGCTAATAAATTCTTCAAAGTTTACATCGATACTCCAACTCAACTTGTTTTTAGAATTTGATTTAACTTCAGAATTATCTGCTTCCAAATGTTGCACCAATAATTTTTTAAGAATGGAGATGAAATCTATGAAGATACATATTCTTTCACTTTTATAAATTATTGGGTTATTATTCATTTTTGTTTTTTTGGAATTAATACTAAAAAAAGTACAAATAAAAAGGTATATATTCTGCAATAGGTCTGAAAATAAATTAGTTATATTTTTTCAAGGGTATAGAGTTGGATGATTCAGATGTAGTTACATCAAAAATGCACATCTGATTGTGTAATATTTAAGTATCTTTGATTTAATCACTCTATTGTATTACTCAACTCTTAAAACAATTTAAAGACAATGCAGTTAGAAAGTATCAAAAAAGCCATTAGAGAATGGGGAATTTTAAGACAATCTGAAAAAGCTTCCACAGATTTTCTTGGTCAGGGTTCATTATTCCATATTGATGTCAAAAAAGTATTAAAGGTTTCACCAAGAATCGATCCGATTGTTCCTACATATGTTCATGCCTATCTTGGCGTACATGAGGGGAAGTTATTATTCTTTTTAATGAATAATATAATGGACAGTGAAAGTGAATTCGGTAAAGAAGGAGAAAGAATTGAAGATTTCATAATTGTAGAAGAAGCTAAATATATGGACCAAGATCTATTCGGTCCTTTTATTACCACTTCTCAGTCTAGATATTTTAATAGCACAGATGCCATCCCATCTAATGAAGCAATTACAAGAATCATTCACTGGTCTGTGCTTAAAGATAAATGGATCAATAGTGCTATAACAACGCCAAATGGCCTTTTTGAGGCTTTTGTTATTCCTTCTACTGATTTAGAAAAAGAAACTGAAGTTTTTGCTTTGTTTGGACTTAAGAAAAAGAAACTCTATCACTACCCCGAAGCAGAGTTGATAATATGGAATGAAACAAATGGCTTTTTATTATCTAACTCTGAAGTAGAATCTTCATTTGATGATATTGTTCGCCCTGTTCCTCCATTTGGTCAGGGGACTATTGCTCCCCAAAATTTTCATTTAATGCAGGTTTCAGAATTGTCAAGAAATGTTGCTCCATGATGTTCTTGAAATAGTTCTTTACCTATCTCCGATCACTTTGATATTTGGAATAGGACTAGGATTATATCATTACAAACATCTAACGTCAGTATATAAATTACTTATTGTTTATTTTGTTTTTGGGCTTCTGACAGATTTGATAAGTAGACTCCTTGATACTTTATATGGAAATAACCTATTGATAATACCAATATATGGATTAATAGAACTAATTATATTTTCATGGATGTATTATAGATATTTGCTAAGGGACAAACGTTCTATTTTACTCCCTTTAATAATCATTTCTTTTGCCATTATTGTTATAGATATCATTCATGTTTCTGCACAAAGCCCAGAACAATTCCAATCATACGGAATAGTAATGGGAGATATTTCCATTATTATATATACATTTCTTTTTTATGGAAATGTGCTTAATGAAAAAGAAGAAAAGACACATATATATATGTCATTAAATGCGACATTACTGTTGTTTTTTTCGGTTAACCTGTTGTTATACTTACCTATCAACTTGTTAATCAATATTAATTCGGAGGTAAAATTTTATTTCTGGGCAATTAATTTTGTCATTACGGTAATGTTTTACTCATTTCTTATCTACTTAATATGGAAAAATGGCAAGAACCCGAAACTCTCATACTTTGGTTGAGTATCTCACTACTTGTGATTACCTCTTTCGCATTGGCTATTATAGTATTTACTCGTCTTTATTTCAAAAGGATACTCAAATCAAAAGCCTTGCTTATAGAGACAAAATTAGAACATCAAAAAGTATTAACGCATATCAGTATTGAGATTTTAGAGCGAGAACGAAGCAGAATTGCTCTGGAATTACATGATGCACTGATCAATAAATTAAATGTAATACTTCTTATTTTTTCTTCACGCGATCTTGAAAAACACTTTGAAAATAGTATAGTAGAGTGTATCTCACTTACAAGACAACTATCTCATAACCTCAAGCCGCCATTTATCGAAGAATTATCCCTTTATGAATTATTGAAAAGTTTATTTTTGCCACTAAAATCATCATATCAAGTAGGGTACACCCTATTACGGTATAATACTAATATCACGCTATTATCGGAGCAAAAATTACATCTGTTAAGAGTGGTACAAGAAATCATTAATAATATCATCAAACATGCTCAGGCCACAGAAATATATTTTTATTTACGTATATCAAATACTACAACAGCATTAAAAATTAGCGATAATGGAGTTGGATTTGATACTCTCAAGATTCAAGGTTTAGGATTGCAAAACATTGAACTTCGTTTGCAAATATTAAATGGTGTGTATAAATTTAAGTCAAATCAAAAAGGTACAACTTTTATTGCCTGTGCCCCATTAACCCAAGAATAATGAGCAAACCTATTTCATTAGCAATAGTTGATGATGACAGTCTTTTAGTATCATTATTGACTTCCTTTTTTGAAAGTCATAATATGTTGGTGAGTATATGTGCTAAAAATGGGATAGAGTTTTTTAATGAACTAAAAAATATAGAATCTGTTCCGGATATTGTGGTGTTAGATCTTCGTATGAAAAAAATGGATGGTATGGAAATATTGGAATTACTAAAAAATGATTTCCCTGAAGTGAAGGTTGCTGTTATTTCTTCATATTACAGTAACTCCTCTATAGGTTTTATGCTTAAGGCAGGAGTCAACGCGTTTTTACCTAAAGGCATATTACCAGAGCAACTATTGGAAGCAATTCATGAAATAGATCAAAAGGATTTTTACTTTACCTCAGAACAAATAGAAGTACTAAGACATCAGTTGCCTGAAAACCCTTCTGCAAAACCCCAAATTGTAAAGCATGATCAAATCTCAAAAAGAGAATTCGAAGTGTTGGACTTAATTTGTATGCAATATACTGCAAAGGAAATAGGAGAAAAACTCTTTATAACACAACGCACAGTAGAAGGACATCGAACCAACTTATTATTAAAAACGGGTGTCAAAAATACCGCGGGTTTAGTCATTTATGCGGTAAGAGAAAACTTATTTGATCCCTCAAAATTAGTACTATATTAATTTGAATAAGTATTAATACACTATCCTCTATTTTTCTTCTGTTTAGTAAATTATAAAGACATCAAAAGTTAAAATGGTCTAACTATTCAGGAGTAATCCTGAGATATTGATATTGTTATATCTCTTTATATTTTTTGCCACTTTATCTATTAATCTTTTTAAGCACGTATTTTTACCTGTTTTTCTTAATACAGTAATTCTACGCTGATTTTTATAAGAGATTCGTATCACCTTTGTCATGTATTAAGATGCTCGTCACCCTTAATAAAGAAACGTTTCACACTAATTAGACGCAGGTATAAAAAATACCTGGAAATAAATTAATAATCATTTTAAAATTTAGAATTATGAACAATGACAATTCAAGTGCAATAAAAGATACATCATTAAAGGGTGTTTCTGCAATTCCACAACTTTTCTCTTATGTTAATGACAGTATGAGTATTTTTGTAAACGGTACACCACCAACACCAGACTCAACAATAGCTGGATCTATGGTAAGTGATACTAATAAACCTGGTAGTATCGCGTTTGTAGCTACTCCGAATACTCAAAGTAGTACACAAACAATGATCACTAATATTGTTAGTAACAACAGTGCACCTTCTAATAGAGCTTTTAACTTTATGTTACCACCAAAAGCACTACAAGAAAGTAGACCTGGTCAGATTTGCTTACAAGTACTTCCTATTACTACATCTTTGTCTAATGCAGATAGTCCATTACTCCATAATGGGCAAGGAAGTGGTAACTTGATTCCAATTATTGTTGGCCCGTCATCTGTAAGTTTAGCCCAACCATTGACAACCGAAGAAATGAAGCTTGCTGGTTTTAAGGAAGATCTTGGAGTTGATTGGGGAGGATTATTAAACGGTGTAACGAAAGCTATTCCTGTAATAGCTGATACTGGATTAAAAATTTATAATGAGCTCTCTTCAAGCAGTCAAAGTGACACCAAGTCGGGTGTAAAAGTAGAAGGTATCTTTTCGAGTATAGGATCGGTTATTGATACGGCAATACCATTTGCCGCAGCATTACTTTAAATCTAATCATTAAACCCTATCGGTACAAATCCATATGTGCATGATAGGGTTTATCTTTCAAAATATAAAATCATGAATAATAAAATACAAGATCCGGCAGGGGCACACGTTTTTGGTTATAATGGGGAGTATTCTTCTTCTTTTAACTTTCAAAACATAAATACTTATAACCCTATTAATAATTACCTTTTTGCACAGCTATGTGGGCTTATTTACGCTGATATAGGAAGTATCAACGAACAAGTGAATCTATGGAATGCTAAAAGTCCCTCATTAAACTTGATTGTAGATATCAAAGATGTAGACAGTTTTAGATTTATGGTGCTCTCTAATCAAGATTTTGTTATTGTTGTTTTTAGGGGCTCGTCTAATCTAGCCAACTGGCTGGCAGATTTTGATATTATCCTTACACCATTTGAGAATATGAAAAATAATCTTGTGCATCAAGGTTTTTATTTTAGTGTATTATCAATGTTAGATGAACTTCAAGAAGTAGTTGCAAAACGAAAAAACAATGCACAAAACATGTATATAACAGGCCACAGTCTTGGAGCAGCGCAAGCAATTATTTCGGCATTTGCTTGTCCATTTCTATCAGATTTTGTTAGCGTTACTACTTTTGGAGAGCCTAAAATAGGAGATAGTGGACTCATTACATGTTTTAACTCAAAACTACAAAGTTGTCCTCCTTCAGGGCAAAGTAAGCTTTATAGAGTTGTAAATGGTTGGGATCCTATACCTAGCCTTCCTTTATTTTATAAAACTCAATTTTATTACCATGAAGGGTGCTTCTACCTATATGCAAAAAGTGAAGGTGATCATTATGATGTAAAGAATACATCAACACCATTGAATCCAGATCTTATTGACCATTTTCCAATAGGGCAACAGGAAATACTAGAATGGCGTATTAATTACCATGCAATTGGACTTTATATCAGTAATGCACTGGCAAATATTGATAATTCTGTTTTCTAATTAAAGAATAACTTAAATACATTAATAAATATCTAACCTTGATGATTTTGTAAACTCAATTATTTTTTTTCGCAAAACATCAGTAAATACCACTTTGGGGAGTTTTGAAATAAAAACCAAACAGCAAGAATTGATTTTTCCTAAAGGTTTAATGATTAATCCAGAAAACAGACAATATCGAACCAACGAAATCAATTTTTTATTTGCTCTAAATGCAACAATAAGAAGGAATATGGGGATTTCTAAAAAGTCCTATTTAGTAGCGGGAGCAGGACTCAAACCTGGGACTTTCGGGATTATGAGTCTATAGGTTTGTCAGTAGCACTAATTAATCCTTATTTACATATATGAAAATTATTAACTTATGTTAAAATGATTTCAATAGTAAAGCACGCTAATCTTTGTCTTAAAAACAATTTAATTCATTGGTTTTAAGTGGTTAAAAGGGTAGGGTGTTTATTTGCAAACATATTTATCTTTTTCAAATCTTGCACCAAAAAGTTTGAACTCTGAGGGTTCTGAGGCACATCAAGCAAGAAACCACGCCATTTGGCGTGGTTTCTTATTTGCAGTAGTGAGTGTAATGGGATCAACGCTAGTTAATCCCTCCTGGATCACTTTTAAGACAATTTTTACCGAAGCGAGACAATGTTGTCTTGCTTTTTTACATCATACAATATTCTTTAAGAGATTATATGATGTAAACAGGAAATATAAAACAATTTATTCAGATAGCATTTTTAGTATTTCTAATCAATAAACATTTTATTTTAATTCTAAAAAGCCTGGCAATACGAGAGATTTTAAAACCTAATTTGAGAAAAATTGGTTTAATAGAATGTACATTAATCTCCCTAAAAGTAATAAGTTAATTAAATATCCAAAATTGTACTACTCAGGTTTCTTTTTAGAAATGAAGTCATTGTAATGTGTTGATTTTTATTTTTTTAAAAATAAAATGTATATCAAATTACAACATGGAATTTATAAATTTCAGGAAAGTTTTCTTGCTGAGGTATTACCATTAAAATATCTTTAAATGGGATTTAAAAATTACTTGATGATATCTGTTGTTTGATGTTATAGTCATTTTTTGAGTTTACAATATGTTAATATTCATATGATTAACTTATTAATGACAAGTGTTAATATTGGATAATTCTATCATTAAAAAAAAGAGTATTAAAACTTGAAAAAAGTACAGTAACTATTTTGGAAAACAAACCTTTAAGTATTGAAGGAGGTTATTTACCTCTTGCTAGTAGACGTATAATATGTAATGTGACCAATATAAAGACATCAAAAATTTTATGTTAGAATATTACAGATTATCAATAATTATTAATCCAAAAATGTTTTTTGTTTACAACACTTACTTTCCAACCCTATTTAAAGTTGTAAAAGAGTTAAAATATTTTTGCTGTAATAGTTTTAGGGTACAATTAATAGGGCTTCATGCCTTAAAACCCCTTCTAATTTTTTGATAGAAACTTTAAATGTTTAACGCTATAGATTATATCAAGTAAAAAACTTGTGACTACCTCATTAGTAAATATTGGATTGTATACCGTCTGAGGTGGTTGAGGGAGGTAATCGTTGATAAATATGTTGTAATGGAGCTTTTTGTTGTAAAGAAAGCTCTGGAAAAAAATAAAAATAAGTAAAAAAATCAGGTAACATTTTTTTACAAGATACATTAATAGAATATCAGGCAATAATGAATTATTAATACATTTTATGTAATACTATTTTTTGTTTATGAGCAATATCTTTTTAAAAGGGGCTAAAGAAAATCAAGGGGATGAATCTAAAATTTTTTTCTTTCCACATAGTGGAAGCGGTCCTGGATTATATATGAACTGGGGGAAATATTTAGAGGGATTTGAAGTAATAGGCGTTCAATATCCGGGCAGAGGTTCGAGAATAGCAGAAGAGTTTAGTAAAACTCTGGAGGAGCTTGTGACATCAATTTTTAATAGTTTGGATTGGAAATCAATTTCTGGAAATTTCTTTTTTTTTGGTCACAGTCTTGGGGCTCTTATAGCGTATGAACTTGCTAAAAAAATTGAAAAAAATAATTTACCAACTCCAAAATCTATCATAGTATCTGCGCTACCATCTCCTATTTCTAATTCTTATAAAGATAGAGTGAAAATTGTAGATGAAGTAGAATTAATTGATATGATGTACAGTTTATCTGAAGAACTTGCTGAAGAGTTTACTAAAGATAAAGACCTGATAGCACTCTATGTGGAGATCGTTAATGCAGATATTGCTCTTTTAGGAACTCATACTCCATCTGCAAATGATACATTAGATACAGATATTCATGTTTTTGGAGGAACCGAAGATTCTATAGCGATTAATGCTTTAGAAACTTGGCAGGAGCATACTTTATCAAATTTCTCACTGCATCTTTTTAATGGAGGGCATTTTTATTATCAAAAAAACTTTGATGCATTTATCAATACACTTAAAACTATTCTAAAATGAACATTATGGAAGAAAAGTCAGCAATATCTTTTTTAAAGAAGATTATTAAGAATGCTATTGAAATTCCTAACCAGATAGCATTAACTTCAAATAACGTTAATTATTCTTATAGTGAGCTTATTAATAGAGCTATCACCGTATCGTCAATACTTAAAGAGAAAGATATTAAGGAACAGGAAGTGATTGCACTTTTTCTTCCTTCTGGATATGATCTGATAGCTTCGCAATTAGGGGTTTTACTGAATAAACAAATTTTTGTTACCATAGAGCCAAATACACCCAAGAAAAGAGTAGAGGCTATTTTATCAGATTTGGATATTAGGCTACTAATCACTTTTAAAGAAACCAATTTTGATAAAAGGTTTAAAACCTTAAATATTAATAATGTAAAAAATGAAGATATACCTCTCAATGCATTAGAATTTGAGGATTTTAATACTTTCAAATCTGATGCATCAGTGTATATTATTTCTACATCCGGTTCTACCGGTAGACCCAAAAATGTCGAAATCTCGTATGCAGGTTTAGACAATTTCTGTAAATGGCAAGCTAATTATTATAGACTTGATCAGGAATCAAGAGTATCATCGATTGCTGCTTCAGGTTTTGATGCTTCTATAGGTGAAATATGGCCTGCCTTAATGGTAGGAGCAACTATTGTTTTTCCTGATCCGGAGAAAAAAACGTTACCCTCCTATTTAGTAGAATGGATTTCAAGTTGTCGAATTCATCATTGCTTTATCCCTACTCCGTTAGCAGAAATAATGCTCACATTAGAGTGGCCAAAAGAAAGTCAATTAAGAACAATGATTGTTGCAGGTGACAAAATGTACAGTTTTCCAGATAAAAATATACCGTTTAAAATATACAATAATTATGGTCCTAGTGAATATACGGTATGTACAACTGCAGGGCAAGTATTATCAGATCATAGAGATACCTATAAAACTCCTACTATTGGAAGACCTATAAAAAATACAGAAGTGTACATACTTAATGAGTATCAGGAAAAAGTAAATGATGGAGAAATAGGACAGTTGTTTATAAGCGGAGAAGGATTAGCTAAAGGGTATTATGGTGATCCTGAATTGACCAAAGAAAAATTTATCAAAAATCCTTTTGGAACATCTGTAAATACAATTATGTATAAAACTGGGGATTTGGGTAAATGGACTAAGGATGGGGATATCGAATTCTGTGGACGAGTCGATAATCAGGTTAAGATTCTTGGAAATAGAGTTGAGATTGAGGAAATAACTGTCAGCCTCAGAAAACATCCTGATATAAAGGAAGCCTATACCAAAGTTTTTTTTGAAGATAATCAACAAAATAAAACTCCCTATTTGGTCTCATATTTTAGTCCTAAAATATATAGACAAGCTCCTGGAGAGCAAGAAATTTATACGCACTTAGAAGCACTATTACCCAAATACATGCTTCCTACAAAATTGATACTTATTCATGATTTTGCTTTGAATAAAAATGGTAAAATTGATGCTAAACAACTCCCAAACCCTGAAATTCAACAATTAGATAATAGAAAAATAGACCCACCTTCTAATCCTTTAGAGGAAAATCTGGTTTGTTTTTGGTGTGAAATACTTAAGAGAAAAAATATAGGGATCCATGAAGACTTTTTTAATTTGGGTGGTAATTCATTGGCAGCAATTCAAATTTTAGAAAGAATTCGTTCAACTTATAAAATAGAAATTACGATTAAAGATTTCTGGAAGAATGCAACGATTCATCAATTAGTAAAAATAATAGAAAGTTCAAATAAGGTTTCAGAATCTGCAAATATTCAGGAAATAAGAAAAGAAGGAGAAATCCCATTGTCTGTTCAGCAAGAACAGGTTTGGTTTCTTCAACAATATGCTCCCAATAGTAATGCTTATAACGCTCAGACTAGCCTTAGAATAAAGGGAGCCATTAACATCCCAATTCTGGAACAGACATTACAGGAAATTTTTAACAGACATGAACTTTTAAGAACTACCTATGAAGAGAAGGATGGGAAACCTAAACAAAAAGTACATCCTAATTTTATTTTTTCTATTGACCATATAGATATAAGATCATATGAAAATGAAGAAAAAGAGCATGAAAGAAGTAAAATTAAGCATCAAGAACTTGCTCATATTTTTAACCTAAAACAGCTGCCGTTATGTAGATTCACTTTGATTCAAATTGAGGATGAATTATTTGACCTTTTACTTATTGAGCATCATATCGTTCACGATGGAGTCTCATATTCATTATTAATGAACGAATTACATACCATTTATAATGATTTAGTTAATGGAAATAAGATTTCATTAGCACCTCTGGCTATTCAATATGCAGATTATTCCATTTGGCAACGCAATAAGATTAATTCTGGTGCAATGGATAAGCATTTGAATTTTTGGAAAAATAAATTACAAGATGCACCAAGACTTACACCATTACCAGTAGATTTTGCCAGGCCCAAAATTCAAAGTTTTAAAGGAGACCAAATACGATTTGACCTCCCATTATCCTTGTCTGAAAAAATTAAGGGTTTTAGTAAAAACAATCGAGTTACTTTGTTTTCAACAATGTTTACAGCTTTTGCATTGCTCTTACATAAATATACTTTAGAAGACGATATTAATATAGGTTCTGCGGTAGCCAATCGCCAACCTCATGAAACTGAAAGAGTAATCGGCATGTTTGTTAATGCAATTGTGATTCGATGCCTAATGGATAAAAAAAGCTCATTTCTCGAATTAGCAAGGTATATACAAGATGAAATTATGGAGGCTCATACACATCAATCTTGTCCGTTTCCTAATATCGTGAAAGAACTAAATATCAAGAGAGACTTAAGTTATAATCCTATTTTTCAAACTATGTTTAGCTTTCATGATGCCCCTGTTGCAGAACCAGTATTAGGGAATGCTAAATGTACAATTCATGAAGAAGGCAATAGCTCGGCAAAGCAAGATATCGATGTAGTAATTATTCCAAAATCAGAAAGGTATCAAGGGAATTCACGTTTTGTAGATAACAGAATCAATATTATTTGGGAATATAATAAAGGACTGTTTGAGCGCGATAGCATGATTAGAATGGTAAATAACTATCAATTTTTGCTAGAAAACTTAGTTGATCATTATGATAAAGCTGTAGAGGAAATACCATCTGTATGTAATACAGAACTTAAAATGATGACCTCTCATTTTAATACAAAAGATGATCAAAATTCAACTCAATCAAAAATTAATTCTTATGAACAGCTATTAAAAACTTTTAAATCGAATGACAAAACAGTGGCTTTACATTCTCAAGAGGGTATGACTACGTATAAGGATTTATATGATCAAGTAAAATGCATCATAAAACATCTATCTTCCTTAGATTTAAAAGAAAACGATATTGTAGGATTACATCTGGATAAAGGTGTATCTATGATTGCTTCTCAAATTGCATGTTTAGTATATGGAGTTGCATTTGTTCCTATTACACCAGATACTCCATCTGAAAGGAAAAGATATATTCTAACAAATGCCAATTGTAAAGGGCTTATAACAAATCAAGATATAGAAAAAGAGGTAGTTATGGACGTTATGATTTCTATAATCAACTTGTCCTCTTTAATTTCGGAAAATGAATATCTATCTTTAGAAGATCTACAATTATTAAATGTTACTGGTAGCAATCTGGCCTATATAATTTATACTTCTGGTTCTACAGGAAAACCTAAAGGAGTTATGATTCCAAGAAAAGCATTGCTCAATTATATAAATTGGCATATCGAAGAGTTTTCTTTAACCTCTAAAGATAAATCTACTTTGCTATACTCATCTGGATTTGATGCTTCATTAGCTGAAATTTGGCCGCCAATAGCCGTGGGAGGAACACTATATAATGTGCAAAAGGAGGATATACTAAACCCTACTTCATTACAAAAATTTATTATAGAAAATGAGATAACGGTTTGTGATGTTCCTACCCCTTTGGTAGAAAGATTACTACAATTAAAATGGCCGTCAAAATCAGATTTACGGATTATGTTGACTGGAGGACAGAAGCTCACCGTGAGACCTTCAAAAGATATAAATTGGAAACTGTATAATCAATATGGCCCAACAGAAACTACTATAACTGCAACATCATCAGAAGTTACTTCATATTGTAAAATTTCTTCATTGCCAAGTATTGGGAAACCCATTAAAAATACGACTATTTATGTCTTAGATGATCAACTAAATAGGGTTCCCATTGGAGGTGTAGGAGAATTATATATTGGAGGAGATGGTCTCGCTAGTGGTTATTTAGGAGATGAAGAATTATCTAAAAATACGTTTATATCTAACCCATATTCAAATCATAAAGAAGATAAAATATACAGAACGGGGGATATGGTACGTGTTCTAATAAGCGGAGAGTTATATTTTATTGGTAGAAGAGATACACAAGTAAAAATTAGAGGATTTAGAATAGAGTTAGAGGAAATAACTAAAAATGTACAGGAGATTGAGGAAGTAAAAAAGGCGCACACCTTTGTACGTGTTTATAATAATGATGAACATTTGATTTGTTGTTATACAAGCAATGAGAAAATAAAAAATAGGAATAGTGAAGTAATTAAAGCGAATCTTAGGAAGAAATTACCTGAGTATATGATTCCAACTCATATTGTTGAATTAGATAACATGCCGTTGACTTCTAATGGTAAAATCGATGAGAAGAAATTACCAATTCCGACTTTGGAAAGTAAAAAAGACCCTGTAGATATCAGACCTAGCAGCGAGTTAGAAAAACATCTTATAGATATTTGGAATCAGATTCTGGGGCATTCTAATTTTTCTGTAACCGATAAGTTTTTTGATCTGGGAGGGCATTCCTTAAAAATTGTAGAAATGCAATCGCTAATACAAGAAAAAATAGGTGTGAACATTCCTATAATGACATTTTTTGAATATTCAACTATTGTTGACATTTCAAAATATATCAATGGAAATGATCAAAAGACAGATATCGTATTAGAAAACAATAATAGAGCTTCACTTAGGAAAAAAGCTATGAGTAGAGGAGTTAGAATAAAAAATGTATAAAAATTATTATTGATAGATCACGAACGAAATAATGACAGCAAACAATAATTTAGAAGGGAAAATTGCAATTATAGGAATGTCCGGGAAGTTCCCAGGGGCTTCAGATGTTTTTTCTTTTTGGAACAATCTATTAGAGAATCTTGAAGGCATTAGTCATTTTTCCAAAGAACAAATAGCATCTCATTTCAATATAAAAAAAGAAAATATCTCCAAGGATTTAATTACATCTTTTGGAGTCCTTGGAGAAGAAACATCATTTGATGCAGATTTTTTTAAGTTTTCTGATAATGAAGCTGTTATCACGTCACCTCAACAGCGATTGTTTCTTACTTGTGCTTATGAAGCTTTAGAGCAAGGAGGTGTAATGATTGAAGATTTTAATGGATTAATTGGCATTTATGCAGGATCTAGTGAAACAGATTATCTAAGAACTCTGGAAGAAAATAAAGAAGTTAGAAGTAAAACAACATCGTGGCAACTTAGGCTGGCAAATGGAATTGATTTTTTATCTAGTAGAGTTGCCTATAAATTGGGGCTAAGAGGCCCTGCAATCACTGTTCAAACTGCTTGTTCGACCTCCCTGGTTGCAGTACATCAAGCTTGTAATAGCCTATTGTTAGGAGATTGTGATATTGCTTTGGCTGGAGGTTCTAGTGTTCATGCCAGCCCAATATTTAGTGAATATATGGAAGGTGGAGTTCTATCTCAAGATGGAAAGTGTAGAGCTTTTGATCAAAAGGCTAATGGAACGGTTGCGAGTAATGGAGTAGGTGTTGTGGTGTTAAAAAGACTTGAAGAAGCTGTCTTAAATAAGGATAATATCATTGCTGTGATACGAGGAACCTCTGTAAATAATGACGGTAATCTTAAAATCGGATTTACAGCGCCAAGTATTCAGGGACAAGTAGATGTATTTAATACAGCTCTTGAAATATCAGACACTATTCCCGGAGATGTACAATATATCGAGACTCATGGTACTGCAACAGAATTAGGAGATCCTATCGAGGTCACAGCACTAAATAAAGTGTATAACTCTCTTACTACAAATCATAAAGATAAATGTTGGATAGGGTCTGTAAAATCAAATATTGGACATACCGATGCCGCAGCAGGGATTTGTGGGTTAATAAAGACGTCATTAACGGTTAGTAACGGGATAATTCCGGCAAGCCTTCATTTTAACACACCAAACTCTAAAATTGATTTTACCAACAGTCGTCTCGAAGTAGTTTCAGAAAACAAGAACTGGAAATCAAATCGAAGAGTAGCGGCAGTTAGTTCTTTAGGAATTGGAGGAACCAATGCTCATGCAATTTTAGAAAATTTTGTAAAAGAGAAACAAGAGATATACGTTAATAAAAAATTCGTTTTTCCGATTTCAGCAAAAACAACAAATGCACTTTCAAAACTAATAAACAAATATTCAAAATTTGATTATAAAGATGTCTATCTTGAGGAGGTAGCCTGGACCATGCAAACGGGTCGTTCACCATTGCCATATAAAACCTATGTTGTTGCGTCATCTTTTAAAGAACTGATAAATGAATTACATATCAAGTCTCAATTTGATTTTGGACAAATACCTCTAACGACGAATAAGGATTCCTTTGTTTTTGTTTTTTCAGGTCAGGGTGGGCAATATAATCAAATGGGGAAGCAGTTGTATGATCAGGAGCCTGTTTTTAAAGGTTTTTTAGATGAGTGTTTCGATATATTTGAGAGTTTTGGGATACCCTTAAAAACCATTCTTTTTTCGGAAGAAGGAGATCAAATTCATGAAATGACTTATGCGCAGGCAGCAATATTTTCGATAGAATATGCATTGTCACAATATTACATGACCCTTCTTGAATTAAAACCCGCTATGGTTTTAGGTCATAGTTTAGGTGCTTATGCAGCGGCAGTGGTTTCAGGGATATTTTCATTAGAAACTGCTATAAAAATCATAGTCAAAAGATCAGGAATTCTAGAACGTATAGATCAAGGAGCAATGATCGCAGTTCTAGGAGAAGTCAGCGAGGATATAGAAAGATATGGCGTTTCGATCGCGGCTAGAAATTCCTCTAATCAAACTGTGCTATCTGGTAAGAAAAAAGATCTTGAAACATATATAACTAAACTTGAAGCACAAAATATTGAATATAGATGGCTTCATATTAAAAGCGCTGCGCATTCTCATCTATTGGATCCATTCTTAAAGGATTTTTCAGAATACATACATACATTACAATTCTTCCCTCCTAAAATTACGATGATATCTGATCATTATGGAAGAGCATTGGAGGCTAACGAAGCAACAAATCCTCAATACTGGGTAGATCATTTGAGAAATACTATTGATTTTAAAAAATGTTGTGATTTTATCCTCAAAAAGGGAGATTATTCTTTTCTGGAACTTGGGCCAGGGCAAACGTTATCTACGTTAATCAATCAGAATTCTTATTTTGAAGAAAGTAAGATATTTGGAAGTATTCCACACATTAAAGATGAGGTTTCAGAATACATTGGTTTTTTGGAAAGTATAGGAGAACTATGGAAAGCTGGTGTAACGGTACATTGGAAGTTTTTTTATTCATTAGAAAAACCTTGGCGAGTAGCATTGCCGGGATATGCTTTTGATAATAAAAATTATTCCGTAAGCGATACTCATTTAGATTCTGATAAAAATAAAATAGAAAAATTGTCTTCAAAACCTCATCCTATCAAACCAGGTAATGAAGAACAAATACGAAAACAAATCGAATTACTTTTCATTAGAATTCTTGGAAATAAAGAAATAAAGGGTGACTCTAATTTTTTTAATAATGGAGGAGATTCTCTAATGGCACTTAAACTTTTTAAAGAGGTAAAATCCACATTTGCCGTAAAGTTATCTGTGCGCGAAATTTTTAAAACACCCACTCCATCTGCTTTGGCATCAAAGATTATTAATTTAATTGATAAGAAACATTGAAAGCGCACAAGAAAAGCTTATTCGGGCATAGTAATTTTAAAAAGCTATGGGTCGCACAGATTTTAAGTCTTGTTGGGACACAAGTGACTGTAGTGGCTCTCCCAATTATCGCAATTAAATTGTTAAATGCCTCTACATTACAAGTTGGTTTATTGACAGCGATGTCTTATCTCCCTTTTTTACTATTTGGACTTCCAGCGGGAGCCTGGGTTGATAGATTATCTATTAAAAGGTTAATGATCGTTTGTGATATGTGCAGAGGAGCAATTTTAATATTAGTTCCTATACTTTATAGTATGGATTTTCTAACTATTCCACTATTGTTCATCATCGCTTTTTGTAATGGGATTTTCACTGTTTTTTTTGATATCAGTAATCAATCTTTCTTACCAGAAATTTTACCTAAAGAACAATTAACAGAAGGTAATAGTAAATTGGGGACTTCTTATACAACATCGCAGATGGTTGGACCAACCATAGCAGGATTCATGATCAAAATATTTTCTGCACCCATTGCAATTCTAATAGATTCGATAAGTTATTTTTTGTCCGGTATTTTTATTTATAATATAAAAATACCTAAGCAAAAAACAGTTTTAGACAAAAAAAAACCTGGAATTTTCAGTGAAATTAGAGAAGGATTAAGGTTCGTTGTTAAAAATAAGTATTTGAAACCTATAGCTATTTCTATGAGTATTGCCAATATGTTCGATTTATTTGGTATGATTCAGGCTATCTTACCAATATATATATTATCAACCTTAAAGCTATCTCCCTTTGAATATGGAATTATTCTATCCATGGGTAATATAGGGGCTATTCTAGGGACGTTTATAAATAAAATCATAGTCAATAAATTTTACCTGGGTAAGGTTTTAGCGATATCTTCTATTCTTCCCGGAATTTCGTTATTGATTTTACCTTTTGTACAAGGGGAGTACGCTATGTATATTATAGGTTTGTCACTTTCCTTGGCAGGATTAAATATTGCGGTTTTCAATATAAATCAAATCAGTCTTAGACAAGCTATTACACCATTAAATTTAATGGGAAGAATGAATGCAACTATTCGATTTATAATTTGGGGAACTGTTCCTCTTGGAGCTTTTCTTGGAGGTTTATTGGGAGAACAAATTGGAGTTAGAAACACTTTGTTGGTGGCAGCAATAGGAAGTATTTTATCATCAATACCTATATTATTTTCAAAAAACACATCACTTAAATCACTTAAAGAAATATATACTCATTAAAAAAATGTATTATGAATTACCTTTGGTCAAAAAATATTGAAAAAAGCTTTCTTGCTAACGTTTATCTAGGAATTTTTAAATGGGATATGGTCAAAGCATTTCCAGAACAATCGGCATCAGAGAAAGAGATTGGTGACAAGTTTTGTGAAAGAATTGATCAAATTCTTAATGAAAATGTAAAAAAAGAAGATATTGAGGATACAGGTATGTTACCTGCTAGATATTTAAAATTAATAACTGAGGAAGGCTTTACTCGTCTTCAATTGCCTAAAGAATATGATGGGCACGAATTATCTCATTATAATACTTTTAGAATTTTGCAAACAGCTATTCGTAATTGTTTTCCTGCCGGATTTACTCTAGCCACACATAATGCATTTGGTGCGGGTTCTATTCTCAGCGCTTTACCCGAAGGATATCTTAAAGATTACATATCAGAAGAATTAAGAAATGGAGGTTTTTCTGGTTGGGCTGATACAGAACCAACAGGTGCTGCAAATCGATTAGTAAGTACTACGGCAACACTATGCGAAGATGGTGAACATTATATCATTAATGGTAGAAAGGTATATATAGCTAATGGATCGATTGCAGATATTCTTATCGTTTCTACAACGGTAACAAAAGAAGATGGTACTGATGAAGGTTGCTTGTTTATTGTAGATACTAAAAATCAGGGGTTCTCTGTGGATAAGGTTCATGATCTCATGGGACTAAGAGGGTTTCCTATAGCAGCGCTTAATTTTAATAATGTAAAAGTTCATAAAAATAAAATGGTGTCTATGAAAGAGGGGCATTGGAGAGATACATTTTTATTAGAGCCTATTAGTGCTTTGGGAAGAATGTTTTCTCTTACTTCTGCATCGTTAGCTGTTTCTAAAAAATGCCTGACATGGATGAAGGATTTCTGTAATAGAAAAAAAATTAATGGAATTTCTTTGGGTGAATATGAAGAAATACAAAGAAAAATATCTCAAACAGCAGCAGAAATATTTGCTATGGAATCTGTTATAAAATGGGGAATAATCAATATAGATTTTGAAAATCTGGCGGATAGATGGTGGGAACTGTTTTCTACAAAAAATATAACTACATTATTTGCAAATCATATCGCAGATAGGACGATAGCTGTTTTTGGAGCAGAAGGGTACGAAAAAGCACAAAGCAAAAAGGAAATAGGGTATTCTGCAATAGAGTTAGAACAAGTGTTTAGAGATATAAGAGGGTTAAGAATTTCAGGAGGGGTTGATTTTCAGATAGATAATCGTTCTACGCAACTTTGGTTAGAAGCATTTTATTATAATAGTGATTTTGATATCGATGTAGTTAAAAATAGTTTTGGTGTAGCAGAAGAGATTGTTAAAGAAGCACAGAATTTATCATCACTAAATAAAGAGCATCTTATAAAAGTAAATGATGAAGTCGTTAAGTTAGGAAATCATATTAAATATCTGGTGAAGTCATTTGATAAAGAAGAACTATTTGCCAAGCAAAGAATCATGATTTTGACAAACAAAATTGTTAGAGAAATATATCTTATATCCTGCTGTTTGTCTAGAACTAACGCTGCAAATAAAGAATTAGCTAATGATTATAATATGCTGACAGAAACCTATTGTATAGATTCATTGCAGAAAATTCAATCATATTGGCATCAATTGGATTGTGAATTACAACAAGAAAATAAAAACCCTTTTAATATACTTGGGAATCGTATTTTGGATGGAGATTTGGATACCATAGTTTTGGAAAATATCTAGGGAGAAGTGATCAAAGTATTTAACACTTGAAGTAAGCCGAGTAAAATGAGTTTATGACTCTAAAACTCGGCTTCTTTTTAAGATTCTCCTGTAGTATTGATCTTCCAAACTCTTCATATTGGATTCCAATTATATACTTTTAGAAAAGTTCTTTTTTGATTAAAATTTGTTTTATCAGGTAAGGTTATATACTTCTATATAATAAATCAAATTAATGGGGTAATAAAAACTTCAAATTATCAAGAACACATCTTCTGTTTATCTGCTATGAAATAGATTTAAAAGTAAAATTTCTTTTAATAAAGTATTCCAAAACATAGTAGCTGTCACACCTTTGATACATAGAAAAAGGAGTGTTTAAGCCACATTTTTAGGTTCCACATTATAACTTGAAACGCCTTCGCTAAGATTTATCTATAGTTTTGATGATAATAAAAACAAGGATTATCAGACTTTACTTAAATATTGCTGACACTCATTTTGCGTACACAATAAATTCAGTCAGATGTGAACTGTTTTTAATTCAAAAGTAAAGAGAAAATTGACCTTTTAAATCGTACTTATGATAAAAAATATACACCTACGTACGCTATTATATTTTGTAATATGTTATCTGTTTATTTTACCCACTTGCTATAGTTTTTGTTTAAAATCAGATAACGAAGAATTGGAGTTCTCTAGTTTTATAGGTGAATTTACTTCGATATGGGATACAACGCAACCAGGTAGTTCTGCAAACAATGAAATTACAATACCTACTAACCCGGCTTTTACTTATAATTATACTGTTGATTGGGGTGATGGAAGTAGTAACACAGGGGTAACAGGTGATATAACGCATACGTACGCCACAGCAGGAAGTTATACCGTGAAAATAAGTGGTGCTTTTCCTGCTATTTATTTTAATGACACAGGGGATAAGGAGAAAATCATCGAGATTCTAGAATGGGGTATTATCGAGTGGCAGACTATGGAGAATGCTTTTTATGGATGTGAAAACTTAAACTTTGATGCTATAGATTCTCCAGACTTATCTCGAGTAACCAGTCTTAAAAATATGTTTCGAGATTGTGACGTATTCAATGGAATTGTGAATAATTGGGATATAAGTACAGTAACAGACATTTCTGGAATGTTTTCAAATACTCGTTTTAATAGACCTTTGGCTAATTGGAATACAAGTAGGGTAACAGATATGTCAGAAACGTTTCAAAGCTCCAATTTTAATGAACCTTTGGATAGTTGGAATACATCATCTGTAACGAATATGAGCAGGATGTTTAATTCAGCCACAAGTTTTAACCAAAATATTAATGCTTGGAATGTGAGTAATGTGACCAATATGTCGAGGATGTTCGAAGTCGCTTTGCGATACAATAACCCCATGGATAATTGGAATGTAGCGAACGTAACCACTATGTTTAGAATGTTTTATAGAGCACGTGAGTTTGATCAACCCCTCAATAGTTGGAATGTTGGCAAAGTGACGAATATGTCAGAGATGTTCGCTGGCTTTTTAGACATGATTTTTAATCAACCACTCAATAATTGGAATGTAGAAAATGTTGAAACTATGAGTGCGATGTTCTTTAGATGTGCATCATTTAATCAACCATTGGATAATTGGAATGTACAGAATGTTACAGATATGAGTAGAATGTTTGAGAGAGCCAGAGCTTTTGATCAATCGCTCAACGATTGGGATGTTAGTAATGTTACCAATATGAAAGGAATGTTTTCTGGCGATAACCGAATCATGATTTTTAATCAACCTCTAAGTAACTGGGTGGTAAGTAAAGTTACGGATATGAGCGAAATGTTTAAAAATTGTACAGCCTTTGATCAGCCGCTAACTACCTGGAATGTAAGCTCGGTTACCAATATGGAGCAAATGTTTTTTAATGCTTCTCAGTTTAATCAATCAATTAATAATTGGACTACAACTAGCTTGAACAATATTACATCTATGTTCTTTAGAGCAACTCTATTTAACCAACCATTAGACAATTGGGATGTAGGCGATGTAACTGCTATGAACAACACATTTAACCAGGCTACAGCTTTTAATCAAAATTTAGCGTCTTGGAATGTAACCAGTGTAGAGGGTATGGCTAATATGTTGAATAATACAGGTATGACTCAAGAGAACTATGATAATACACTCATAGGTTGGGCTTCTCAAAATGTGATGAATGACGTGTCCTTGGGAGCTTTAAATTTAACCTATTGTAATGCATTAACTGCAAGGCAAGAACTCATAGATGATCATAATTGGACTATTAGCGGCGATGCTGTTAATTGCTCTTTTGTATTATGTACTTCAATTATATCACCCGTAAATGGAGATACCAACGTACCTGCTAATTCTGATATTAGATGGAATCCGGCGCCTAATGCCACAGGATATTTTATAAGTATACGAAGAGAAAATGATGCAGGAGATATAATACAAGTAATTTATGATAATGAAGATGTTGGTAATGTAGTTGGAGTAGATTTTACCAATGAATTTATTCCTGGAGACAATGTTTTTGTAACCGTTATACCTTATAATGATGAAGGGCCTGCTGTAGGATGTGAAGAAATACAATTTAAAACAGTAGAAAGTTGGGTAAATAGCCCAGATGCCTTTAAATTCACTGTAGATACCAGGAATTTAGATAGAAGTTCAAGTGCAGCAAACCAATTGATCATTGAAACCGTAAGAGGTTATGATTTCAATTTCTCTATTGATTGGGGAGATAATCAATATGATAATAATGTTACGAATGAAATTACACATACCTATTTAATCCCGGGGATTTATACAATTGCAATTATAGGGGATTATCCTTCGCATTCTTATGGGAGAACAGATAGAGATAATAAAAAACTAATCTCTGTAGATCAATGGGGGACACAACCCTGGCAAACTATGCAGCAAGCTTTTTGGTTTTGTGATAATATGGAATATAACGCAATCGATGTACCAGATTTATCCAATGTGATTAGCATGGCTCGGATGTTTAGAAGGAACAAATTATTTAATGGTAATATTAATAATTGGGATGTAAGTAACGTGACAAACATGGCAAATTTATTTTATCAGGCCGAAATATTTAATCAACCATTAGATAATTGGGATGTAAGTAATGTGACTACCATGACTAATATGTTTAACACCGCAAAAGCCTTTAACCAACCATTAAATACTTGGGATGTAGGAAATGTTACTAATATGAGTGATATGTTTAACGATAGTGAAGCTTTTGATCAGCCTTTAAATAGGTGGAATGTTGCTAAAGTAACTACTACAAAAAGAATGTTTGCCAATGCTAGAAGTTTTAATCAGTCACTTAATAATTGGGACGTAAGCAATGTTGAAGAGATGGAAGAAATGTTTAGTTCTGCAGAGGTTTTTAATGGAGAGCTAAATAGTTGGACTATGGGAAAAGTGACT
Organism: Aquimarina sp. AU119; assembly: GCF_900312735.1. Classification (NCBI taxonomy): domain Bacteria; kingdom Pseudomonadati; phylum Bacteroidota; class Flavobacteriia; order Flavobacteriales; family Flavobacteriaceae; genus Aquimarina; species Aquimarina sp. AU119. The sequence continues at coordinate 120,049 of NZ_OMPF01000035.1, read as the reverse complement.
ACAATGAGAAGAATGTTTTACAATGCAAAACAGTTTAATCAGCCCTTAGACTTATGGGATGTGAGTACAGTAATTGATATGCAAAATATGTTCAACATTACGAGTTCATTTAACCAACCTTTAAATACTTGGGATGTGAGTAATGTAACCAATATGTCCAGTATGTTTAGAAGTGCAAACTCATTTAATCAACCTTTAGATCAATGGCAGGTAACTTCTGTGGTAAACATGTCTAGTATGTTTTCGTATGCTTCTAGTTTCAATCAAAATATTAATAATTGGGCGGTTACTAATGTTAGATTTATGGGAGGTATGTTTGAGTTTGCTATTGCTTATAATCAACCACTTTCTAACTGGGATGTAAACTCTGTAGTAACCATGAATAATATGTTTAGAGGGGCTACTGTTTTTAACCAACCCATTGGTAATTGGAATGTAAGTGCAGTAGCATCTATGAATTCTATGTTCGAAGATGCTATAGCTTTTAATCAACCATTAAATACCTGGGATGTAAGTTCTGTTACTCTAATGCAATACATGTTTAAAGGGGCATCAATATTTGATAATCCAATAAGTAATTGGGAAGTAGCTTCTGTTACGAATATGGAAAGTATGTTTAAAGATGCAATTCTGTTTAATCAACCATTAGAAAATTGGAATACAGAAGAAGTACTAAATATGAAAGAAATGTTTAGTGGAGCAACTGTGTTTAATCAAAATCTAGATTCTTGGAACGTCTCATTTGTTACAACAATGGAAGAAATGTTTAGAAATGCTACTGCTTATAATCAAGCGATGGACTCTTGGAATGTCGCCTCGGTAACAACTATGAAAGGTATGTTTCAAGGTGCAACTGCTTTTAATGAAGTTATTAATAATTGGAATGTAAGAGGTGTACTTACGATGTCTAGTATGTTTAATGGTGCGTCTGCTTTTAATCAGTCCCTTAATGGATGGAGAATAAATGGAGTTCAAAACATGGATTTTATGTTTGTTGGCGCTCTTGCTTATAATCAAGCGATGGACACTTGGAATATTGGTAATGTTAGTATGAGATCAATGTTCCAGGGAGCATCCACTTTTAATCAATCTTTGGATAGCTGGAATGTGAGTAACGTTAGTAATATGCGTGATATGCTGGATAACACAGCACTTACTCGAGAAAACTATGATAATACACTCATTGCCTGGTCTACACAAGCTTTAACTTCAGGGATTAATTTTGGTGCAGAAACCTTGCCTTATTGTGATAGTATAGAAGAAAGACAATCTATGATTGATACCTATGGATGGGTTTTTACAGGAGATATTCGGGATTGTCCTATTCCAGAATGTACACAGTTGATCTCACCAGAAAATGGAGCTATTGATATTCCTGTAAATACTAACCTTGTTTGGAGTCCAACACTATACGCAACAGAATATGACTTAACAATCACTTTATTACCAAGTAATGTAGTAATTAACCAAACTGTAAGTACTGAGTTTTACGAATTTGCAGTCAATACGCTTGTGGGTTCTACAGGTGTACGGGTTCTTATTGAACCTAAAAATGATGAAGGTATTGCTACAGGATGTGTTGCAGAAACTTTTAGTTTGTCGATGAATTCTGCTTCAGTTCCTGGTTGTACAATGCTTACCAGACCTTCTGCAAATAGTACAGATGTTGAAGTAGATGTTGATCTTTTTTGGGGAGCAATTGCAAATGCAGATGGATACTTTTTAACGATAGGGACTTCTGCTGGTAGTAGCGATATTCTAAATAATGAAGATGTCGGTAATGTAACGACTTTTGATTTGTCTAATGATTTACCAGAAGATACTGAAATATTTGTAACCCTAACTCCTTATAACGAACAGGGTAATGCTACAGGGTGTACAGAAGAAAGTTTTACAACAGAACTGATTCCTGTTGCACCTCTGTGTACCACTATTTCTAATCCGCTAAATGATGCCATTAATGTACCTGTAAATACCAATTTAAGTTGGAATAGTTCTGATGGAGCTACTGGATACCTGGTTAGAGTAGGAACTACACCTGGAGGTATTGAAATTGCAAATAATATTGATGTTAAAAATGTAACTACCTATGATTTCCCAAGTGATCTTAGTGAAAATAGAACTTTTTATGTGACAATTACACCATATAATGGCGTTGGAGATGCAATCGGATGTTTAGAAGAAAACTTTAGAACAGGTGGATCAACATTAAATACTCCGCCAATTTGCACAACACTTATTACTCCTTTAAATGGAGCGGTAGATATAGGAATAGATACTAATTTAACCTGGAATGGAAGTGCTAATGCAGATGGGTATAAAGTAACGGTTGGAACGACGGCTGGAGGAACTGATATCTTAAATAATTTTGATGTAAATAATGTTACTACATACGACTTAATGAATGATTTACCAGAAGGGGAAGAAATCTTTGTAACCATAACCCCATATAATAGTTTTGGAGATGCCACAGGATGTAATGAAGAAAGTTTTACAATAGAAACTACAGCTGTACTTCCAGGTTGTACTACCTTGACTACGCCAACTAATGGAGCTAGAAATATAGCATTAGATACTAATCTAGCTTGGAATACGATAACTGATGCTTTAGGATATCGAATTTCTGCAGGGACTACTTCGGGAGGTGTTGATATTGTAGACAATCAGGATGTAAGCAATATGACTACTTTTGATTTCCCAAATGATCTACCCGAAAATACAGAGATATTCGTAACAATTACACCTTATAATGCTGTGGGTAATGCTACAGGGTGTATAGAAGAAAGTTTTAGTACAGAAACCTTATCTACTGGTCTTGGTTGTACTACTTTGACTTCACCAACTAATGGAGCTAGAAATGTATCGACAGATACTAATCTAGATTGGGATGAGGTAGCCGATGCTACGGGATATCGAATTTCTGCAGGGACTACTTCGGGAGGTAATGATATTGTAAACAATCAGAATGTGAGCGGTATGACTACTTTTGATTTCCCAAATGATCTACCCGAAAATACAGAGATATTCGTAACAATTACACCTTATAATGCTGTGGGTAACGCTTCAGGATGTATAGAGGAAAGTTTTACTACAGAAAATATGACTATAATTCTGGGTTGTACTACTTTGACTACACCAACTAACGGAGCTAGAAATGTATCGATAGATACTAATCTAGATTGGGATGAGGTAGCCGATGCTACGGGATATCGAATTTCTGCAGGGACTACTTCGGGAGGTAATGATGTTGTAGACAATCAGGATGTAAGCAATATGACGACTTTTGATTTACAAAATGATTTACCCGAAAACACAGAAATATTTGTAGTGATTACACCCTATAATGCTGCAGGTGATGCTACTGGGTGTATTGAAGAAAGTTTTACTACAGAAAATCCAATAATAGTTGTAGAAGATAATACCAAATACGGATTTTCACCAGATGGCGATGGAATTAATGAATTCTGGGAAATTGACGGAATAGAGAATTACCCGGACAATACTGTTTCTATTTACAATCGTTGGGGTGATATGGTATTTAAAATTTCAGGTTACAATAATACATCAAGAGTCTTTAGAGGAGATGCCAATCGTCTAACCAATCTGGGGGGAGGTCAATTACCAGAAGGGACTTATTTCTTTAATATTAATATTCCTCAAAGTAATACTCTAAAAAAACTAAAAGGCTTTTTAGTTTTAAAACGATAACCTTATGACAAAATTTAGATATCGTATACTGGCAATACTTCTTTTGTCTTTATATAATTATACTATAGAGGCTCAGCAAACACCTGTGTTTTCTGATTATTATTACAATCAAGTATTAATTAATCCTGCTCATTCTGGTTATCATCAAAACACCGAGGTAAGTATAAGTAACTTCGGATATTTAAGTGAATTTGAAGGAAACCCAAGAACATTTTCGGGTATTTTTAATACAAATGTTTTTAAGGAAAATGTTGGAATTAGCGGAGGTTTTATAAGTGATCAAATCGGTGTAACTTCTGTAAGAACAGTCTTCGCTTCGTATGCATATAAAATATCTTTTGATCACAATTATGATCGAGCTCGTTGGTGGAACTATAACCCTAATGTTTTATCTTTTGGACTTACTACTGGGATGCTTTTTTTAAATGAAGATTTATCACGCTTAAATATACAGGGGGATCCAAATTTTGAAAACGATGTAAATGTAACGGTTCCAACTTTTGGTTTGGGAGTACTCTATAATCATGATAAACTTTATATTGGTTTTTCAGCACAAAATATAGGGGCTAATAGTATAAATTCTGATCAAAATGTAAATATCCAAACACCTTATTATTTGTATGGAGGATATAGGTTATATTTTAGTAGGTTTGAAGAAATACGTGTCCAACCAAGTGTATTGGCCAAGTTTGAACCAGATGCTCCCGCTCAGTTTGATTTTAATGTATCTGTTAATTATAAAAATAAAATAGAAATAGGAGCAGGTTATCGAAGTAGTTCTTCATTGAATGCTCTTATCGGACTTTATTTATTTAAAAATTGGCGCTTTGCTTACACCTATACTGCTTTTGACAGAAATACTCCTTTTAACGACACCAATGGTTTTATACTAACCTATAAATCTGGCAAAGGATTTTAGTTTTGTTAATCTCATTCATTTGATAAATAATTACCAAAGTCAGACCATTTTTCAAGCTTTAAGTGATTTATTTTTTACAACAATAGTGATACCTGATACCATTGTTGAATCTATTTTTACCATAGGATATAATATAAAACCAATTTATTTAAGGATTTTACTTTCATTTTCTAATAATCTTACTTGGGGATGAAATAAGGATACAGTATAAAATGAAAGATGCAAGTTTTTTAATTATTTAGGCTTACAGCTTAAGAACCATAGCTTTTATGTTATGCCTTTTTGATGTCTTCTATTTGTTCAAGAATGGCTTGAGCTTCTGCGTATTTCTTATCACTTTCAGTTCTGTTAATACTTGATAATTCATGCCATTGACTCATCAGTTTTTTATATTTCTTCTGCAAAACTTCGGTTTCACTTTTTTTCTTAAATAATCCAAACATAGTTAGTTTTTAAATATTATTGTAGTACACATTTGATGCCTCATGATTTTTACATTAAGAAATTCATAATTTTCTATTATTAGTTTCTCTTTCTTATCAATTTTTAAGTATTGAGATAGTTCTGTAATTCTGCTATCTTGTTAGGTGTGTTAAATACTCCTCCATAATAACAGGTTACTGTTGCAGATGTATCATCTTTAATTCCTCGTGAGGATACGCACAAATGTTTAGCATCAATAATAACCGCAACATCTTCTGTGTTTAATACTTCTTTTAGTTCTATTGCGATTTGATTTGTTAATCGTTCTTGTACTTGAGGCCGCTTTGCAAAATATTGTACAACTCTATTCAATTTTGATAACCCAATCACTTTACCTGATGAAATGTATGCAATATGTGCTTTACCAATGATAGGCACAAAATGATGTTCGCAGTTAGAATAAAATGTGATATTTTTTTCAACTAACATTTGCTGATATTTATATTTATTATCAAACAATGCAATCTTCGGTTTATTCTGTGGATCCAATCCCGAAAAGATTTCATCAATATACATTTTTGCAACTCTTTTTGGAGTTCCTTTAAGAGAGTCATCTGATAAATCTAACCCCATAACGTCCATAATTTCTGCAAACAAATGAGTGATACGTTCTTTTTTTTCATTATTTGATAACTCAAAAGCATTTTCTTTCATCGGGGTTTCTATTCCGGTACTGATATGATCATCTCCTATTTCATCTATAGAAAAACCATTTAAATTGTAACCATTAGGCTTTAATAAAGTTTCGGTTTCTAGTTTCATTTATGTTTTTTTAGAACTGTAATTGATAAAAATTAACTGTCATCATTAAATACAGAAAGATTGTAAAAAAAGATTTCTCTGTTTTGAAAATTTATTGATGCATTATATATTCAAATTTACAATATTGTTTAATATTTTTTTACATTAGTTAAACAAAAATTAACATAGTGCTATAAGTTTTATTGATTGAAGCATCGTAAATTTGTTGACATTCAGTTTTTTGGAAAACTTTTTTATACACTTGATTTATGAATTCTTTGTTCCTGTTCTGTTGTTTTTTAATGCTTATGAATAACCCTTTACTCATTTTTGATTTTAATAAAGATACCGATAGTACTAGTTGGAAAATAGTTGATGATAAAGTTATGGGAGGTCGTTCTGGGGGTAACTTCTATATTAATAATGAAGGTTCTGGAGTTTTTGAAGGATATGTATCCTTAGAAAATAATGGTGGCTTTTCTTCGGTGAGATATAATTTTGAGTCCAGAAATGTTGATAATTATAGCAAAATTGTTGTTCGTTTGCGAGGAGACGGAAAACGTTACCAGTTAAGAGTTAAGTCAAATAAAAGTGATTCACATGCTTATATCAATTATATCTTGACAACAAAAAATTGGCAAGTGATCGAGATACCTTTATCTGAAATGTATCCTACTTTTAGGGGGAGGAAGTTGGATATTCCTAATTATCCAGGTACAACTCTTGAAGAAATAGCTTTTCTTATTGGAAATAAAACAGCTGAGCAATTTAAATTGGAGATCGATAGCATATCATTGCATTAATCCTGTCTATTTATGATAAAATAATTTTGAGATTAGTATAATCTACTAAAGGGCAATACATAAAGAGGAAAAATATAATATAGATATTAATTTCTTTTTTAACCCATTGATCAAAAATTTTACTCTAAAGAATTAAATTGAATCTACGTGAGGAAATCTTAGATCATAATCTGCTTTTAAGTGTATTAATTTTTCAAAAAAAGAAGCATTTTCTTTATGGGTTCTATTGTTTTTGAAATGAATAAACCTACCCTGAGCATGAATACTAATTCCATTAGTTTTATATAAATAAAATTGGTAATAAGGTATAACCCAAGTGTAATTTTTTAGCCCTTTATTTATCCCTATTAAAATTCCATTAGGTCTTAATTCAATATTGCCATAATTGAGGTCAGAAACAGTGTTTAAGTAAGATTTCAAATTAGGACTCACTTCTTGTATTATCATACGTTTTGAACCTATACCATTTAATTTTAAACGTTGTAAAAAGGAAAATGGTTTTCCAATCAAATTGTTGATTGTTTTTCTGGTATCTTTATTCGTATAAGTAGTTTCTAAAACCATTTTTTTCAAAATGTTATTTATAAGTAAGTTTTTGTGGTTAAATAACCAATTTAAACAACAGGTGTCCCTTTAAGTCGTTTTTCTATTTTCTTCTTCTTAGCAGTTACGCGTTTCATAATATCCATAAGTTTGGTATCCTTGGTTTTTTTATAAATTTCATTTATTGCCAAAATAATTGATTTGGCTTCTCTTGAAGCTACGACCCGATCACTTGTACTCATGTTACTCATTTTCATCCCTTCAAATTCTAAGGCTCTTTTTATTAGTTCCATAATTAAATTTTTATTTAAAGATACAAATTGTTTAATAATAGATCGAAAACTTTAAACAAAATTAACATTACATAGAATTTGAGTTAAAAATTTGATTTCATTAAAGATGTTTTTAGTCAGATAATAGATTAGATTTTTTAAAAAGTTATAATCTAAGATAAGTGGTTCATAATGTATACTAGCATCTTTTTCGAATTTATGCTAAGAAGACAGTGTTTTTCTGGTGAGTAAATGCTTGGATGAATGACTTAAAAATATTAATTAAATATAATAGTAATACATTTCATTTGTATGAGCATTCCTTATTTAAGATAGAAATTAAAAGCAAATATTTGGAGAATCAAATTGGATGAAAATAAAAAAGTGACACTGCAAATAGATATATTCCCCCAAAATACCCGATTTTTTTTGTGTCACTTTTTTGATACGCCCAACTTACATTAAGTTTTCCAAAAAAAATATTTCATCTTATTTCATCAAAGTAATAAAGCTGAGTTTTTTTGGCTTTTTTAAGTGTAACAAATTCATTGTAAATGTTTTAATAAAAGATTAAAAACAATGTTTAAATTTTGTGCAAAATCCAATATACTTTATTGACTTATTAAAAGTACGGTAAAACCATAAACAATTGTATATCAGACATTTAATTTTGTTTTTTTTCTTAAAAAAATGATAATCTTTTTTATATTTGATAAGTACTAAATAACCTTTAAAATGTGAAGCTATTGGGATGAAATATTCTTTTTTATACCCCAAAAAAGAGTGTATTGAGCTTGTGATTATAAATGTTATGGATGATTAGGTATTCATGATTTTTTTAAACTGAAATTTAAAATTATATAAATTTATTATAACACATAAAATCTAAATACTTAGTAAACATATCAATTAGTCATAATTAACTCCAATCGTACTCCTTTTTCGTTGCTAAAGTATTTATAATAGGTGCTCTGATATAGATATAAATTGTTTTTATATTAATAGTAGGTAGTAATGGATTTATGTGTTTTCAAGTATTATTTAGTTAGACAATTATGACAATACCATAGGTTTTGATTGTTATAAAAGTTTATAAACAGGGGTTTTAGAGATCTGTTTTGTTAATTATAATGTCTTGATATATTAATGCTTCTTAGGTGTTATAGGGAGATTTATGGTAAAGATATTTTGATCATATGATGTATTCAGCATTTATTTTATGCTTTAAAATCAGAAAATAACAGAACCGAATTTAAATAGTGTAAGAATTTTATAACAGAAAAAGGTTCGCTCGCAATGGGAATTATAAAAAATAACCGTACACAAGAAATTATATACCTTAATACTCAACATACGTTTGGGAGAAATCGACATACTTCCAATACTTATCTTTCTGAACAAGATATATCACAGTCTCATGCATTAATATCTTGGAAAGGTAGTCATTGGTATATCCAGGATCATAGCAGAAATGGTACTCTGGTGAATGGAGAATATATTAATCATGCGACCGTGAAACTTTCTAAAGGATCCAAAATCCAGTTTGGAGAGCAGGAAACTACACAGTGGGAAATGATAAATTTAGATTCTCCTTCAAGTTATCTGAAGTCATTAGAAAATCCAAGTAAAATAATTGAGTTAACCTCTTGTCATGCCTTTCCAGATGATGAAAAACCTGAAGTTCTTATTTATCCTGGAGATACAACCTGGAAATTAGAAAAAAATGGAGAAGCTCTTGATTTAATTCAGGATGAGGTGTATGGTATTGATAATGAGGAATATGTGTTTGTAGAGAATAACATATTAGAAGATACTATGGATAATGGGCATGTCGTAAATAATGCCTATTTCCAATTTATATTGAGTTCTGATGAAGAACATATTCGAATTAAAATTATTACTCAAAGTCAAGAATTAGATTTAGGAGAACGAGTACATAATTATATTTTATTGGCCTTGGCAAGAAAAAGATTAACAGATGTTAATAAAGGTCATGTTTTGGGGGATCAAGGTTGGATTACCATTGATGATTTACTAAAAGATATGAGTAGAGAATTCGGTAAAGAATTAGATGTATATTACTTAAATCTTAAGATTTATCGCCTTAGAAAATTATTGCTAGAAACAAAACCATACGGATATCTTTTTTCTAATATAATAGAAAGAAGGTACGGAGAAATACGGCTTGCACATCGTTACTTTCAAATACTTAAGGAAGAAGAATGTATTGGAGAAGTATTGGCTGTCGAAAGTTGAAACACGTTTCAAAACAATAAAGAAGTTTATGCAAATCACTAATACTACTTGACCATGAAAAATGTTTCGACAACCCACAAATCAGATGTCGATATTGATCTTAAAAACTATAGAATACAAGAAAAAATAGGAGAAGGAGGGTATGGTAAAGTTTTTAAGGCAGAGCAAATAAGCACAGGTCAGACGGTGGCTATCAAAATGCTTAAATTTAAAGATACGCTCAGCGAACAATCAAAAAAGCAACATATTGCTCGTTTTGAAAGAGAAACACAATTGTGTGTGCAAATTAACCACCCTAATATCGTTACACTTTTAGATAAGGGGTATACTATTGATGAAGAACCTTATGCTGTTTTCGAATATATTTCAGGAGAAACATTAAAAGACCTTATCAATCGTACTAATGGTTTGTCTGCAGAAGAAACCGGAGTGTTGATGGAACAGGTTTTAGATGCTCTTGAATGTGCTCATGCCAAAGGAATTATTCACCGTGACCTAAAACCACATAATATCATGGTCACCAAAAGAAAAACCAAATCCTATGTAAAAATATTGGATTTTGGGATGGGAACGTTTTCTTACGATTTTAAATCTGATGATTATAAAGATTTAACATTAACTCAAGAAGTTATAGGTACACCTGCCTACAGTGCGCCAGAACAATTAAGAGGAGAACCTCCTACTGTAAAATCAGATTTATATGCCTGGGGATTAATATTCTTAGAATGTCTTACGGGCCAGCCGGTAATGAAGGGTACAAGTGTTGCCGAAATATTTCAACAGCAATTAAATGCTGTTAATGTTCCTTTACCACCATCGATTATGGATCATCCTATTGCCAAAATACTAAAAGATGTATTGCATAAGGATCCTCGTCAACGTATTCATAATGCAGAGATGATTTCTGAAGCATTTGCAGAAATAAATTTGAGCACAATTGTAGGGCAAATACAACCGCAAAATACAATTGTACAACCTGCTGAAGATGCCACTCAAATTAATCAATTTGCCTGGCTTAGTAATCATAGTGAGAAACGACAACTTACTGTACTTTGTGCAAAACTTAACTTATCGATATCAGGTAAGTCTGCCTTGGATATAGAAACCCTTGAAGCTATTCAAAAAGATCAACTACACCTTTGTAAGGATATGGGAGTACGTTTTGGAGCTCATATTTCTGGTACCATGGCTGATACCATTATTATGTATTTTGGATATCCACAGGTAAGTGACAATGATGCCAGACGTGCTGGTAGAACAGCATTAGAACTCATAAGTCAATTACAAAAAAGAAGTGCATTACTCTATGCTCAGCACAGAATAAAAATTGATATACGAGTTGCGATCAATTCTGGTACAGTACTTATCAAACATAAAAGTGCCCCAGAAGGATTGGTAACCAATACAGCATTTAATCTTTTATACGAAACTCAACCAGGGCATATTCTGGTAGGAGAGACTACCAAAAAATTATTGGATCCTTATTTAGAGTTCGAACCTCATAGTAGTCAGGGGTTTTCTGGAAGTGGTCATGCAACATCTACATTCTTACTTACTGGTGAGCGTCCTGCAGAAGCACTGTCAAATCTTAGTTTACGTAGTGCCGAACAAAAAATGATCGGTCGGGAAACAGAACAACAACAGGTTCTAGAGACGTGGGAGTCGATTGTATCTGCAAACGGAAAAACTGTATTGATTAAAGGTCAAGCCGGAATAGGAAAGTCTAAACTTATTTATGAAACTAAAAAACAAATCATTAATGAAGAGTTTTTAGTTAGAGAATGTCGTTGTCTTCCCGAATACCAGAATAATGCATTGTATCCTATTTTTGAGATGCTTAAAAAAGATGCAGAAATACATGAAGATATTACCGATAGCATCCCGCAACTTCAAAAAGTATTACAAAAAGCGGGTTGTGATCCTGCTGTTGCTATCCCTGTACTATGTTCCTGGTTTTCTATTCCTTTGGGAGATTCATATCCAACCTCAGATGCTTCTCCTTTAGAACAAAAAGAAATATTATTTAACACATTAGAAAAATGGATTTTGAGTATTGATACTCAACAAAAATTCATGTTGATTGTAGAAGATTTACATTGGATAGATCCAACAAGTCTTGAGTTTCTAAATATATTGGTCACAAAAAATTCTACGCAAAACTATTTTTTACTGCTTACTGCTCGGCCAGAGTTCACTACCGATTGGACAGAGGAACAAGTAACTACTATAGTCTTAGATATACTTAACAAGACCTATACAGAATCATTGATCAAAGATCTTATTCATCAAAAACCTATTGAAACCAAAGCGCTAGGTTATATTGTAGAACGATCTGATGGAATTCCTTTATTTATTGAAGATCTAACCAGTATGTTGCTTGAACAAGATTACTTGGTTTTAGATAACGGAACCTACCAACTGGCAGAAAAATTTGATACGTCCTCAGTACCAGTAACTTTAAAAGGTTTACTCAATACAAGATTAGGACGTACCGGTTTTGCCAAAGAAACGGCACAATTGGCAGCAGCTATTGGTCGTGAGTTCACCTATGATCTCTTGGTAAAAGCATCCATGCATGATGAAGCTATGGTACAAGGTAATCTTAATGTACTACAGGAAGCTAATCTGATATATCGTCAACGTCGAGTACATAATGAGATTTATATTTTTCGTCATGCATTAATTCGAGATGCGGCATATGAGAGTATGGTGTCTCAGTTAAAAAAAGAGGTACATAGCAGAATTGCAGAGGCTATAGAAAATAATTTTAAAGAAATTATTAAGGAAAATCCATTTGAATTGGCTAGACATCAGGCTGAAGCTGGGCAATATGAAAAAGCTTCAAAATTAGGATTAGAAGCCGTCAGAAAAGATATTAAAAACTCAGCTAATGAAGAAGCGTTGAGTTTACATCTTGTAATTAAAGAATGGATAGACCACATTGAAGACGAAAGTCAAAAGATAGAAACAGAATTAGTGTTAAATGATTTAATTCTGCCTGCCCAAATGGCGATCAGTGGTTATGGTAGTAGAGAAGTAATTAAAATTAATAAAAGAAACGAGCTATTGATTAGTAAAGCTCAGGCTGATAATAATATTATTTCAAATAAAATAATAAATGAAATAGCTCATAAAATTGAATGGGGTTTGTTTTTGAATTATCATTTCCATTCAAAACGTAAGGATGCTGGCAAAGTAGCTAAAAGTATTTTGTATAAGCTTAAAAAATATCCGAACAGAGATATAGAAGTTGGAGTTTTGCCATTAATTGCTCAGGCGTTTCATGCGGATGGAAAATTAGATGAAGCGGAAAAACTTTGTAATAGAGTATTCGAAATATATAAGGCAGATACTGATATTGCAATTGGGTTTAATTATAATATGGAGCCAAAAAGTTCTTCATATTATTTTTTGTCTAGTATTTATTTGTTTATGGGAGCCCCTAAGAGAGCCGAAGAATACGCTTTAGAAGGGATAAAATGGTCTGAAGAAATAAAACATCCAGTTTCAATAACACTTGCATATTTGTTTTATGCACTATTTGGATATTTTTTGGATGATAAGGAACTAGTTAGAAATATAGTAAAGAAACATGATTCATTGCACAAAGATGAATCAGGTAAAAACTGGGTTACTACACATTTAAAAATGATAGAAGAATGGAGTCATGGAAATGTAGAATACGCTGAAACATATGTAAAAGATACTATATCAAGTCAACAATATTATGCATTATCATGGTATGAACCATCTTTAGCACAAACTTATTTAACTAAAAACCATGTTGAAAAAGCAATTCATTTGTTAGAAAAATCTTTGGAACGAAGCTTGAATGATAAAGAAGTTTGGACATTATCTTTGGTAAGAAGAGTATTAGCAGAATGCTATTATGCGAAATATAATGCTTTGAATGAAAAAGTGAAATTTCAGTTAATTACATCGATAAAAGATGCAAATAATATTGGGGCAAAATGGTTTGAATTGGAAGCGTTAGTAACTTATGGGGAATTACATAGAAAAGAAAAGATATTATTACCTGAAAGTACATTAAAAAATATTAGCTCACTTTTAGATGTTATGGTAGGAATTGAAAAAACTAAATTAAAAGTTAGAGCTCATAAGCTTCTGAATACAGATTTGTAAACGTGCACAATGAAAATAATTGTAAAACTCTATTATTAAAAATTTAAAATTATGGAAGAAACATTAGGAAAAGAATTAAAAGAAGTATTAATATCTGATAAGAATCAATTAGTACAAAAAACTAAAACCTTAAAAGGGAAAGTTAAAGTGCTTTTTTATTCAAATGATACCTTAAAAAATCAAATGCTTTCTTATGATGCTATAGTTGGAAGACTTAATATCTTAGAGGAGAAAGCAAAAAGAGAAGTGAAAATTGAAACAAAACATAGTATAGAATATATTGAAAACAAATTTAAAATTTTAAGAATTATATCTAAATATAATGAGATGAGCACTTTAATAGGTGTTTATAATGAGTATAACGAAGCTTTTTTAGATTCTAATGAATCTAGAAGGGCTATGTTAATAGATTCAGGGTGCTTGTTTTATAAGGACAAAAAGGAACTAAAAGTTTATCCTATAGAAAATTATTTAGAAAACGAAGATGAACTTCTAGAATTAGTAAAAGACAAAATAGAAAATAATACAGAGAATGATTTATATTTTTGGCAAGGTTGTGAGATGGCCATACCTAAAAATTCGAAAATTATTTTAAATTTTAATAAGCCTTACCCTTCTGTATACATCAAGAAAAAAGAAGGAGAAGATGAAATATTTATTGAAGAAAATTCGTGGCATGTTAATTATATTGCTGATAAAGGGTTTTTAGAAGTAATTGAAGATCAACATAACAGTAATTTTTTAAGTGCTATTGCAGAAAACGAGATTATTTCGGTAAAAACAAATAAAGTATCTATCTCAAAAAAGGAATTTGCTAATATACTTGAGGAAAACGGAAATTTACAAAAGAGTTATCAAGCAATTGATATGAAGGTTTTAAAAGCACTTAAAGATTGTGAAGTAGTAGTTCAAATGCCATATATAACTCCTAGTGCTGATATGCTTGTGAAAGTATCATTTAAGGGGTCAGAGGCTGATGAGTTAATTCTTTCAACTTCGTGAGATTATTTTGCTGTGGGATTAAATAGTGGTCTATAAATATTTTTGAAGAATATTAAAATATCATAAAAGCATCTATATTTTTAGGTAAGAGATTTAATTTCTAGTATATTTTTTAAGAGTTTGATTTTTAGTTGGTTAAATCCATATTTGTATAACGTTGAAGCCATATCATTTTCATTTTTTACTATTGAAATGGTAGATGTGTTATGTTTATTTTACTAAAAATTAAACTCTTTAATATAATAATAACTCTTAAAATTTTAAAGCATGCTTACAAAAGAATTAAAAACTTCCGCAGTAAAGAAAGAACTGGATTTACAAGAATTTGTTCGAAATGAAGTAAAATCATTATTTGACATGAAGCCAAATAATGATCCTTTGTATCAAGTCTATGATACTATAGATAAAGCAATATCTGCAAAATTTAAAATACCTGATAATAAAGAGGATACTACAAAGATTGATATATTAAGAATTGTAGAGTTCTTTAATACATTCCATTTTTTTGAATCTATTAATGATTTTATCCGAGATGCTTATGTAAATTATAATCATTTAAGACATGGTTTTCTAACCAATGGAGTTTTATTAAGAACAGAAAAGATAGAAGATGAGTTAAAAGTTAAAACTGGATATACGATACAAGAACTGGTAAAATTACATATAGAAAAACCAGAGATGTATAAAAATATACTTAATGAGATAAAAGGAGAGCTAGAAGGATTTATTGCTACAGGTTCTGGAGAAAAATGGTATTTCTGGCCAGGTTGTGAGATGAAAATCCCAGTTAGAACAAATATTGTTTTAGATACCTCTATTTCAAAATCTAAATTTGTAATTACAGAAAAAACGGGAGATACAAATCATAATAAATCTCAAATTGTTATGGAGGAAAAACCATATCAACTTGAATTTTCGATTTTAATGGATACTGACTTTTTTTATAAAAAGACAGATAATGATAAACAAAAATTAAACCCTGGTTTTTTTAATATTAATAAGTCATCAGAAAATTATACTACTGTAGATTTTAGTGAAATTGAGCTTGAACTACAAAAAGGAGAGAAGTATGATTATACGCTTTATATTCCTTATGCAAGCCCTAGATTGGATGTGAAAACTAATATGAAAATTTTTAATACAGATGAAACAGTAGAAGAATTTATTGCTACCTGTACTTGATTTTAGGTCAATATATGTTTCTGGGATATTCTTAAAAACTCATAAACAATTTTTCTTTTATTACATAAATAATCAATGTCGTTTAGAGCTTTGTTAGGCGATATTGATTATTTATCTTTAGATGTTTTTATTACTATCAATTTTAAAGCCTTCCTAAGAAACCTTCAAATACAATGCCCAATACATTTTACAGAATTAAAGAAAATTATGCCAAAGTAAAGGTAAATGATCACTATACTATAATGTCTTCAGAGCAAGATAGTGTAGTACTACAATCTCCTTTAGCGATTCAACTTTTGGATGTGATTACTACCAATACAATAACAAAAGACGATATCATAGCTAATTATAATCAATATGGCAGTAATCTTAGTGAAGTATTAATTACACTTCACCAATTAGAAACCGAGGGGTATATCACACATACTAAACCGATATTTACTCCAGAAGAAACTGCCTATTGGGAAGAATTGGGGTATCATACACAGAAGCTGTCTTCTGTATTTAGTACCAAAACTATTGCTGTCAAAACTCTGGGTTCTATAGATGATGCTGTTTTTAAAGAATCATGTATTGCGACAGGCTTACAATGGTCAGATACTCCATATGTGACGATTGTATTGACTACAGATTATTTGCACCCTGATCTGGAGCAAATTAATACCGAGATGATCGAGCAGCATAAGCCCTGGGTATTGATAAAATTGGAGGGTACGACTCCATATGTTGGGCCACTTATGGTCCCTGATGCAGAAGATGCTGCTTGTTGGAAGTGTTTACAACATCGATTAATGCTACATGATCAGGAAAATAAATTGTATCAGGCATTGGCCAAGACTAATGATACCATTGCTCGTCCTTTGGTGAGTCACCCTATATCAAAGCAATTAGCAACCAGTGTGGCCATCTCAGAACTGGTTTCATGGTTATATCATGAGCAAAATGAATCGTTATGTAATACCTTAATTTCATTAGAGACCAAAACTGGTGAACGTAAAATAAACCACGTCGTAAAACGGCCACAATGCCCATCTTGTGGTGATATAGAAATAGTAAAACAACATCCTATCCCCATCCAATTACAATCACAGGATACTATTGCTGATTATCCAGGAGGATATCGCTCGGTTTCGCCAGAAGAAACTTTACAAAGATATAAACATCATGTGAGTGCCATAACTGGGGTTGTCCCGTATGTAAAAGAATACCACCCTGTTGATGATGTACCCATCTACAATTTTGGCTCTGGAAAAAATCTGGCATTACAAAGTTCATCACTATTCTGGTTAAACTTACATCTAAGAAGTGCTAATGGAGGTAAAGGAAAAACAGCAATACAAGCCAAAACTGGAGCTTTATGTGAAGCTATAGAACGATATAGCTTGATGTATCAGGGAGAAACCTATACGGTTTCAGCTTCTTATGCTACTTTAGAAAAGGCAATTCATCCAAATACCTGTATGCTATATAGTGATGATCAATATCAAGATCGGGAACGTATTAATACTAAAAGTACAAAGTTCTATTCATTGATTCCAATTCCGTTTGATGTTAATGAAATAATGGATTGGACACCAGTATATAGTCTTACAGAAAAAGAATTTAAATATCTCCCTTCTTGTTATTGTTATGCACAATATCCTTCAGTAGATGAAAAACGGTTATATGCATATCCTGATTCTAATGGCTGTGCGGCCGGAAATACTATAGAAGAGGCTATTTTACAAGGGTTTCTGGAATTGGTAGAGCGTGATGCTGCTGCTATCTGGTGGTATAATCGTGTGCAATATCCTGCAATAGCTTTAGAAACAGCTCAGAATCCATATATCAATCAGATGATTGCATATTATAAAAGTATACATAGAAGTTTGTATGTTTTGGATATTACCACAGATATTGGTATTCCAGTTTTCGTAGCGATCAGTCATAGTTTGAAAGAGAATGATAAAGATAAAATTTTATATGCTTTTGGAGCTCATGTAGATGCTAATATTGCTTTGGAAAGAGCTATCATAGAATTGAATCAATTGCTCCCTGTGGTGATCAATAAAAATGGATCTTATCTAACCACTGATCAGGTATTTATTGATTGGTTGGATACAGCTACGCTTCAGAATAATTCATATTTGATACCTGATGAAGGAGAAGATAAGAATATGCAAATAGATTATCCACGACTATGCAATGCCACGGTGTATGACAGCGTACAATTTTGTATAGAGAGGGCAAAGCAACTTGAACTCGAAACATTGGTTATTGATCTTACACAACCCGACGTTGGGCTTCCTGTGGCAAAAGTGATTGTGCCGGGATTACGACATTTTTGGAGACGTACAGCTCCTGGTAGATTATATGATGTACCAGTAAGAATGGGGAAATTAGAACATCCTCATACCGAGTCAGCATTAAACCCTTTGAGTATTTTTATTTAAAAACGAAAATCAGCCATGAAATTTATATCTTATAATAACACTTCATTTAAAAAAACAACGTACTATAAAAGATTACCCGAAAATGAAAGAGAAGTATTTGATATTTTATCTAGTGTTTTTCATTTTAAGGTAAATAATTATGTTCTAGAGCATCTTATTGATTGGGAAACAGTGCCCAATGATCCTATTTATAAATTGATTTTTCCGAGGAAAGAGATGTTGCAACCTACAGATTATAAGACATTACTCTTATTACATCAAAGCGGGCTTGATGAAAAAACATTATTTCAGTTTGTTCAAAAGGTAAAGAAGAAAATGTATCCAGAGGTAAAGCATGCTGAAACAAGTATCCCAAAGGTAAACGGAGTGAGGATTAGAGGAATGTATAGTAATTTTGAAACTATCGTAAGCCTATTTCCTGATCCTATGGCTAAAACATGCCATTCCTATTGTTCGTATTGTTTCAGATGGATTATGTTTAACAATAAAGAAGCACAACAAAACTCTTCATATACAGACCCTAATGAACCTGTTGAATATTTAAGAGCACATCCCGAAATTACTGACGTATTATTTACAGGAGCAGATCCACTAGTATTAAAAGCTAAAACATTACAGAAATATATCGATCCGGTTTTGGATATAGAATCTGTAAAAGTAATTCGTATTAGTTCAAAATCATTAGCGTGGTGGCCATTTCGATTTACAACAGATAAGGACGCTGATGAATTATTGAAATTATTTAAATACATTCAATCCAGGGGAAAACATCTTAATTTTTGTGCTCATTTCACTCATGTTAGAGAACTAGAAAATGATGTAGTCAAAGAAGCAATACAAAGAATAAGAGATACGGGGACCGTAATTCGATGTCAGGGACCTATTGTTGAAGGTATTAATGATACTCCCAAGGATTGGAGCGCATTATGGAACACTCAGATAGCATTAGGAATGGTTCCTTATTATATGTTTATAGAAGCTGATCATAACTCTGAGTCCTGTTTTAGAATTCCGTTAGCAAAAGCATTACAAATTTTTCAGGAAGCACAGAAAAAGACTACAGGTTTAGCAAGAACAGTTAGAGGCCCTGTTTTTATGAATGATTTGCATAGAACATTATTAGATGGTATTGTGACTGTTAATGATCAACGATATTTTGCATTAAAATCGTTACAAGCACCTCCTAATATGGTTGGTGAAGGTACAATCAAATTAATTCCGTATAGCGAAACGACCAAGGATGCTGGAGATTTGATTGCCTTGTTTAGTAAAGAACAAGAAGCTAGATCTACTACTGTTGATATTCTATAGCATCAAATGTCAAAGTAGAAACTCTTCATTATAATTTAATTTCTTCCCTTTTGGGTATCTGGATGGTATTTCCGCCATTTTTATACTTCATATCTATACTCATGAAATATTGTGAAATATTTTTTTGAGATGTCCCGATATATATTTGTCTCATCAAAATAAGTATAAAAAGCAAGATCAAAAATGATAACTCAGAATACTCAAAATCAATACAGAAAAAGCATGGTGTGCTGGGTGATTAAAATACTTTTTGTACTTCATAGATAAAATAATTCATGTTCTTTAAAAACAACATCAAATAAGGAAAATAGTTGGATACTTCTATTGGGGGAAATTATTTGATGTTAAGAAAAGCCAAGTAGACAGTTGAAATAATTGCGCTGTAGAGTTATTGGGGGAAAATTCTACAGCTCCTTGGCGTTTAATTAGGTTTTAAGAACAATAGAAATAACAATGAAATATCGTGAAATATGTTTTAGAAACCGTAATATTTAATTTCACATTATAATTAAAGAAATAAAGGGGCTATGGGACATTCATTAATTGACAAAAAAACGCAAGAGGTTAGATTTGGATACTGGCCGTTTCAGGATCGAGTAAAGACAACGCTTACATTGATCAGTTTGGAGAATGGGAGCTTTGATATCCACTACTTAGGCCAGTTTAATAAATTGAAAATAGGAAAAGTGGAAAACATAACAATTCCTGAACATGGCAATGTTACAAAAAGAATCAATGATTATCCTGAAATAAAATTTGAGATTTGTAAATACAATGTTGCCAATAATTATGCGGCTATGCAGGTTAAAATAGATGCAGAAGTTCCTGGTTTGGGTTGTCAAACTATTTATGATCAAACTTTATTAGATCATAAAATTGCATCCTAGAAACAACAAAAATAGAATCAAATGTTTAAAGCAATACATATAGAATCGAATGGTTGGGGAGTATCTCCATTTAATCTAACAAGATTGTTAAGAAAGTATATAAAAGTTTAGTCAGTACATTACGAATAGGGGGCTATTTAATAATGACAATGTTTATTTTCCAAGACTAATATATAAGGTTTGGCTATTTTGCCAAACCTTTTTTATTTTTAAATTCATGTAATAAAATTGGCTAAAGGCTATTAAGATGAGATAAGTACAGAAGTTGGTTTTAATTTTTAATTATTGAAAAACAGGGATTTATGATTTTTTTCTAAAATATTATTGATTAGAAATAGTTATTTTATCAGGTATATTAAAATTTAAAAATATCTTTACAAATGAATTACGATTTCAAAAATAGTATATTAAGATTAGAAAAGATTTAGCGATATATCGTTGATGGGCAAGGAAAACAATAACAAAATTATAACAGCATTCATTCAGAATGATGATAAAATTCTTAAAGAGTTTTATGTAAAGCATTTACCTATGGTAATTAGGTATGTTAACAAAAACTCTGGAAATGAATATGATGCAAAGGATGTTTTTCAGGATGCGATGGTTATTGTGTATGAAAAGGTTAAAAATAATACATTGGATATAAGTTGTTCTTTGGGGACATATGTATATGGTATCAGCAAAAATTTATGGCGTAATAGATTACGAAAGAATGATAAGATAATAATAACAGAAGATATTACCACAAATGATGGCGAAGGAGTAGAAACTATTATCGAAAATATAGATAGATTAGATAAAATATTCTTGATCCAAAAGTACCTTTTAGAACTTGGAGAAGGGTGTAAAGAAATCTTATTGTTATTTTTTGCAGGATATAGTTTACGTGAGATTGCTGAGAAAAGAAAGCTCACAGAAGCATATGCCAGAAAAAGAAAGTTCATCTGCCAAAAACAGTTGATGGAAAAGGCAGAGAAAGATCCGATTTTTAAGGAATTAAAAGAGTCATCTAATTACAAGTAAATCATGAAAAAGAATCAGGAATTATTTGAAAATATAGATGCGTACTTAAATGGTAATTTAGTAGGTGCAGATTTAGAGTTGTTTGAAAACACTTTAAAGTTAGATACTGAGCTACAGGAAGAGGTTGAGAAGTATCGTTTGATAAAAGAAGCTTTAAAAGATAAAGATATCATTAATTTTAGGGAGAAACTTAAGGATATCGATCGTGAAATAGAGGAAGAAAAAGTAAGAGAAATTCAACCCAAAAAATCATTTAAGACCTATTATAGAATAGCAGCTATTTTTATAGCAATAGTGGGTATATCTTCTTTGTTTTGGATATATCAGGAACCAGATTTGTATGCACAGTATTATGTTCCTTATCCTATGAATGAGCTTACTCGTAGTAGCGAGGAGTCTACAATAGAAGTGTTAAAAGAAGTATCACTACAGTATAAAAGAAAAGAGTATCAAAAGACAATTCCTGTTCTGGAACGTCTTATCCAAGAATATCCTAATGATGATCGATTAAAATTATATCTGGGGAATAGCTACCTCAATACTGATCAAGAAGAAAAAGCTATTACCTTATTTCAGAATATTGTGAAGAATGATACTCTTCATAACGATGCATTATGGTTTTTGTCATTAGCTCATGTGAAGACAGAAAATAATGGTAAGGCAATTACTTTTCTTAAAGAACTAACTTCTTACGAAAACTTATATAAAAAGAGCGCTATAGATTTGCTTGAAGAATTAGAATAACAATACTTTTTTTGAATCATAAATTCACTTTATAATTTCGTTGTTTTTTCGTAGTTTAAAACGATTACTAACCTCAAATATCATATTTTTAGTTACATTACGATTTAATATTTATTAACCTTTATATGATAATTACCCCACACTTTCGTCTAATACAAGTATTCTTTTTTTGCACTTTCCTTTTTTCTTTTATGGGTGCAACTGCACAAATTAAAATTGATACGACAAGGGCTTCGCAGTATTACAAAGAAGCAGATTCTCTGTTGATTCAAAAAAAGTATGAAGAATCTATTGCGCTTTTTAATAAAGCACTTCCTGAATATAAAAAAGCAAAAGCGTGGGAAAAAGTAGCAAGTTGTTATAATAAGATTTCTGAAAATCAGTGGTATAAAGGAGATGAGTCTCTTTTAAGCGCAAAAAAAGCATTAGAAATAAGTACAGATTACCTTATGGAAGGCAACAAGTTTGAGGCTGATTCTTATGATAATATAGGTTTTTATCATAAAGGAGTTCCGAATTATGATGAAGCTCTACAATATTATGAAAAGGCACTGAAAATAAGAGAAAAGATTTTTCCTAATGAACATCTTGATATCGCTAAATCCTATAGTAATTTAGGATCAGTTTACTGGAGCACATCTAAATATAAGGAGGCTCTAGAGTTTCATAAAAAGGCATTAGCTATTAATTTGAAAATTTTAGGTCCAGATCATTCAAAAACTGGACGAAACTATAATAATATTGGTCTTGTTTATGATAACTTGGGAAAACTTGATATCGCTTTAGAATATTATAAAAAGTTTTTGAACAATACTATAAGAAATTCTGGAAGCGATGATATTTATGTAGGATATAGTTATGTTAATATGGGGGTAACTTACCTTAACCTTAAACAGAATAATAATGCATTAAGTTATTTTCAAAAAGCATTGCCCATTTTACTTAAAGAAAATCGATTAAATGGACTAAAAGCTGTGTATCAAAATATGGGTATTGTATATGATATAAAAGGGGAATATGATAAAGCATTAGAATATCAAAAAAAAAGTTTAGAGATTGCTTCAAAAATATTTGGAGAACAGCACCCGGCTATAGGTGTTATATATGCAAATATTAGTGTTATATTTCATAAAAAAGGTGATGAAAAAAAAGAAATAGAGTATTACAAAAAAGCTTTGGAAATTTACACCGCTTCCTTAGGAGAAAATCATTATTTGGTTGCTCTATCGTATCATAATATGGGGAATACATATTCTATTAATAAAGAATATGATAAAGCACAGAAATATTTTAATAAAGCTTTAAGTATACGTAATAAGATTTTTGATAAGAATAATCCTAATATTTCGGTGTCATATAGTGGTATTGCGAATCTCTATTTTCGACAAAAAATGTATGATGAATCATTAAAATATCATAAAAAAGGTTTAACAATTCTACAAAACTCATATGGAGAACAACATCCTCGCGCGATAAGTTTATATAATAATATTGCATTTGTTTATCAGATACAAAAAAATCATGCAAAAGCAATTACTAATTTTGATAAAGCATTACTCTCAAATACTAAAAAGAAGTTTCAAAAAGGAATAGAAAACACTTTTGATCCTAACCATTATTCTGATTGGAAATTATTATTAGAAACACTTAAAGGAAAAGCTAAAACTCTTAAAGATTTATATCAAGAAAGTAATGACAGAGAGTTTCTTAATCAAAGTATAGTTATTTATAAAAATGCAGATGTGCTTATCAAGAATATGCGAAAAATATATCAAAATTACGAGGATAAAGTTGTTTTTGCTAAACAAGTAAAAGAAATCTATACAGATGCTATTAATACGTATTTATTAGAATATGAAGAGGCAAAAAAACGGTCATCTTTGACACGAATATTTTATTATATGGAGAGAAGTAAAAGCAATATACTAAAAGAACTCTTAAATGATTCTTATGCAAAAAGTTATACTGGATTGCCAAATGAACTGTTAACAACGGAAAAAATAATAAGAACAAATCGAGCTTTTTATATCTCGCAGATTTTAAAAGAAGAATCTAAAAAGTCAATTGATACGATAAAAATTGAGGAGTATGAAAATGAATTATTTAATATTAATAGAAGAAGAGATTCTTTAAATCAATCACTAGAAAAAAACTATCCTAAATATTTTAAGCTTAAATATAATAATGATATTGTTAAAACTTCTAATATCCAGAAACAATTAGATAACAAAACAACGTTATTAGAGTTTTTTACAGGAGATAGCATCACCTATGCTTTTACCATTTCTAAAAATGAAATTGCTGTGCAAGAATTAGCAACTCCAAAACTCACAAAACAGGTTGAACAATTTCGTAAAAGTATTACAAGTAAAAACATCCAAGAATTTAAAAAGCAATCACATTTACTTTATAATGCACTTATAGCTCCGGTAAAAGAACAACTTAAAGGAGATGAACTCGTTGTCGTTCCTGATGGTCCCTTATGGCATCTTAACTTTGAATTGTTACTGACTCAGAACGATGTATCAGAAAATCCGGGAGAACTTTCATATTTACTTAAAGATTATGCTATTACTTATGCCAATTCTGCGAATCTGTTGTTTAATCCTTTTAAAAAGGTAACATCGGAAGATGAGAAGGAAGGATGCCTTGCATTTTCTTTTTCAGATTCGACCAATATTGTAACCTCAAAAAACATAAGTCTTGCTACTTTAAGAGATACTGGGGATGACCTACCGGGAACTCGTAAAGAGATTAGAGCTATTGCCGATATTATCGATGGGCAATATTATTTTGGAGCAGAAGCAAATGAAGCTAACTTTAAGAAAAAAGCGAATCAGTATAAGATTGTACATTTAGCCTTGCATGGTGAGGTGGATAATGAAAGGCCAGAGAACTCTAAATTATTTTTTACCAAGTCTAACGATACAATAGAAGATAATTTATTGTATGCTCATGAGCTATTTGCTTTGGATATTCCATCAGAACTTACGGTATTAAGTGCTTGTAATACAGGAACAGGTAAAATTGCCAAAGGCGAGGGAATCATGAGTTTGGGTAATGCTTTTCAATATGCTGGGACCAAAAGTTTGTTGTTAAGTAGTTGGGAAGTACCCGATAATACTGCACCAGAATTGATGCGGTATTTCTATACCAATCTTAAAGCAGGGATGCATAAAGGCAAAGCCTTACAACAAGCAAAATTACAATACCTTAAAACAGCAGATCGATATCATAAGGATCCTTTTTACTGGGGAGGATTTTACCTGGTGGGGGATAGTGCTCCTATACAATTTAGGGATACTAATTCCTGGTATTGGATTATTGGATTAGGTGTTTTACTCATACTTGGATTGTTTTTATATAAGAGGAAAAGAGGGTAGTTTATATCATAGTATTGGTAGTACTTAAATTATACATTGTTTTATTATATTTCTTTAAGATATACATATATAATTAATTTGTAAACCTTGTTGAGTGTTTATATACTTGTATCATACATAGGTATGAATATATGTCCAAATCATTAATTGTCAAGACTATAATTATCAATTATATTTTGTGTCTCTAAACAATAAATTAAATGATTATAAATAAAATAATATCTAATAATGTTAACATTATTAGATATTTCTGTTAAATTAGTGGTGTTTCAATAATTTAGTTTTTTAAAAATGGGAATAATTATTACAATTCTTATAGGAGCAGTAGCTGGTTGGTTAGGTAGTCTAATTTACAAGGGTAGTGGCTTGGGTATTATTGGCAATATTATTGTTGGGATAGTTGGTAGTTTTGTTGGTTCCTGGCTTTTAGGAAAACTTGGTGTTAGTCTTGGCTCTGGATGGATTGGAGCAATACTTACTGGTGCCATAGGGGCAATACTTATTTTGTTTATACTCAATTTAATATTTAAAAAGCGGTAAGTATTTGTTCTTAGAAAATGTAAATAGTATGAACTTGTAGAAGTCTAATAACTCCAAACTTGAAGTACATCCATTGCTCTAACGAATGTCTATGACTTCGTAGTTTATTACAACATATTCTTAAAATAATAACAGCCACAATTTTACAAATGTGACTGTTATTTCAAGTTTTCTATACTTATTCTATTACTGTTGCTGCTACGAAACTGCAAACTTCGTAGAGCAGTTTAATGTAAAATATGTAACCTTTTTTAGGACGAGACATTCTTACCGCTTACTCAAAACGCCACTAGAGACACTTTAGAGGGAACGGGGATCTACGCAAAATCTTCTTGACCATTGGCATCAAAAATCCGCTCACATTCACCGTCTCCACTTTCGTTCCCTGCGCAATGACCTCCCTTAACTTGAATTAATACTGTTCTTTCTAACGTTTGCACTCCTTCTAAATTTAAAATGTTTTGTAACATACTATTAAAATATTTAATGATTTGTATATCTCTTGATCATTTTATAGACATCCAAGAGTTCTGTCTTGTTTTTATCCATCGAATGCGCGATCGGGTCTTATTCTATTTATTTTTACCGCTACCGAAGTTGTAAAGCTCACAAAGCAGGAATCTCTATAAACTTCTTTTTAGCTTCTTAACAATTCGATTATGTTTGTTTATATCCATCATTTCAATGTTTTCGTTCTAGTAAGTTGAGTTGATCCATTAACTATTTTAGTAGAAACTTCATATCCAGCTTTAATATATGGACCACTTGCTAAACCAGCTGCTGTTTCGTCTAATACATTACCTACAACTTTAATACTAGACATTCCATTTTCAACAGCAATAGATTCTACAGCATTAATTAAACTAGCGTTTGCTGAAGGGCCATCTGCAAATTTTGATATAGCTTCTATTTCTACAGTCATGGCTCCTCCCTCTCCAGAAATAGTTCCTGAGAATTCAGTACCTGCGACTAATTCAGTAGATTCATCAAAAGTTTTGGTAGCAAATGATTTACTAGCTTTTGTCTTTCCTAAATTTTTGAGAGATTTAGCTGTTTTAGAAATTGCTTTTCCTCCAGCCTCTCCTGCAGCTGCAGCTGCAACTTCAATCGTTAAATCAGCAACTTTCTCACCATATACTTGTCCTGCAGTAGCCACAAGATCATCAGATGTTGCAACTTTTGCTACATCTTTAGCTATTTCATGCACCCCTCCAGAAACAACATTTAATGCAGTATCAGTTGCTTGCATCATACCGACAACTGTAAAATGGTTGGATGCAGCAGCTTTAACTGTCTGAATAGGACTATTAACTAGCTTTTTAGCACCTTCGTATGTGTTATAAAGAGTTGATTTATAGGCGTTAAATGCACTATTTAGAAATTTCTTGCAAAATTCACAATTACCATCTGGATCGGATAAAAGAATAGGGTTGTTCATACTATATTTATATGGAGCCCAACCATAAAACATTTCTGCCATTGGATCAAGATTCATCCATCTTCCTAAAGAAGCATCATAATTCCTTGCTCCAAAGTCTAACCATTCTAAACCTAATTCTGAGTTCTCTTCTTTACCAACAAAACCATAGTTATGCTCCCGACCAATAATTGTATTATTATACCCCTTGTGTTCGAGTCCAAAAGGATAATAATTCTTTTCCTCTACAATCTCATCCTGAGTAATTGATCCATCTTTATCGGTATCTTTATAGGATAACCTTATATTTCCAAGGTGATCCTTATATTGATAGATATACTCAAATGATGAGATTGCAGTGCTACCACTTTGGGTGACAGGTTCTACATAACCTTCTGATGTATTAAAGAACTCTAATTCTCCATTCTTATAGATGTAATTCCCAGCATACTCTGTTATTGTTAAAGAACTTCCACTAGGAGCTGTCTTTTTAAGTTTAACTCCAGTAGCATCATAAATATAAGTAATATCTCCTGTTCCTTCGTTATTACTAATAGAAACTGTTTCTGGTAAATTTAAATGATTGTAGGTAATATTGGTAATCCCTTTGTTACGATCTTTAGTCATATTACCATTTTTATCATAATCATAATCATTACCAGATGTATTTCCATCCTTAAAACCTTTAGTATTACCAGTATCACTTACTGATAATAATTTATTACCCCAATCATATGTATAGGTGAGGTCATCCATTGTATCGCTAAAAGAATTCTGATCGAATCGAACAAGTGTTTCAATATTTCCATTTTTATCATAAGTATATGAGCTAGAATAGCCTATACCAAATATAAAAGAGGCTTGTTTTAATCTGTTTAAGGCATCATAACTGTAATGGTAATTACGCAATATATCATCATTCGCTGTTCTCCAATGTGTTTCACTTATATTGCCATTATATAAGGGGTTACTATTTACAATCTCGGTAGTATTATAATTAATTTTATAAGCAAACAAATCAGTACCCAAATTCCGGGTGAGATCATTTATTTGTTTTAGCCAACCACGTACGTTGTATTTGTAGTTTACCGTTTGTAGTGGTTGGACTGCCGGACTAATGATCGTATTACCTGTACTTAGCATAGTAGAAGTGCCTCCCACATCCTTTTTGATCAATTGCCCAAGGGCATCGTATTTGTTATGTACCAAATGTTCTACATTTTGGGTATTGATCTGTTGGGTTTGGGTTAATAATCTACCTACATGGTCATAACTGAACTTGTCTACCGTTACTATTGGAGGATTGCTATCCTTGGTATGCGTAGTTTTGGTTTCTTCGACTCTGCCTATAAAATCCAATTTACTTTCTACAATGTCTGTAGTATTGAGATAGTCATTTTTACTCGCAACATATATTGGTCTTGCTTTTTGATCATAATAAGTAACGGTAGTAATCCAATTATCTGTTTCAAGTACTTTTACTTTACTTCCTGTGGCTAACGATTTGGTACGATCACTGGTGTCTATTCCGTATACCGTACCTGGATTTGATAACCCATTGATATCAAAATTATAATCATCATAATAGTTGACTGTAAGTATTTCTATGTCTGTATTTGGAAACGCATCATTACTATAATATAATGTAGTTCCTCCGGTTGCAGTAGCTGGTTCTCTCTTCTCCCAAAACGTGTCTATTCCGCTCATTACCAAGATTAAAGTCCCTCTATTGCGCGTACTTTTATATATACCGGTATAGGCAACCCTTCCAAAAGCATCGTATTTGGTGAACAACCATTCTCCTTTTACTTTTTGGTTGGCATCTTGTGTGAGTATCGGTTGGTCTAATTTGTTATAGATGATAGACTCCCAATCGGTGAATCCTCCCTTTCCAGGAATTTTCTTTTCTACCAAACGGTTTCTGTAGTCGTACTTATATTGATAACAGAGTGCATTTAATTCTACAGAATTAACACCATCACTAGTAGTTACTTTTGGCGGAATTACATAAGTTAAATTCCCGAAATCATCATATACATAATAGGTGTCATGTGGTATACCTTCATTAAACGTTTGTTTTAAAATTACTCTACCTAATTTGTCTTTATATTCCTTGGTCGTATGATCATTTGGATGAGTTTGACCGGGTTGCCAGTTTTCATCTTTTGTAATAGTGATGTGCAGTTGGTTAGAAGTATAAAAGCCATCTTTTACCAGTTGTGGTTTTCCCGTGTTTTCTCTTTCAAAAGTAACTTTAAAGTGTATTACTTCATCTATAAGATTAGTGTTCCAATCAAATTTGATAGTATGATCATTGTTACTAGTTGAATCTACTTTCCAATCTTTACCAGGCGCTCCTTGTTTTTGCACTCGATTTAGAGGTGAAGCTTCAAATGCACGTCCTGAGTATGCATTAAAATCTTGATGATTAGCTGGCACATCTATAAAATCATCACCATAGGTCGTTTTATAGTAACTATTGATGTCATTATTGATATTTACGGTAGCATAGCTTCCTATTGCTGTTGTACTATTTCTTTCGAAAGGTAAATAATCCTTTGTCTGTCTACCATAGTCATCATAAGGGATATGGGTAACAATATCTTTGATATTTGGTGAAGCTTTAATTCCTACTTGTTGCTTTGGTCTTCCTAAACCATCAAAGTATGTAATACTCTCAATCACATCTTTGTTAAATCTAATATCATCTGATGATACCATTGCTTCCTGATATACTCGTGTAAAGATGTAATTTTCATTACTTATTGTGATCGGAGTATAAGGAGCAACGACACATCCGTTATCCAGCCCATATACCTCAGGACATTGATCATTTGCATTATTTACATATCCTGTAGGTTGTGTACAATCACTAAGAGAAGTATTAGGGTCACCAAATCCATCACCGTCTGTGTCTGCATACCATATAGAACTAGAATTAATTATATAATCAATTCTTGTAGCTGTACTCCAACATCCCGTAGTATTATCTTGAGCTTTTATATAATGTACATTTCCTGTAGCATTACCTTCGGTAAAACTTATTGATGATTCAGAATTAGAGCTATCAGTTCCAGAATCTGAGCTCTGCCAATACCAAGTAACACCATTAGGAACATTAACAGAGTTAAAACTTAAAGTCGTACTACCACAAAGTTCTGTAATAGAGGGGATAGATGGAGGCGTTACTAGTGGTGGTATAGTAACATCTACAAAACCAGAATCATCGCTCCAACCACCATTATAATCATAGGCTCTAATATAATAACGCCCAGAACCTTCATTAGCTGTATATGTTGCGTCATTTCCCAAATTAAAATTTTCACCATCAGGATTTTTCCCTTGCCAATACCAAGTAACATTAGGGTCGGGATCTCCCGTTCTGTTTAATGTTGCATTATTACACCCCAAAATAACAGTGGGATTTGGAGGAGCAACAACATTTGGAAATACCGTAACATTATAATCATAAGCATAAATTTGATCATTATTTGAAAAGCTAACGATGCACGTTATAGTTACAGTACCAGAATCTACAAAGCTTATATCTGCTTTATTGGTTGTTTGAGAAACTACAAGTCCCCCCGTTACTTGCCATTGGTATGTGGGATTTCCTTGAAAACCAGATAAAAATAACTCATATCTATGAGTTTCCCCAATATTTGAAATAGTAGGTCCGCTAATATTTCCCTGGACTTGCGCTGCTATTGTATTCGATGTTAAGACTATGAAAATCAACATTAGAACTAATGTGATCATCTTGTTTTTTATTGTTTTATTTTTTATCATCATCATTAGTTTTTGTAAGCATATTTATTCTCTGAAACCAGGTTTCCTTCATCATCTTTTACGGATTTGAGACGGTTAAGATCATCGTACTCATAATACATAGTATATCCTTTTGGATCTGTCATACTGGTTACTCCAACTAAAGGGTCATAGGTATAGGTAGTAATTTGTGTTTCTGGTAAAGTATCTCTTAGTTCATTAAGTGCTTGTCGTAATATCCCTTCTTTACCAGAATTTCCAAAAGTGCGGTCATTATCAGCATTTGATTTGGCTTTTAGATTGGCCACATATGAGGTGATCTGATTATAGGTAGCATTTTCTATTTTTGCAATTGGTAACCTATCTTGATATCCCCAGATATAAGCTACATGAGGTCCATCAGTTTTTGAAACTTCTAATGGATTACCAAAATTGTCATAATCATAATAAGT
This sequence comes from Aquimarina sp. AU119, assembly GCF_900312735.1. NCBI lineage: Bacteria > Pseudomonadati > Bacteroidota > Flavobacteriia > Flavobacteriales > Flavobacteriaceae > Aquimarina > Aquimarina sp. AU119. The sequence continues at coordinate 88,040 of NZ_OMPF01000035.1, read as the reverse complement.
AAGTCTTGGTTCTGGTGTATCATTATTTTTGGCTGTTTTTATAAATTCTGGAAGTAAGATGTTATTATCCCAATCTTTATACTCCATATTTTGAGTATTTAGTAATGATTGATCTTCAAAGATTTTTGTTTGAATAGGAGAGGAAATCCTATTTAGATTCGATAGATTATTAGCTATAGCAGTAGTAAAATTATATGGATAGAAATAGGTATTGATTACTTTTTCATTAGTACTATTTATAATTTCCTGTTCTTTTAGGTGTCCCTGTGGATTATTATACTTGTACAGGTTTTGGGTAAATACAGTGGAGCCATTATAATGATCTGTTACTGCGGTTTGGATGAGTCTATCTACATTACGGCTTGCATTAAAGCTTGTAGTATCTGCAACATAATTTCCTGGACCTTGGGATGAAAATAGATTTTGTCTAACTTTTACAGAGTATACTCTTTGGTTAAAACCTAAATCGTCGTCATAATCATAATGATTCACAGTTTCTTTTACGAGAGTTCCATCAGATTTAGCAATTTCTTCCTTAAGTAGTTTCCCGTTTTTATAAGCATTATCATCTTTTATTAGAAATGGAAAAATAACGGGTGCTGGGATATTACGATTAAAAATCAATTTTCGTGACCCGTTATTCCCATTGGTTGAAGTGAATTTTTCTATAACTTGTTTATATATTATATGGCTTCCCATATAATATCCTAGAGGCAGGTTACTAGAACTAGAATAGCTTCTGTATACACAGTCTTGTACGCCTCCATTCACGACGTTAGTTGTTCCATACACATATGTAGTTAAATTTCTTCTTCTAAATAGGAGTCCTTCACTCACGCCTTCAGCATTTTCGTAGACATATTCTTTGGTGATGCAGTTATCTGGATTATTATCGGGACAACTTTTGATCGTTTGAATCCTGATACCTCCTGTTGCCCTAGATCTGGCTTGTGGTTGTTGTGTATTACCTCTATTTATTTTTACTGTTGCTGATCCTTCAACATAAGAACCTATAGTAGAAGTGCCTGCATTACTTACTGAAGCAGAAACTCTATATGTTCCCGGTTTTAGATATACTTTTCTATTAAAACTATTTGTAAGTATTTGCCCGGGTTGTAAAAAACCTCCACCATAAGACAGGGTTGCTATATAGCATGGCGTGAGAGGGTCACAATCATTCACCTCTCTATAATCAGCACAAGCAAGCCCAGAGGTTGTGTTTATTTCAGCAATTTTAGCAATAACACTTCCTCCTACAGCAGCTTTAGTTACAGTAATAGAAATATCTGCTGCCGTAACCTCTGTAATGGTAAATGTTTTGGCTTCAGCATCATCATCTCCATTTGGATAAGATGCATTAGCAAATGCCCTATATGTTTCATTTGGGTTAGTACAAGCTGAATTGAGAGGATCATAAAAATCATCAAATTCATCCCCATCTACTCCAGGGTCATACGTGTTTTGCTCGTAAACAAATTCTGTACTCCCTTTTGTTGGATAAATAATTTTTTGCAATGCTCCATCAGAAGAACGATCAAAATTAGGTTGTCTAGGACTATATAAATCATTAATATCTACTAATTTCCCAGTGTTATTTACGTTAGCAAATCCCCAAAAATCTTGTTTAGTAAAAGCGATGTTATCAGAAGGACTATTCTTATAATAAAATTGATAACGATGACTAGGATCATTATTAATAGTGATATCTGTTAATAATTTTCTTGTTTTATTGTTATTGTCATATACGAGGTCGTAGTTGAATATTTCTTTACTAAAGTAATCGTTTACCTTTATTTTATCTATGCGTGCGAGGTATTGGTTTAATTCTGTGGTCACTGGTCTTGTAGAAACAAAATTAACAGTACCTAATGAGAAAGATATACTTTCGAGTATTTTTGAAGAGATACCATATCTGGCTTCAGAGTTTCTTAAATTATTGCCACATCCACTTGGTCCTATTGATTTTGTATAGGATTGCGAAAATATCCTTTGAGTATGATAGTAACCTGTATAATTAAGGGTGATCACTCTGTTATCGGTTAGTAGTATTTTTGAGAGTTTCCATCCAGAGATGTATCCATAGGCAGGGGTCGAAACAAGGTCATTAATCCCAATAGGAGGTATTCTCTTTGTAGTTTCTGTAGATTGAAAGAAATATTGTATTCCGTTATCATCAGTAACTTTAAGTCCTTGTGCGAAATCTCCATTGATGACTTCGATTTTATAGGGTTTATAGGGTTTAATAACTGCATTTTTGTTTTCATCAAAATAAAAACTCGCCTGAATATTCCCGACACTTATCATAAACTTATCAGGCTGAGTATCCCAGATTCCTAAGGCAGAATTTTCTTCAAAACTTCGTCTATCTACAGATGATAATTGATTATTTATGTAGGGGATAACTTTGTTTAACCCAATCCTATTAGTTCCTATATATCCGTTAGGCTCCTCATCTGGTCTTCCTCTTAATTGTCGGGTTATAATGCCACCAGCGCTTAAGGACCAACCCAAACCTGTAGCCCCTGGAATTTCGTCTACCAATAATCCAGTGTAGTTATAATTTAGGGTTATAGGTAGTTGAAAATTACCTTCTTGTATGGTATATATTGGAATACTTTGATTAGCTACTCCAATACTCATATTTACGGGGATCTCACCAAACTTTCCAAGTGTTGATGCTTCTGGAGAAGCAGGGAAAATTTGTGGAATGTCAATTGGACCCGATTGAGAAAAAATGAGGTGTCCAGAAATTAATAGAAAATTAAAAATTATTTTTTTCATATGTCTAGTGTAAAAAAGTGCAGTAGTAATTGGTTAATTACTCTCATGATGATTTATTTTTTATTTTTTAATATGATATTTGATTGAGTAGTTTCAAAAAAGACCTTCGAAGTACCTATATGGTTTAATGATATGACAAGGGATTTTGAATCGTGCAATAGGTGATAACTGTTTCATAATGTGAATGTATTTGTGTGATTAATAAAACTCACTCTTTATTCATTTTTAAATTAAAAGAGAGATTGTTTTCACCCTTTAGTGTTACCACAAAAAAAAATGATACCCTGTTTTTTTTAGATTTTTTTGAGAATTGTATTTTTTACATTAAAAAAGTTGCGTTATAAAATGTTGTATTTGTACTCAACGTGTAACTTTATCATAGCTTTATGAGTCTATAGAATAAGATTCTGTATAGAGAAAAAACAGTTGTTTTATCGACTAGATTTAAATAGTGTAATACCCAAAAATGTAATTAATGGACTTAATTTTGGATTTTATTTTTGTTGGGGGGATAATCATAATCTCTATAATTTTATGGCTGTTAATAAAATCAAAAAAGAAACAGCTATCGCAAAAAATACTGATTGTGTTTTTTGTACTTCTATTTTTTATTACACTATATTTTTATGCCCAGCTACATCATATTATTTGGCTAATACGAATTTGTTTTGTGCCAAATGATATCAGTGTGTTAATGATAGGACCACTATTATTCCTGTATATAAAATCGTTATTTTTAAAAGAAGAAAACCTGATAAAGAATTCATTATCACATTTTGTTCCAGCTGCCTTATTTGCTGTTTTTATAGCAATTCCAACAATTGTATATGATGTTATACCTCTGGGTTGGTTATCATATGTACATTCAGATTTTATACGTATTATTCTTAAAACCGAGGATATATATATGATAGGATATCTCTTGATTTCGTTGCGATTATTATCAAAATATAGAGCATTATTAAAATTTAAATATTCTAATTTAACACTGTATGATTTTAATTGGATTAAGATGATGTTGATTGGGGCATTGTGTATTATTAGTTTCAATTTTAGTGTTTTGACATATGAATTCTTTTTTGGAGATTTTAAAATGAATATAGAATTTATTGCAGTGGCAACAATGGTCATATGGATTGCGTATTTGGGGTATTATGGAGTGTATCAATCAAAAGTATTACTGCCCGATTTTCTGTTAGATAGTGATGAACTAAATACTGAGGTTCATGTTAATTCACTATCAGATGTTAAAAAAGAAGAGTTTGAAGTATTAAAAAATAAGCTTTACGATATCATAGAAAATAGTAAGCCTTATTTAGACGAAAATCTGACATTAAACACATTAGCACAACAACTTTCTACTACCGATAAAAAACTATCTATGTTGCTCAATCAATATATGAATACGAACTTCTATGACTTTATTAATACATATAGAGTAGAGGAAATAAAACAAAAACTACAATCAGAGCAATATGAAAATTATACCCTTTTAGGAATTTCTTATGAGTGTGGTTTTAAATCTAAAACTAGTTTTAATAGAGTCTTTAAAAAAGAAACAGGGCTTTCGCCTTCTGCCTACAAGAAAAGCCTGTCATAGATTTCTTCAATTTTTATGATCAAAAAAAGACCAATGCTTCTATTGGGACGATTAGCCTGTTTTATTTTTATTGATTTGTCTTCAAGTCTTTAATCAGGCAATGGATAAGATATAGTAAAGTAACTTTTTATTATATGGATTAAAATTTCATTGTTTTTAAGGTAATGACATTGTTTAATTTAAAAAATCAAAAAATGAAGAAAAATCTATTGACATTAATTTTCCTTTGGATAACCTTAATTGTTACCTCTCAAGAAGCAAGTGTGGAAAAATCGGTTTTCGGAATCCAAGCGGGATTTTCGGGAATATGGGCGCATACAGAGTTAAAATTATCAAATCAAATTGCACTACGAGGAGAGTTAGGTTTTGATGGTATTTGGGATCATGAATTTTATGAAGAAACTGATTTTTTATTAGTAACAGTACTTACTGTAGAACCTAGATGGTATTACAATTTAAATACCCGAACAAACAAATCCAAAAGAATAGATGGTAATAGCGGTAATTTCTTTTCGATAAAAACGAGTTTACGGCATTCTGATTTACTGATTGTTTTAGATAATGAAGAAGATACCAAAATTGTAACCAATCTATCCATAATTCCTACTTGGGGAATTCGACGTAATATAGGGAAGCATTTTAATTATGAAACCGGAATAGGAATTGGCTATATCCATTATTTTGGAAAGGACGCAGGTTTTCCTAAAAATAAAGATGAAACCGCAATTAATTTACATTTACGAATTGGATATAGGTTTTAGAATTTTAAACAAAATACATTAAGATATAAATGATCTACTCAGGGTTTTGTTTTTTTAGCTCGAGAACACCATTCTCAAAAGACTAACAATTATAAAATAATTGATAACAGATATTTGAAAGTTTACACGCAAAAGTTTTTTAATTCACATTCAGCAGCTTTTAATAGTTTTTTTAATTTTCTCTTTTTAAATCTACACTTAGTATTTGATATGTCATCTTTGATTCGGTAAATAAGGGATTCACAGTATTTAATTCGATTTGAAACGGGTAACTTCAAGATTACATTTTTGTATAATTGATCTAGATGGACCAATGAGTTTGGGGAATTTTTATAAAATAAAAACATTTGGGTTATAGTTTTATCTCGTTATATATTTTGGTTTTAAGATTAAACACTGACTGTTTTAATTGCATCAAACTTCATTCCCAAGTCCTAGTAAAATAGTTAAAGTATTACTAAGAATAGTTGTGGTTTTATACGATTAATACTATGTTATAACACCCTTTTAAAAGCAAGAGTTTGATGGTAAGAGAAATAGTTTATGGTACTAGTGAGTTGTTTTTCTTAAATATTTTTTACACAATCAGAGAGTTAACAAATACTATTTTAAAACGAAAAGAGGAACGAAGTAAAGATTATATGAAAATTTGTAAATATTCTATTTTTTAATCGTCTATCTTAGAGTACCTAATAGCAGTATACTATTCAGGCAATACTTAGAAACAAAAGTAATAAAAGATAAAACGTTGATAGCTGAAGCTCTAGATACCTATTTCCCTAAACTAGCTACTATGCCAGAACTCAAAGCAGAATTGGTAGCGATAAGCAGTGTACATAAATTTAATTCGGGAACAGTAATTTTAAGACAAGGATCATATATAAAAGTAATACCCTTAGTGATTTCTGGTTTGATAAAAATTTTTAAAGAAGAACCAATACATGGAAATGAAGTTCTGTTATATTATATAAAACCTGGAGAGAGTTGTGTGATGTCTGTAACTACTTTGGTTAGAAATGAAACAAGTAGGGTAAAAGCCGTGATTGAAGAAGACTCAGAAGTAGTTATTATTCCCGCAGATAAAGCATTGAAAATTGCTAAGGCATACCCAAAATGGAATGAATTTATCTATGACCTCTTTAATTTTAAATTCGAAGAACTTATTAATGTTATTGAGATATTAACGTTTTCGAATAAAGATAAACGACTCCTAGAATATTTGAAAAAAGAAGCACAAGTGAAAGGGGATAATATCCTTCGTACCACTCATAAGGATATAGCTTATGATTTAGGTTCTTCTAGAGAAGTGATTTCCAGATTGCTTAAAAAATTAGAACAAAAAGGCGTAATACGTTTAAAACAAGGAGTTATAGAGCTTTTACAAATAAACTAATGTTATTTTGCTTTTTTGTTCCAGAAACCATGCACAATTTGACCAAGAAAGCTTTTAGGAAATTGCTCTTCACCTTCAAACCCTAATTCAATTGTACCACTATCCTCTGGAATATAATTTGTTTTAAAAATATAGTCCCATAAACTCAAGCTAATACCAAAATTTACTCCAAATCTGCCTTCGGGTAATTTATATGAATGATGATACAAATGCATCACAGGGTTATTAATAAGGTATTTAAGCGGACCCCATGTAATTTTTATATTAGAATGATTAAAATGCCCGATAGTAATTGCTAAAAAATGTATGATATAAGCCTGTTCGGGTTCAAACCCACCCAAAATCATAACTGCAAACGTCTTTAATGGCTTGTAGAGGATATTTTCCATCCAATGATAACGTAAATGCGCAGCAAATCCCATTTCTTTTGTACTATGATGTACTTGATGATATTTCCATAAAAATGAATATTTATGTAATAAAATATGAGTAAACCATTGCACAAAATCTAATAGTATAAAGAAAATAAGTAGTTGTGTCCATAATGGCCAATCTGATATTTCTATTATAGCTAAACTTTTGGAGGTAATATGAATATCATTAAACAGAACTTCCAATAATTTATAAAAACCACTTATGGCTATAGAAAAAATAAAGAAATTGAAAAACATATAAAAGCCATCAATCCAAAAGTCTTTTCTAAATATCGATTGATTTTTCCTCCAGGGAAATATTATTTCTAATCCCCAGACTAAAAGCGATATGATAATAATCCCCCAGAAATAATTTGTATACCAAGGAACCTCAAAAAGTATTGAATTCCAAGTCCACTGTATTGTTCCTAAAAATGCATCGATAAATGCATTCATATACTTCTCCATAAAAATCCTTTTGCATAACAAAGATACCAATATCCTATTTTGGAACTTGTAACAAATGTCACAGTATTTCTTTTTTGTACAGATTAGTTTTGATTCTCAGAATTTTAAAAAAAATAAGATGAAAAAAAATATGAGTAACCTGGATCGCATTATTAGATTAGTGATTATAGCAGTAATTGCTATTCTTTATTATACAGGAACTGTTCAAGGAGTTTTTGCATTTATTTTATTAGGTATTGCAGGAATCCTATTACTTACCAGTTTTGTTAATTTTTGTCCTTTATATCGATTACTCGGAATTAATACATGTAGGATAAAAACACCAAACTAATGACAATTAAATAGTAATGTATAAACAAGTATACATTTTTTAGTCCAACTTAAATATTCACACAAATGAAAAAAATCTTTTTAGTATTAGTATTCAGTGCTTTTATATTCAATTCTTGCGAGAAGGAACCAGTTGAAAGAGAAAGTAATGCATTAGAGAATTTAGATACAGAAGCCAACGGGAAATTTGGTTATTATGGTAATAATAACTATTTCCTTGTGGCCAATAGAGGAGCATCTACGGTAAGTATTTTTAATGGAAGAACTACAGAGTTTGTTGAAGAAATTACGCTTCCTGATGAAGGAGCTCAACCTACTTATCTAGCATATAGTAGATATAATAACAGCTTTTATGTTGGGGATTTTACCAATAGAAAGCTTGTGTATTATGATGCAAGTTCTTTTGAATTTCAAGGAGAGATCGAGATAGAAGAAGGAGCATTTCATATGTGGATTAATGATTATGCCGGACAATTATGGGTTAATAATATAGTTTCTAAAAGTACTTCGGTTATTGACCTTAGAACCAATACAGTTTTGCAAAATCTTCCGCTACCAAATGATGAAATTCCTGAGTTAACAGAAAATGCAGTACAACATGATGTTACGATCTCTCCAAGTGGGTATGCTGCCTATGTAACTGTTCTTGATGGGCCTGATAAAAGTTACGTGGTCATGTATAACACCCGAACTCTAGAATATATAAAGCATGAAGTAGTTGGAGGAGATGCTCATTTATTACCTGTGGGTGGAAAACTTTATGTTCCTGCTCAAAATGCAAATACACTAACTGTATTTAGTAGATTCAACTTACGTAAATTAGGAGAAATACCATTTTCATCTACACATGGAATTTCAAATAATAGAAGATTTGTATTTACCACTGGTATTGCAGACAATAAAATAGGGGTAATTGATCGTTTTAGGAATAAAGTAATTTCAGAAATCGATACAGATTTTAATACTCCGCATAATTTAGCAGTAAATAGGAGAGGAGATATTTTGTTTTTGGCACATTCTGGAGGTTCTGCTACCAAAGTTGTTTTTTATAAAATAAGAAGAAACGGAATGCTAAAAAAACTGTCAGATTTTGATTCTGGTCTAAATCCATTTGGAGTGCTGTCTTATTAGCTCTTTACAAGAAAAGCTCATTAATAGAGTTTATAAACATAAAAAACTTACATTTCTCCTTAATTTTTTAAAATTAAGGAGAGGTGTAGAAAATTATAAGATAAAGGGTTAGCAGTAAGTTTATTAAGTGTAATTAGTGTTAAATATTCATTTTAATAACATTTTTGTTTCTAAAACGTTATTTTTAGTAGACTTAACCTAGATCGCCCTTTTTTGAATTTATATATAACGACTTTATTATCCTTTGAAGAAGTACCTACTAATTCTATACTCCAAAATGTAATTGGAGTATTCTTAACGGCTACTATTGTTTCTATTTGTATATATTATGTCCTTCGATATCTAGAATCGATTTATGTAAAATATAAGAAGAAACCATATTTTATTCATTTTTATCCTACCCTTAAAAAGTTGCCTGCCAATTTGCAAGCATTTCTCGATGAGAATGATTTTTATACTTCTTTGGGTAAAAAAAGAAAACGATATTTTTCTCATAGAACATTTAGATTTCTTGAGAAGACACATTTTGTAGGCAGAGAAGGATTAGTTGTTGACGATTTCATGCGTATGCAGGTATCGATAATGGTAATACAACTTACTTTTGGAATGCGCCATTATTTATTAGAACATCTAAATACTATTGTATTGTACCCAACATCATTTTATTCAATTCTTAATCAAACAGAAAATATAGGAGAATTTAATCCCAGATCTAAAGCACTAGCACTATCCTGGAAAGATTTTCAAAAAGGAAATATGCATCAAGATAAAGGAAAAAGCCTTGGGATTCATGAAATCACACATGCAATCCACTATAATTCTATTAAGAATAATAACATTAGTTGCGAAATTTTTTATGATACTTTTTTAGAACTTGAACAATATTTGGGTGATGAAGAAATAAGAAAAAATATTGTAGATACTAGAATATTAAGGGATTATGCATATACAGATAAGTTTGAATTTATAGCTGTTTTGGTAGAAGTTTTTATGGAATCCCCTATGGAATTAAAAGAAAAGTTTCCCGAGATTTACTACTACGTAGTGCAAATGCTAAATTTTAAGTATTTTGAGAAGTAGTTAGGTTAATGATTCTTAAGAAACGAGTATCTTTATCTAATTAAAATCGTTAACAATTTATAGTTATATCTATGGAAGAATTTAAACAAATACTGCCCGTTAGTGCACTTAGTGATGACAAAAGGGTTGCATTTTATAGAAAAACATATACTCATCTGGCTATGGCTGTTCTACTTTTTGTTATTGTAGAATGGGTGTTTTTTCAAATTGAACCTATTGTAAATTTAGCATTTTCATTGACAGAAGGATGGAGATGGTTTATTATGTTAGGAGGTTTTATGCTGATCACAAATTATGCAGAAAAAATGGCACATAAGAACCATAACATTAATCAGCAGTATTTAGGCTTACTATTGTATGTGGTTGCAGAAGCTTTTATTTTCATTCCGCTTATTGGTATCGCAATGATGATTGCAGAAAGTGGAGGAGCTAATATTCTTAATCAAGCTGCAATTTTAACTTTGTCTTTGTTTACGGGACTTTCTGCTATAGTTTTGATTACTAAGAAAGATTTTTCATTCTTAAAATCGATGCTAACTATTGGATTTTTTATCGCTTTAGGATTGATCGTCGCCGGATTGATATTTGGATTTAATCTTGGGCTTTGGTTTAGTGTTGGGATGGTTATACTCGCATCGGGATCTATTCTTTATCAAACTTCAAATATGGTTCATAAGTATTCTGAAGATCAATATGTAGGAGCTTCATTAGGATTATTTGCTTCACTAATGTTGTTGTTCTGGTATATCTTAAGTATTCTGTCAAGAGAATAAACATAAAAATGATACATAAAAAAAAGCCGAACATCGTTCGGCTTTTTTACGTCATGGTAATAATCTATACTGTGAAATTGATGCTATTTTTTTGTAATCGATTTAAATATTGTTTTTGCATGTATTCGGGAGTTTTCGATAAACCATACATGAGTATCCATTCCACCACATATTACTCCAGCCAAATATAAATTTTCAATATTGGTTTCCATAGTGTCTTCATTATACTGAGGATACAATTTTTGGTCATCAGAAAGTTTAATTCCAATTTTTTTAAGAAAATCAAAATTGGGTTTATATCCTGTTAACGCCAGTACATAATCATTTTCAATACTAAATTCGCCATCTAAGGTCTCTATATTGATTTTATTTGGTAATATTTCTTTTATAGTAACATTATAAAATGCTTTTATACTACCTTCTTCAATACGATTTTCTATATCTGGTCTCACCCAGTATTTTACACGTCTGCCTATTTCTGAACCTCGAACTAACATGGTGACTTCAGCACCTTTTCGATAGCATTCTAGAGCAGCATCTACTGCAGAATTACTAGCGCCAATAACTGCTAATTTTTGTTTAGCAAAAAAATGAGGATCTTTATAATAGTGTGATACTTTTGGTAAATTTTCTCCAGGTACATCTATAGTATTTGGAAGATCATAAAAACCCGTAGCAATAATGATATAAAGTGCTGTATATTCTTCTTTATCTGTTTTTACATAAAATGTGTCTTCCTTTTTGGATACAGAACTTACTTTCTCGAATAAATTAATATTTAGATCATTAGAAGTCACAATTCTACGATAGTATTCTAGTGCTTCATTGCGTTTTGGTTTTGCTTCGTTACTAATAAAAGGAATATTATCGATCTCAAGTTTTTCTGAAGAAGAAAAAAATTGCATGTTAATCGGATAATTATATAATGAATTGGTGATAGTGCCTTTTTCGATAATACAATAGTCAAGTCCTTTTTTCTTAGCCTCAAGACCACAGGCAATGCCAATGGGACCACCACCAACAATTATTACATCTATATGTTTCATTAGAAAAGGAGTATTGAAAAGATTTATTGCTCTTGTAAAACTAATAAATTTTGTGCGTTCTAATGCAAAAAAAGGTAAGCTTCTACAGTGAAACTTACCTTTTTATAATTAGTAACTAACTACTTATTTAATTACTACTTTTTTTACGATGTTTTTTTGAGCTACACTTATATTTAAAAAATAGTTTCCACTGGATAGAGAAGTTGTGTTTAGAATGATATCTTCCTGGGTTCTAAAGCTGTTTTTAGAAATAAGCAATCCATTATTATCTAGAATCTTGACTATTATCGGAGATTTGCTTTCTAAGGTATTGATTTTAATTTTTATTCTTTTTTTAGAAGGGTTGGGATATACAATTACATTGAGTTTTTTTGCATTTATTTCTTTAATGGGAGGGCTAATCGGTTTTTTTTTACCTTCTTCTAGAGTGTAAAATTTATTCACTCTTAAGTTTTCGAAAGTATCGATATTGCCCGAAGGCCAATAGATAGCTAGTTTATCAATTTTGGTAGCTTTACCTAACCCAAAATGAGCTCGTAAGCTATTATGGCCCATAAAAGTATTAGATGCAGAAATTTCTCTTTTCTGAGTAACTATTTTACCCCTTATTTTTGTGGTTAGTTCTAGCCTTGCTCCTAATCCAGCTTTGTTCGAAGGGTTACCTATAAGTTTAATATTAACATAATGATTTTTAAGAGTTAAATCGTTTCTAAAAAGTCCTTTTATACCCTGACCCACAACAAAAAAATCCAAATCACCATCATTATCATAATCTCCTGCCGTTATTCCTGTTGAATTTCCAGAAGTTGTAGTATTGATAAGGTTGACACTACTCTCTGCAAATGTTCCATCACCATTATTAGTAAAGTACCCGCTCCCGGTTGCACTTGAAGCGGTAACAATGACATCCAGGTCACCATCATTATCAAAATCTCCCCAGGTATTGGATAAGTTTTGATGATTAGAAGCTGTAAATGGGGTCTCTGTACTTATGTAATTGCCCGAATCATTTTTATAAAATTTGTTTTTTACACCAGAATAATTGGTAAGACAAATATCAAGATCTCCATCATTATCAACATCAATAGCATTATAGCATTGGCCATCCTGTGGATCTTCTGCGAATGAGAGTGATGTACTGGTTAATTTTTCAAATCCTTCGTTTCCTGTTTCTACTTGTAAGTTTTTATATAAAAAATCAGGCTTGGCTCCAGTAGGACCAGCTGCTGGACCACTGGCGATAAATAAATCGGTATCTCCATCTTGATCATAATCGGTCCAATTCGATACTGTATAAGCCGCTTTTTCTGTTAAAAATTCATACGGTTCTGTTACTTCAGTAAAGCTACCATCACTATTTCCTCTGTATAAACGATTAGGAAATCGATTTGATCCCAGGAATAAATCTGCAAATGTGAGAATGAAATCAACATAACTATCATTATTATAATCACACCATTGTACACTCCATGTTGCAGAATTAATAGTATTAAGAACAGAATTTACCTCAGAAAATTGACCTTTTCCATCATTAGCATAAATTCTGGTTTGTAGTGTAGATGGCAGGGTGAATCTTGAATAAATCAGATCTAAATCTCCATCATTTTCATAGTCTGCCCAGCTAGCGCTGTTTAGAGATGTTGCATTAGGAATGTTTGCACTACTTTCTGCAACTTCAAAGTTTCCGTTTCCTAGATTTTTAAAAATACTTCCGGCGTAGAATAAATCAATATTACCGTCATTATTGATATCTGTCCATGCAGTTCCAAAGTATATACCTGCAATGGCTGGCTCAGAAATTATTGGGTTAATACTATCAGTTATTAATGTGAATTTCTGTGCAGAAATAATACCGGTAAGGCTACAAAAAAAAAGTAAAAATAAAGTTCTCATAAGCTCGAAGATTTTAAGAGTTATAAGAATAAAGTTCAATAAAGAAGTGCTGAAACTGGTTTAGAATTATAATTTCTTACCTTTTTAGTTATTTTGAACTTCAAGATTTTTTCTTTTATACTCTGAAGGGGTGCAATTAAATTTATTCTTAAAAGCGGTATTAAATGTAGCTTTATTGTTAAATCCAACATCATAATAAATAGTCTTGATACTTGCCTCAGAATTTTCCACAAGTAATTTTTTAGCTTCTTCTAATCTATACTCATTGATAAATTGATTAAAGTTTTTTCTGGATTTTTCATTAATGAGTTTTGAAAGAACATGACTAGAAAAACCAATCTCATCTGCTAATTGAACTAATCGTAAATCATTATTCAGGTATGGTTTATTTACTTTGATATACGATAACAATTGAGTGTAGAATTCATTTTTTGTAGTTTCGGTAAGTTCGGTATTTTGCTCTTCTGTTAGGAATAATTTTGATAGTAATTCTCCATTAAAAATTGAAGGCTCTTTGTATACCATATATCCAATGCTATATATGGCAATGGTCATAGAAAAAGAAATCGCATAATCCCAATGAATATTAAAGAACGAAAATTTTACTAAAACATAGTAACTAACATAGGCTATAATAAAGATCAGAAATAAATGAATAAGAAAAGTAGACCATTTTTTTCTGATGATTTCATATTGATGTTTTTGATCATTCTTTTGAAATGTAATAAAATCTTTTATGATGATGAGGTAAATTGATAATGACAGTGCTGCTAACCATGGAGATCGAAGTGATCTAAAAAGATAAAGAGAAAAGCTGCCTTTATAATTTTCAAAATTTTGGAAACCACTTGAAATAATAAGATAATATGCATTAATGATAAAAGATAAAACTGAAGGAACAAAATGATACCATTTTATCTTAAATGATTTTTGATAAAATTTTGTGATATATGCGTACAATAATGGACCAAATGCAAGATACCAACTAGAATCAAAAAAATATAAATATGAGTAGACAGAGGAATAATTTGTCCAGAAAAAGACATATTGTAATAGAATAAATGAAAACCCCATAATTAATAAAATTATGGGGAGGTTATTGATTCGTCCAGTTTTATGAATACTAAGAATAATACTTAAAAAGAATCCCATTGCACTTACGATTAGGAAAACTGATGTCCATGTATCAAAAGATGGGATAGGATTCTGCTCCATTGTTGTGATCTAGATATTGGTAATCTCCTTCAATTCTCTGATGGTTTGAGTTGGATTTTCACTTTTAAAAACAAAGCTACCAGCAACCAAGACATCTGCTCCTGCTTCTACTAATTGTTTGGCATTTTTACTGGTAACACCTCCATCAATTTCAATTAAAGTGTTGGCATTGTTTTTAACAATAATTTCTCGTAATTGTTTAACTTTCTTATACGTGTTTTCTATAAAGGATTGTCCACCAAATCCAGGGTTTACGCTCATAATACATACCAAATCAATGTCATTTATAACATCTTCCAATAAATTTACATTGGTATGAGGATTTATAGCTACACCTGCTTTCATTCCTTCGGCTTTAATAGCTTGTAATGTTCTGTGTAAATGGGTACAAGCTTCATAATGTACAGTAAGAATATTACTTCCAAGATCAGCAAATGTCTTGATGTACCTATCAGGATCTACAATCATTAAATGTACATCGATAGTTTTGTTAGCATGTTTTACGATATCTCTTAAAACGGGCATCCCAAAAGAAATATTAGGAACAAAGACACCATCCATGATATCTATATGAAACCAGTCGGCCTCACTATTGTTAATCATTTCTACATCGCGCTGTAAGTTCGCGAAATCTGCAGCTAATACCGATGGGGCAATTCTTTTTGAAGACATAAAGTTGTGTTGTTTGCGGCAAAAATACTACTTAAGTTTTAAATAATATACTAACCGAGCTTCATAAATTTTTGAGTCAGATAAGAGATACTTTTATAATGTTCTGGGTTATTTATTTTTTCTTTTTGTAAAAATAGTTGTAATTCTTCTTGGCTAGAACCATTTGATATTACTGTAAAAGAAGAGTGGTATTCTGTAAAAGAAGTCTTCTTTATTTCTTTATCTAACATTTTAATGATATTGTAATGTCTGGAGTCTTTTTTAATTCTTTCGAACATCATTTTAACGAGTTCTTCTTTACCTTCCAGAATTTGAAAGAAATTCCCTTCAGAATAAATAAGAATACCCGTGATATTTATAGCGTTGTTATGAGAGCTAACATAATCCATAAGTTCGGAGATATCAGAATTTGATATATCAGGATTAACCGTACTAACATAACTAATAATATATCTCATAAATAAAATAATAAGGGAGACGTCACTTAAAGATACAATTTTTGAGATAACTTAATTGAGAAATTAATTTTTAAAGTTATCAGAAGTACGTCTTAAAGCTTAAATAATTTAGTAATCTTTGAGATATATGAATTACAGCTAACGTTTTTAGTTAAACAGAGTATCGGTTATCATAATTTTCCTTCTTTGATTTGCTTATCTGCATAATCAACTGCTCTAGCGGTTAATGCCAGATAAGTAATACTTGGATTCTGGGTTCCCGAACTTGTCATACAAGCTCCATCTGTAACAAATACATTAGATACCTCATGCATTTGATTCCATTTATTTAATACACTTGTCTTAGGATCATTTCCCATACGGGCGGTTCCCATTTCATGGATACAAGCACCAGGAGCGGTCTCACTATTGTAGGAACTAATATTTTCGCATCCAGCTGCTTCGAGCATTTCAATAGCGCATTTTACAGCATCTTTTCGCATTTCCAATTCATTCTCTCTTAATTCGGCATCAAAAGTTATGGTTGGCATACCATATTTGTCTTTTTTTTCAAAATTAAGAAACATCTTGTTTTCATGATTTGGTAATATTTCCCCAAAAGCTGTCATATTTAACCAATATGGACCAGGCTTGAGAATTGCATCTTTTAATTCTTCTCCATAAGCATCCTCGGGATTATTTGTAACACGGGATATTCCGCCTTGATAACCAAAACCTCTTAAATAGGTCTCTTTCTTTGTTTTTTCATTTATATTCGTAAATCTTGGAATGTAAAACCCAACGGGTTTTCTTCCTTTATAGTACTTGTCTTCGAATCCAGATATTTTTCCACGAACTCCCATGCCGTAATGATGATCCATTAAATTATGACCTAATTCTCCGCTTCCATTACCTAATCCATTTGGGAAGGTTTCGGATCTACTATTTAATAAAATTGCTGTTGTGCCTATGGTACTAGCGTTACAAAATATAATACGTGAAAAAAAGATAATTTCTTCCTTGGTTTCGGCATCTATAATTTTTACACCAGATGCTTTTTTTGAAATTTTATCATATACTATTTCAGATACAATACTATTTGATCTGATGGTTAAATTACCTGTCTCTTCTGCTACTGGTAAAGTTGCTGAAACACTACTAAAATAAGCACCAAAAGGACAACCTCTCCAACACCTGTTTCTATTTTGGCATTGACTACGGTATCCTTTATGTACTTCAGGTTTATATTCTGAAAGATTTGCAACTCTTCCCGGAGTAACCACTCTTTCTGGATATGCTTTTGAAACTTCTTCTCTGAAATATTGTTCAGCGCAATTTAAGGGGAAAGGTTTTAAAAATTTTCCATCAGGAATTTGGGCTAAGCCTTCTGCTTGTCCGCTTACACCAACAAAAGTTTCGACTTTATCATACCAGGGAGCAATGTCTTTATAACGAATTGGCCAATCAACTCCTATTCCTTCCTTTTTGTTTGCTTCAAAATCCAAATCACTCCAGCGATAACAATGTCTACCCCACATAATCGAACGACCGCCAACGTGATGTCCACGTATCCAATCAAATCTTTTTACCTCGTCATAGGAATAATCACTGTCTTTATTGATCCAATGTTTATTATCTTGATTTACCCACCAACCCAGCCTTTTTTGTTGAAAATAATCTTTTTCTTTTTCTTCATGTGAAACCACATTTTGACTAGGTAATTCCCAGATGTCTTTGTTAGCGGTTGGATACTCTCCATGGGTTACCATTCTACCTCTTTCTAATACAAGGGTTTTATATCCTTTAGAACAAAGTTCCATCGCAGCATAACCGCCACTAATACCTGAACCTATTACAATTGCGTCATAGGTGTTTTTTTCTGAATTGTTTATACTCATAATGCCCAAGCTTTTCCACCAATCGATTCTAAAGAAATACAGGCTTCGTACTCTCCAGGGATAGGTAAATAATTTAAATAATTAGTTGCGATTTCTTTTGTTGACAGATAATATGTAACTGCTTGTTGCTTTATATCCAGTAATGCTGTTTTTGCTAGTTTATTTTGTTTATTATCAGACTCTAATAAAAGTTTAACCTCGTCTAATTGCGCTTCGTAGCCCATAAATTCGGTTAAAGCTGTGAATCGATCTGTAAATCTTTTTTGCTGCGCCGGATTATAGATAGTCCCGATCATAGTATCCATGATTTGGTGTACACCAACATCAGTTGCTGATGGGCTATCTGATTTAGGAAGAAGTATGCCTAGCAAATTCTGAACGAAAGAAAACTCCTTTTTATTAAAAAAATAAAGCTTATAATCCGAATCTTTTACATGCTCTATTTTTTTGCAAGCAGTTAATAATGAGCTTGATAAAGGTATTGAAATAACACCACCTGTTGCCAGAGTTATTAATTTAATAAGTTCTCTCCTTTCCATTTATTAAATTTTTATTTTTTGCAAATATCCGTATGCAATTAAATATATGGCATTTAAGGCAGACCGCAATTGATTATTTTTCGGATTTACGAAAAGTCAAATCTTTTTTTTCGCTTTTTGTTTTTAAAGCTGAATGAAAAGATTTAACAACCAGCAAACACGTTGTTTTTGATTAATCACGCTATCTCGTTACAGAACTATGTTGTAGAGGTCAAATAGGAGTTATGGATGTTTTTAGCTACTGTTGTCTTCTTTATTTTAATCTAAATCTAACATTGTCTAGTAAACTCCTCGAATATGGCTATGAATATTTTTTTTATAAAACTCTTCTAAATCAGTTATTAGTTTTTCTGATAGAGGTGGTAAATTACTAGTTTTTGAATTTCCTTGAATTTGTGCAGGAGAGCTTGCCCCAGGAATAATGGTCGATACTTCTTTGTGATCCAATATCCATCTAAGAGCCATTTCTACCATTGTCATATTTTGAGGACATAACATTTTCAATTCATCCAACAATTTTAATCCTTTGTCAAACGGAAGTCCTGCAAAAGTTTCTCCCACATTAAAAGCTTCTCCATCGCGATTAAAGTTTCGGTGATCATTTTTTGAAAATTGCGTTTTTTCAGAGAATTTCCCTGTGAGTAGACCACTTGCCAAAGGTAAGCGAACGATAATCCCCACACCTTTTGTGTATGCTTGAGGTAATAATTCTTGGGTTAATTTTTGTCTAAAAATATTATAAATAACTTGAAGTGATTGAAGTCCTTCTTGTTCAAGACATAATAAACCCTGTGTTACGCTTTCTACACTGGCTCCAAAATGAGTGATTTTTCCTTCTTTTTTTAAGGTTCTTAACCAATTAAAAATTTCACCTTTTTTTAATACTTCTGTTGGTATGCAATGTAACTGCAATAAATCAATGCAATCTATATTTAAGCGTTTTCTTGAAGCATCCACACTATTTCTTAAAGCCTGCTCGGTATAATTATCAGGGAATATATTTGAGCTACGCCCAAATTTTGTTGCAATTTTAATCTTAGCATGAGTGTTATTTAAAAACTCACCGATTAATTCTTCACTTCTTCCATTACCATATACATCTGCAGTGTCAAAAAATGTAACTCCATTATTAACAGCTTCGTTAAGAATTTCGAAAGTTTTTTCCTTGTTGATTTCATTCCCCCAATCTCCACCAATCTGCCAACAACCTAAACCAACCTCGCTTATTTCAAATCCATTCTTTCCTAAGTTTCTTTTTTTCATTTTTTGATTAGATCTACATTAAAATTAGTTCGTACAAGTTATAAATTTATCTTCCAATAGCACATTACTAATCTTAAATATAATTGTTTTAAAAACCATATAAATGAAAAACCTCCGGTAATCAGCCGGAGGTCATTCATCAATCAAAAAACGAACAGTTATGTTATAAAACTGTTTGTAACCGCAATTTAGGAATTTATCCTAAATAAGTCTTCAATATTTTACTTCTAGATGTATGTTTTAATCTACGAATTGCTTTTTCTTTAATTTGACGTACACGTTCACGTGTTAAATCAAATGTTTCTCCAATTTCTTCTAAAGTCATTGGATGTTGATCTCCAAGACCAAAATATAAACGAATAACATCAGCTTCTCTTGGTGTAAGGGTTTCTAAAGCACGCTCTATTTCTGTACGTAAAGATTCATGTAATAATGTTCTGTCAGGATTTGGAGATTCTCCAGAGTTTAAAACATCATAAAGGTTAGAATCTTCTCCTTCAACAAGAGGTGCATCCATACTGACGTGACGTCCAGAGTTTTTCATAGACTCTTTCACATCATTAATAGTCATATCAAGTTCTTTGGCAATTTCTTCGGCACTTGGTGGGCGCTCATGAGATTGCTCTAAGAAAGCATATGTTTTATTAATTTTATTTATAGAACCAATTTTATTTAATGGTAAACGTACAATACGAGATTGTTCTGCTAGTGCCTGTAGAATCGATTGACGAATCCACCATACAGCATATGAAATGAATTTAAAACCTCTTGTTTCATCAAAACGTTTTGCTGCTTTTATTAATCCTAGGTTACCTTCATTAATTAAATCAGGAAGTGTAAGTCCTTGGTTTTGATATTGTTTTGCAACAGATACCACGAATCTAAGGTTTGCTTTCGTTAGTTTTTCAAGGGCTCTCTCGTCACCAGCTTTTATTCGTTGAGCTAATTCCACCTCTTCATCTGCAGTAATAAGATCGACTTTTCCTATTTCTTGCAAATACTTATCTAGCGATGCAGTCTCACGATTCGTTACCTGCTTCGTAATTTTAAGTTGTCTCATCTATGTTCTCCTTGAAGTTTAATTTTGTGAATTTTTAGGGCCTTTTATTAATAATACGTATAATGTTATAAAAATGTTACAAAAAGGTTGATTTTATTTTATGATTTATCAATTTATAACAAAATATTAGTCGCTTTTTCAATGAAAAGATTACAGAATTTTTTCTTGTTTTTTTAAGAGTTAATATTCTTTCTTACATTGTAAGAAAGGATTTAACGTTTTTAAAGTCAGTATATTATGTTTTGTGAGGTAGTGCATGAAGGCAAATTCAAATAGAATTACTATGAAAGCAATAATTATTTTTAATAGTAAAAATTTTCTTGAGAGAAAAAAAATAATTTATTTGAGTTAAGCCTGAATATATATACTTTTTACAAGTTCCTTATTTAAGTATAGAAGGAAGATAGGTTTACCTAAAAAAGTAATCAAAATAAAAACAACTTGAAAAAATATTTATTTCAAAACTCATAAGAAAATCCAGTTTGGATAGTAAAATGTAATGGACTATAACTATTAGAATTTTCACTGGCATTTTTTAATTGATAGTTGATAAGGGGCTCTACATTAAACATAATTTTTTTTGAAAGCTCATATCTGAAATTTGCCCCCATGTGAATGCTAAAATTGGTCTTAAGCAGATTTTCATTACTCCCTACCTTAAAATCATTTGATGCAGTGTTAATTGTAATATTATTTTTGTCAAAAAACAGAAAGCTTAGCCCTCCAATTAGGGATGTATTTATTTTTTTGTCTATGATACTATATTGCATTCCTATAGAAAGTTCATGCAGTTTTGTTTTTTGGGTCAAATCTACATCTTCAGAATTTTGAATAGTATCATTACTAGAAAAGAATATTCCAGCATCACGTAATGCAGCAGATAATTGAGTTGCAGGAACGTTTTTTATAGTATTGCTTAACTTTAATCTATTATATCCAATTCTTAAAGCAGTTTTTTTATTAAAATATGTCTTAAAAACAATGCCGTAATTAAGGCTTATTTTACCATTGTTTTTGTTTTCTGATAAGCGATCACTTATTAAAGATCCACTTAAAGGAATTAAGTATGTTGGAGCAACATGTAATGCCAGACTAAACTTCTGAAATGGTTTTTTCTTTAAAGGATTCATGTATATTAAGGTATCCTTTGGCTTACGCATAGTGATTAAAGTTTCTTTTTTATGAATTGAATCATTTTCCAAAGACCTTTCTTCATTTTCAGTAAAGTTCTTATCTCTAGTATGAATTGATGATTTTTTTGAATTTGATATTTCTGCACCTAATTTTTCTGATTTTATTTGATATTTAGGGTACTCTTTGTTTTTATCTATACTAGGATTAGTATATGAATTCTCTTTTTTTCCTAATGAAAGATTGTTTTTTTGTGTAGTATTTGATGAATTGCTTTTATCTCTAAATGTAGAACGAACTGTAGTAGTAGTTTTAAATTTAGAATTTGAATTGCTCGTATTTGTTGATGAATTGCGTTTGTAGTTGGATGTATTATATGGTAGAGATAGTATATTTAATATTGCATTATCAGTATTTACTTCTGATGCTTTTAAAGCAGATACAATAGATTTGTTTTCAATATTGTTTACAATAATTTGATTATTTTGTTGCGTATCGATTTCTTCACAGTGGTCTATAGTGCTATGATTTTGCTGAATCGAATTATTTGATAAAATGGAAGTGTTGCTATCAGGGTAAGTATCTGATGTAGATAAAATTAACAAAAGGAGTAATAAAGATATGCCAACACCTTTTGCCCAGTATGAAAGGGTATTTTCTCTTTTTTTAGGTAACTTAGGTTCTATATCTTCCCACGTCAATGTACTGCGGGCTTGATCAAAACCTTTAAGTTTTTCTTTAAAAGCTTTTCCTATGTCTTTTGGGTCAGCCATTACTTATTGCAATTTTTTTTAAACAATTATTACTCGATAGTATTTTGGTCTTTAGTATAACTTTGGCCCTGTGTAAATTAGATTTAGAAGTTCCTTCAGAAATATGTAGCATATTGGCTATTTCTTTATGAGAATAATTATCTAGTTCATATAGATTAAAAATCAATCTATATCTATCAGGTAGTTCTTGTATAAATGCTAATAATTCATCTAACGGAAAATTTAATGTTTCAGGATCAACTCTGGTATCAGCAATTTTTTCTTCATCGATGCTTATATCTAACAAAGGTGCTTTTTTATATTTGTCAATGGCTTTATTGATGGTTATTCTTTTCATCCAACCTTCAAAAGATCCCTTGAAATTATATTGATTTATTTTTTTAAAAATGGTGATAAATGAATCCTGTAAATTATCTTCTGCTTCGCTATAATTTTTACAATACTTTAGACTCAGGGCAAAAAGTATATCCTTATATAGATGAAACAATTCACTCTGCGCTTTGCGGTTATTTCTTTGGCACTTCTTAATTAATTTTCTTGTGTCCAATTGGTTTTAAGCTTTATAAAGACCATTATCTGTATTTGAACTCTATATGATTCATAAAAAGCGTTTAAATTTTTAATGCTAAGCATGTGGTATTTAAAAATAATACATTAATCATCATGTTCATTCTTTTAGACTGTATTGTTTTAAAAGGTTGCGTTAATTATTTTTTTTTTTATTTATAATCAATTCATATGAAAAATAACTACAATTAAAAAAGTAACCTTACCCCAGAAAGAGGTAAGGATACTGAACAAAATAGATTAGTTCTCTTCATGACTATTGCAGGCTTCAGCAAATAATACAATTCTAATGATTTTTGATTCTGTGGTGTCTTCGTTTTTAACGTTAACAAAAACTATTTGTGGATTAGTGGTATTGAGATAAGAAGAGGAGTCTAATCTATTTATTTCTTGTTCTGCTTGTTCCTGAGTCTCATAAAATGATAATGAAAGTACAGCAGTAGTGTTTTCCTGGAATGAAAGAATACAATCTGTATAATTATCAAAAACAAATGCTGCAGTATGCTCTGAGTTGGGTATTTCACATTCTCTAAATTCAACATAATCACAAGCATTATCTACGTCACATTCTTTCTTAATCCTGTATTTTTTATCTCCATTGGATAGTTCTATAGTATCTTCTTCTATTATTATTGCTTTCCAATCAAAATTCCAATCTTCTGAAACTTCAGAATCTCCTTCAAGATGAATGTTGACATGTAATTCTTCTTCTAAAATTAATGATATCCAAGAAGTTCTATAGGCATTTCCGTTATCATAAAAAATTCCGGTACCATCTTCATAAAAATCTAGTAGAGAACTATTATACCTGGAGTTTTCTGTCAATGATGTTATTTTCCAAACACAATTTTTCTCTTCTAATACTCTATTACAATAATTGATGATTTCTGATTCGATACACTTTTCTATAGTTTCTTTTAATTCTTCATTGTTGTGTATACTAAATGTGCTACCATCGGCTAGAATGGTAGTAATAGGATAACTTAATCCTATGCCTCCTGTGTCATTTTCAACATTTCCAAGAAGTTCTACAAATTCCAAATTGTTATTTACTATCCGGCTATCTTCAATTTCTGAATCATCATTAAATAAGTATACATTAAAAGGATATATAAAAGTGACACAAATAGGTTCGGCAACATCATTCTCATTTTGAGATATGCTTTTTAATGAATTAAATAATGCTGATTCTGTATCAATTTTCTGAATATTATCAGGGAATAAATCAAAGGTTTCATTAGTACAAGAAATTATCGTGGCTAATGAGGTTATGGTTAATAAAACCAGTATTAAAAAAAATTTAAACTTTATCATAATCAAACTATTTTGGATCTATGTTGTATAGACTAACAAGTGCCAAAAGGTTGCGTGACCTTATAAAATGATTCTTGTAATAATTTGCTCTGATAGTATGTAAAATGCTTATGCCGCAAGACGATAAGTCTTTAGAATAATAACTTTAATATGCCGAAATAAGACTAGATTTGCGCTGAGATTACTCAAAATCAAGTACATCATGAGCTTCAATTAGTGATCGTAGCGCATTAATCTTTTTTTGGACTTTATTAAAAAAGAGATTTCTTTCTTTTTCTCCGGCAGTACTTAATAATTTGGAACCTTCTATCTGGGTTTTTATAAACTCTTCTGCCTGATCACACGTGATTACATCATTAGTTCTGTAATATGAAAGAATGGTGAAAGGGACATATAAGGACCTTTCTGAAGGGGTTTTTACTAAAACCGTATTATTCATCAGTAATAATTCATTATAATAAAACTTAAAAGTATCTTTTTGTGAAATCACTTTTTTGGCAATCGAATCAATCAACTTCTGAAGATCATTGCATATTTCTAAGGCATCATCAGAAGAAAGAGAATTGGCTTCAAAATAGAAATGTATCTGTTTTAAGGTGCTATTTATTGTGGTGATATCCCATATTTCTATAGAGTTAAGATTGTTATAGATGTTTCCAAGACGTTTTGCTGCTTCTAGAATAGACAGTGGTGGATTAAAAGAAGTAAATTTAACATCGTTAATTCCTGAATCCAGAATTTTTAGCCACACATACATTTTAAATTTTGACAATAAACTATCATCTGAGGTGTAGAAAATTGGTAAATCCTTTGCTGAATATATCATTTCTACATTTGGATTATTAACCAAGGGAGATAATGATTTATAAGAGTTTTCATAATATACCAGTAAACTCTCCATGTCAGTTATAGGTGCTGTTTTTTTTACAGCTACAATATGTTCGTCTTCATTAGAAAATAATTGATCAATAGAAAGACTAAAGTATTTGGCTAAGGATACAGCTTCCTCTAATGATAATTTACTTTTCTTGTTAGTTCTTCTGTGTGCAGCATCATAGCTTATATCTAATGCGGTAGCTACTTCATCAATCAAAGAGGTTTTAGGATCGATCTGTTTTTTAATAAGTTCTAAAAAGTTTTCTTGTATCATCAATTGGTTATTTAGCTAATCATAATGGGCAGTGTATCAAAAATAAACTAATTTTTGTGATTTTCGCAAAAAAATAATTTCACATTCGCGATTTATATCTTCTTAATTGTTTTTATCACAATAATTTTGACTTGTTGAATTTTAAAAACAAAAAGAATGAAAAATAGAATTTTAATAATCATTGTATTGTTGATTTCGATATCTGTAGTTGGTCAGAATAGAAAAACATATTTTCCAGCATGGACCTTTCATAGTAGTAATAGTGATATTATTGGATTATCGTTGGGAGTTGTTCCTAAGGATTTTCTTAATGAAAATAATACAACTTTGACCAGATCTTATGGTGTTAGACTAGAAGCTCCCGGATTAGGAGTGTTCTATTTTATGGCACCATCAACCCTTATTTCTGGAGGAGCAGATATGAAATCACTAACAGATCATGTATATGGGATTAATATTTCTGGAGGCAGTATAGGGGATATAGCTGTTGATGGCATCTCTGGAGCTTTGATGGGACAATATTTACAAAGAGTAAATGGAATTGCCTTTGCTGGAATAGGAAACTCTATAGAAGAACAACGAGGAATATCTTTATCCATTTATGGAAATGAAATGTATGAAGGTTTTGGAATCTCTGCCTCTGTTTTGGGAAATCAAACCTATTACTATACAGGAGTGCAAATAGGGGCTATAAATGATATTGAAGTAAAAGGAGTCGGACTTCAAATAGGACTTTTTAACAAAAGTACAAACCATAGAGGAATTCAAATAGGGCTATGGAACAAAAACGAAAAACGTTCCTTACCTTTTATTAATTGGCAGTTTTCGAAGAAAAAAACAAAAATTAAGGAATCTTAGTTATGAAAATCACAAGCAATCTGAGTATAGAAGGGGATTATAAGTTTGAAGCATTTTATGTGCTTACAGGAAATTTGGTTGGGCTTATTCCTGAAAAAGGAGATTCGTTTACCCGTATCAAATTATTAAATAAAAAAACATTAAAAGTGAGTTTAATGAAATCTGGAGTTCAAAAAACTACCAAGTATATTAAAGGATCCTTGAGAGATGGAGTTTTTGATGTATGTGTCTCCAATCCATTGACGACTATAGTCTCGTTTATAAAACATTGGCGAACACAAAAAATAAATGTGCATTCTACTAGAGAGCAATTGTTAGTTTTTTTGTCTAAAACCGGGAGTGTGAAAATTGGAATTTTTAAGGACAGTACATCACATAACAAAAAGTAATCCCTTTGAAGTAATAGTTATTACTTAATTAATTATCAATAATGTATTTGTAAACAGTAAGAGTCTTATTACTGTATGCACACTCTTTTCTGTCGAATTTTAAAAATGAATAATTATGAAAAAAATAAAATTTTCTAAGGATGAAGGTTCTTTATTCTATAAAGAATTAAATGAAAGTATTAAGAATTATTTTGAAGAAAACAAGATCAATAAAACAGGAAACCAAAAGATGATGTTTAAGATAATAATGTATTTTGGGCTTGTGATGCTGTTTTATTCTTTGATGATTACTTCGTCCAGTGTTTGGATATTTTTTGTTTTATATATTCTCTTAGGAATATCTGTTTTGTTAACGGCATTTAATGTCTCGCATGATGCTGCACATGGAGTAGCTGTCAAAAGTAAATTTTGGAATAAATTATTATTCCAATTAAGTTTTAATTTACAAGGAAACAATGCTTATGTGTGGGGTAAGAACCATAATGAATCACATCATTTGTATACTAATATAGAAGGAAGTGATATAGATGTAATTCATAACCCCTTAGTGAGAATGACTACGAGTCAGGATTTAAAGTGGTATCATAAGTTTCAGCATCTATACACTCCATTTTTATATCTATTGTATTCATTAAATTGGTTTTTGTTTAGAGAGTTTTTAATGATTTTTAATCGCTCTAGCAGAACTATTAAAATTTCAATTCCGAAATGGGAGATTGTTAAACTTATTTTTTTTAAGGTATGTTACCTCTCTTATATGGTCGTGTTACCATGTCTATTGTTGCCATTTGATTGGCGCTTTATTTTATTAGCATTTCTTTTTAATCATTTTTTAGTTTCTATAATTTTTACAGCAGTATTGGCGGTTTCTCATTTGTCTGACTATGTAGAACATCCAGAAACTGATGTAGAAGGAAGGCTAGCAATGAGTTGGCCAAAATTACAAATGTGCACATCGGTTGATTATAATGTAGATAGCTCTTTTTTGAACTGGGTTTTGGGTGGGTTTAATGCACATGCATTACATCATCTTTTACCCAATGTTTGTCACGTACACTATATTAAATTACTACCCATTTTTAGAAAATTAGCAAAAAAACATGGTATTATTTATATGGAAATGTCATATCTCGAAGCATTAAAATCACATTTTAGATTCTTAAAGAAAATGGGAGAACAAACAGAATTTAAACCTATGGCTTATGAAATCTAAACATATTTATAATCAATTACATGCTGATTTGTTGAAAACAATTCAGGTAGAAATAAATCAAAAGCTATCTTTTTGTCCGAAACGATTTAATAGAATACTAATCTTTAAATGCTTTGTTTATTTGATATTAACGATAATTACTTATGTTTCTCTTTATATGATTACAAATACGTTTTTGTTTATGGGGTGTTTTGTATTGTATGGGATAATATCATTGTTATTTGCGTTTAATTTTGCACATGATTTTTCACATAATACAATTTTTAAAAATAAGAAAGCAAATCATTACTGTTTCATTATTTTGTACACAATAGTAGGGGCTCATGCAGAGGCTTGGAAAGATAGACATGTAACATCACATCATCATGCACCAAATGTAGAAGGGGATGATACTGATCTGGAGATAACAGATTTAATAAGAGTAGTTCCAGAAAGTAGATTGAAAAAACATCATCGATTTCAGCATTGGTATGCACCCTTTTTGTATACTACGTATTCTTTGTTTTGGGTATTTGTAAAAGATTTTAAGGTCTTTTTTACTAGAAAATTGCCTGGGAAAACTAAAACTCTTCGCTATATGATATCTTTTTGGATGCAGAAAATGGTTTATGTATCATATTTAATTGTTTTACCAATAGTATTGAGTAATCAAAATTGGGGTATAGTATTGATTGGGTTTGTCTTAATGCATTTAATACAATCAATCTTTTTACTCTTTACATTTTTTATGACGCATCATATCGAAGGAGTGGTTTATCCTAAAACTAGTGCCAATGGCTTTATAAAAATTTCATGGTTAATGAATCAAATACAGAGTTCTAATGATTTTTATCCTTTTAGTAAAATAGCTAATTTTATTTTTGGAGGTTTTAATAATCATATTGCTCATCATCTTTTTCCACATATTCATCATGTCTATTATCCAGAAGTAAATAAAATATTATATAAGGTTTTGATCAATAATAATATAATTCCGAACCAAACATCATATTTGGGCGGAATTAGGTCTCATTTATTGCATCTACGGCAATTAGGAAAAGCATAAAAGAAATAGTTTAATCAATAAAAAAGAGTCCTTAAAAATTTTTAAGGACTCTTTTTTATGATCATAATAAAAGAAAATTAATTTTCTTTTTTATCTCTACGAGGAGGTCTTCTGTCATCCTTTTTTCTATCACCACCTTCTGGTCTAGGAGGTCTAGGTAATAAAGCTTTTCTAGAAACCTTTTCCTTTCGTGTTCTAGAATCAATTCCGAAATATTTCACATCAAAAACGTCACCCATGTTTACAACATCGCTAACATTTTCTGTACGTTCCCAAGCTAACTCCGAAACATGAAGAAGTACTTCGTTACCTGGAGCTTCCATATACTCCACTACAGCACCAAAATCTAACATTTTGATTACTTTCACTTCATATACACTACCAACGGCAGGCTTGAACGTAATAGAATCTATTTTTGCTAATACAGCATCAATTCCTTCTTGGTTAGTTCCAAGAATTTCTACATTCCCTTCTTCGGTAACAGGATCTTCATTGATCACAATAGTAGTACCTGTTTCTTTTTGTAATTCCTGAATTACTTTTCCACCAGGTCCGATTAAAGCACCAATGTATTCTCCTGGAATAGTTTTGGTTACCATTTTTGGAGCATGAGCTTTTACATCAGCATTTGGAGCAGCAATAGTATCAGTAAGTTTTCCAAGTATATGTAAACGACCATCAGCAGCTTGCTTTAATGCATTTACCAGAATCTCATAAGAAAGACCTTTTACCTTGATATCCATCTGACAGGCAGTAATACCATCAGCAGTACCAGTAACTTTAAAGTCCATATCTCCTAAATGATCTTCATCACCTAAGATATCAGATAAAACAGCATAGTTTCCTGTTTCACTATCAGAAATTAACCCCATTGCGATACCAGAAACTGGTTTTTTTAATTGCACACCAGCATCCATTAATGCCATAGTACCAGAACAAACAGTAGCCATAGAAGAAGAACCGTTAGATTCTAATACCTCTGATACCACACGAACAGTATATGGACAATCTTCAGGAATCATTCCCTTTAATGCGCGTTGAGCCAAATTACCATGTCCTACCTCTCTACGAGAAGTTCCTCGAATAGGTCGTGCTTCTCCGGTAGAAAAAGGAGGGAAGTTATAATGCAGGTAAAAAGTTTCTTCTCCTTCATAAGAGGGCATATCAATTTGATTTGCTTCTCTGGAGGTTCCTAAAGTTACCGTTGCTAATGCTTGAGTTTCTCCTCTTGTAAAGATGGAAGAACCATGAGTTGAAGGTAAATAGTCAACTTCACACCAGATAGGTCTGATCTCATCCGTTTTACGACCATCTAGACGTAATCCTTCGTTAAGAGTTAAATCACGAATGGCAGCTTTTGAAGCTTTGCCGTAGTATTTTGAAACTAAATCTCCCAAATCTTCTAATTCTTCTTCAGAAAATGTAGCTATTATTTCTTCTTTTATTTCAGAAAAAGCTAAGCCTCGTTCTTTTTTAGAAGATCCTGCTTTTGCTACAGCATATACTTTATCATATGCCATATCATGAATTTTCTTAGCTAGATCTTCATCTTCTCTTTCTGGATCATATTCTCTAATTTCTTTTTTTCCAAAGGCTTCTGCTAATTTAAGTTGAGCAGCACATTGTACTTTGATAGCTTCGTGAGCAAATTTTATGGCCTCCACCATTTCTTCTTCAGAAATCTCATCCATTTCTCCTTCTACCATCATAACAGAATCTGCAGAAGCACCGATCATCATATCAATGTCTGATTCTTCTAGCTGAGCTCTGGTTGGATTGATGATGAATTCTCCATTGATACGACCTACACGTGCTTCTGAGATAGCACACTCAAATGGAAAATCAGATAATTGTATTGCCGCTGAAGCTGCTAATCCAGCCATAGCATCTGGCATAACATTTTCATCATGCGACATTAACTGGATCATTACTTGCGTCTCGGCATGATAGTCTTTTGGAAAAAGAGGACGTAGTACTCGATCAACTAATCTCATTGTTAATACTTCACCATCACTTGGTCTTGCTTCTCTTTTGAAAAAACCACCAGGATATCGTCCTGCTGCAGCAAATTTCTCACGATAATCTACAGTTAAAGGAAGGAAGTCTACATCACTTTGTTTGTAATTTGAAACAACTGTACATAATAACATACAATTGCCGGATTGCACAACAACAGAACCATGAGCCTGTTTTGCTAATTTTCCGGTTTCGATAGAAATCTCTCTACCGTCACCAAGGTCAATGACCTCTCTATAAACTTTTGGAATCATAATTTTTTTGATTCTAACGTATCTGTCTTATCTAATACTATTATGACAATACGTTTCATTAAACATTGGTTTCCGTCTTACTCGGACGGACAAGGTTGTGTTGTTGTTGTAGTAATTGCGCGACCAATGAAAAACTAAGGCATGCATTCAAAACTTTTGGTAATGAATGTTTTTAATTTATAAATATAAAAAAAGAGGCACGTAGCCTCTCTTTTTTTTCAATTATTTTCTTAAATCTAATTCTTTAATAATTGCACGATATCTCATAATATCTTTCTTCTTAAGATAATCAAGTAGATCTCTACGTTTACCTACCAGTTTTACCAAAGAACGCTCAGTATTAAAATCTTTACGATTCTTTTTTAAGTGCTCTGTAAGGTGAGTAATTCTGTGAGTAAACAATGCAATTTGACCTTCTGCAGAACCACTGTCATTCTTTCCTTTACCGTGTTTTGCAAAAATCTCTTCTTTAACTTCTTTCGTTAAATACATTCCAATATTATTTAAATGATTTTTATGTATCGATAGCGCTTTGCTATCAGCGTGCAAATATAATATTTTTTGTATTAGAAATACATTTTATAGTAAAAAACATATTGAAATTAAACGTTTTGACAGATTTCAGGTCTTAATTCTAGTAACGTTAAAATTAAATATTATGAAAAGTAACTTAATTAGATTCAGTGTAATTGTCTTTTTTTCTATGTTTTTAGTTAATTGTGACAAAGATGAATCAGAAAATCAAACTTTACAATCTTTCAATGTAGAAGAGACAGAACTTAATGCCAAAGTAGATAATACTACAGAGGTAATAAGTGATATATTTTTACAAACATATGAACATGAAGAGAGTATTGTTAAAAGTCCTATTCATCCTTTTTTGCCAGAATGTGCTATGGTAACCATTGAGATAACAGGCACTTCAAAAGAAGTGATCGTAGATTTTGGAACCGAAGGGTGTGAAGTGCGTAGTGGATATATTTTAAAAGGAAAAGTACATATGTCTTATACTAGGAATGTCGATGCGATGACATTAGTCATTAATTATACTCTTGAAGACTTCTTTGTAAATGATATTCAGTTTTCTGGATCTAGAACGGTTACAAGACAAAAGGCCAATGATAATGGTAATCCTCAATATATTATGAATATGGATCTGGTAGTTACTTTTGCAGATGGTACAGAGGCATCTAGAACAGGAACCAAAACCCGAGAATGGATTGAAGGTTCTTTTAATGGAAATTGGGGAGATAATGTTTTCTTAATTACAGGAGAGTGGTCAACTAATTTTAAAAACGGAAACATGCATAGTACAACCATTAAGACTCCATTACGTCGTGAAGCTGGTTGTAGATTCCTGGTTAGTGGAGTTGTAGACATGGTAAGAACAAATTATAGTGGTTCATTAAATTATGGAGACGGATTGTGTGATAATCTGGCAATGTTTACAAGTTCTGATGGAGAAGAATATGAAATTAGGTTATGAGCTAAATCAGTTACAAGCATACTTAGAAAAACACCTATAGTCAAATAGGTGTTTTTTATTTGCTTTTATTTAGTTAATAGATTTTAGTTTATCTATTTACTATAGATATAGGAAGAAACGTTATTTGACTTGAAAAATCATTTTGGTTTTGTCTTCCAAAACTTCTACTATTCTTGCACCAAGTTTTTTATAAAATTCAATAAGATTGATACCTTCTTTGCTAACATTTTTACAATAAAATAATGCTTGAGAATATTTTGATAATTTTGATATATCTAGCATGCTTTTAACGATCAGTTTTCCTATTCCTTTTGATTGATACTTTTGTCTTATACACATGGTATCAAAAAATATCGTATGATCTAATAAAGAAGGATCATAATAGCATAAGCTAGAGGCTATTGGGATTCCATCATCTTTTATAATCGCCAGGAAGGTGTCTTTATAATTGGATCTTTCTTTTAATTCTTCTCTGTTATACCTTAAATCGATATCAAATTCTTTTTCAAGGTCAATAATGACCTGAAGAGCATTGTGATCTAGATCAAATAAAATTTCTACTTCTGGAGAAGGAATGATTTTTTTTAAAGTTGTTACTAATTCAGCTTTTAATACCTCAAAATCTTCAATATTTTCTTTTATTTTTAATGTTAGTTGCTTTATCAAAAGATTGCTGATTGATTTAAATTGATTAGAAATTAATTCAAATCCATTCCTTTTATAAAATTTGATTAGGCTTTCTGATTTTTCACCTTTTTCAGTAAGAACATATATTTGAGAAAAACCATCAAAAAGTGAAATTTTAGAATATAATTGTAACATTATTTGTCCTAATCCCAGATTTTGTTTTTCAGAAATGATACCAATAGTATCGAGATAAATAATCTCATTTGATAAGTTAGGGCTTACATAAGATAAAATAAATCCAACAGGTGTTTTGTTTTCATATATCATTATTATCTGAGAAGCTTTTTGCTGTAGTCTTTTTTTGATATCATCAGTAGAATATCTTAATTCGTTAGAAAAAGAATCCTTTTCAATAGATAACAATTCTTCTATCAATTCATCGCTAAATGCTTTGTTAGTAATTTCAATTTTGGGATTAGAAAGCTTTTCACTTAGTTTCTTTGTAAATTTGTCAATCACTTTCTCTTTTCTTTCATTTATAGTTGTTTCATGATAATCAGGTTGGCGATCGATTAACATTTTTGGAGTAGAAAAGCTTGTTTTTTCCTTTTTATGAATTTGCGATATCAATTTATTCTCTTTTATATATTCTTCTACATCAATTTCGAATACTCCTTTATTACCATCAACTAATTTTTCAACTTTATTTGCGCCCACTTGAGTGAACCCATAGTCAATTACACCTTTTAAAGGTTTGTTGTACCCAAGAGCAACAGTATAATGATGTTTTGAATTTGATGAAGAATGAAGTGCAGTGTTGTCAGGATCTACAGATTCAAAATAATATGCTTCATGAAAAGAAATACTAGCTTGTTTCTCGCTAAACTTTTTTACATAATTTACAAAGTTTATTGGTTTTCCATAAGGAGCAGCAAAGATGACCACTTTTTTGGATCCTGCCTGATGCGCATCCATTAGGATTGAATTTAAAATGAATTTCATCGTTCCGTTATTTCCTCTTAACTCAAGAAGACGATTGTCATATTCTACTGTATCTACCAAAATAGTTTTTTGCCCTAATCGATTTACACCTAAGTATAATGTTGCTATTCCGAGAAATTCCTGATAAGGTTCCAACCAAAATTCGATAATCGGTGTCGTTGGATTAAGAGTTAATCTTGTTATTTCTCCATGAAAGAGTCCTGTCGGTTTAAATATACAGCATGATAATCTCTTGTTATCAAACAGTAATTCAGGAATATTTTTAGAACTTCTGACTGCGTATAGTTTTCTGGGTTTAGGTAATTTACCTTCGTAATTTTGTAGGATATCTTTAATGTAGTCCAATTCTAATTTAAGATTATCTATTTTTACTTCTTCATCTAATTTATTTTGTTTTTTTAGAATGGAATGACCTTTATCCAGGGCAGGAGAAATTAGATTAATAATCTCCAAAGCAGCAACTTTATCCTTTTTGTTTTTTAGTAAGGTATAATGTTCTTTAATTATATTGAATAATTTATTTCTATTCTGTTTGATGTCAACTTCTGGTTTTTCATCTTTACTACCTAATATTTTTTTAATGATCTGAAGCAATCTTTCATCCCACTCCGTTTGCTTTTCTAGTTTACTGGGACCGATACTATGAATCTGTGAAGAGTTAAAAATTATATAATCTGTATCAAAACCTTTATGAGATATCTTTCTTAAAATTTCACTGGTGATTTTGTTATTCTGATAGTAGGCTTGAAGACCGCCATAAGTGCTTATCATCTGAAAGTAAAGCATAATATTGAGATCTTCGGACAAAAGTGTATTTATAGATTCTAATAGCCTAATCTTACTCCTGAGGTTAAGGTTTGTATTGGTTGGATGAAGTTCGGTTTTGCTGTATAGTAAACCCATGTATTGAAACAAAATTTCATCAATTATTTTTACTATTTTTTCATCTTCGATAAAATTTATAGTTTCTTCTGAAAAAGCAATACTATGATAATTCTCCTGCAACAGTTTTGATAATGCTTTATAGTGTTTGGGAGGGATAATACTCAGTAATCTTTGATGGAACAATAGGTTTTCTGGGTGATAATCTTCGCGATTAACTATTAAATGTAGATAACTGATTATTTCTGAAATACTATTTAGTTCGTAATTAGATAATAAGTTAAAAAATGAAATGTTAGAGATTCCTATACTTTGAAGATCTGCTAATAAATTTTTAAAAGTATTTTCGTTCTGATTTTTAGATATAAAAATTTCAGGTTTTGGAATC
Source organism: Aquimarina sp. AU119 (assembly GCF_900312735.1). NCBI lineage: Bacteria > Pseudomonadati > Bacteroidota > Flavobacteriia > Flavobacteriales > Flavobacteriaceae > Aquimarina > Aquimarina sp. AU119. The sequence goes on along the minus strand of NZ_OMPF01000035.1, from coordinate 52,192 downwards.
AATGTTTTGGATAGTTCTGATTTTCTATAGTTTTGGAATGGTGATTTTGGGGAAAGTGAATTAGGTTTTGTGATAAGAGTGTTTCTTTTCATGATTTTATGCTTTTAAGCTGTGTATAATCTTTTAAAAGGGGTGTGGTGTTTATCGAGTAGGGGAAATCTGAATATGAATAAATCAATTTTTAGTAGTCTATTGATCTATATGCTTTATAAAACAAAAATATTAGATAAGAATAATGTTTGTAAGAGGGGAATATCCCTTTTTTTTAAGGTAAATGACTGTTTTTGAAAAAGATATGAGATTTAAGTTTGTTTTTTGATAATAAAAAACCCGACATAAAGCCGGGTGAGTTCATTTTTATGTCGATATAGACTAATTCGCTAACGGTCTATTCAAAATTAAATTTAAATATAGATTTATTCGTTGTTTTAATTCTTGTCTAGGGGTAATAAAGTCAAGGAATCCGTGTTCTTTTAAGAATTCTGAAGTCTGGAAACCATCAGGAAGTTCTTTTCCTGTAGTATCTCTTACTACACGAGGTCCAGCAAATCCAATTAATGCTCCTGGTTCTGCAATATTGATATCTCCTAACATCGCAAAAGAAGCAGTAGTACCTCCTGTAGTTGGATCAGTACATAAAGATATATAAGGTATCCCTGCATCTGCTAATTGAGCTAGTTTTGCCGATGTTTTGGCCAATTGCATTAAAGATAATGCTGCTTCCATCATACGAGCACCTCCCGATTTAGAGATAATCATAAATGGAATTTTGTTTTTTAAAGCATAATCAGCAGCTCTAGAAATTTTTTCACCTACGACGCTTCCCATAGAACCTCCTATAAATGCAAAATCCATACAAGCAATAACAATGTCATTTCCGTTGGATTTACCTACCGCTGTTCTAACTGCGTCTTTTAATTTTGTTTTTTCTTGTGCGTCTTTAAGACGATCAACGTATTTCTTCTTGTCTTCGAATTTAAGAGGGTCTTTTGAGGTAACACTTTTGTCTAATTCTTTGTATTTGTTATCATCAAATAGAATTTCAAAGTATTCTTTACTCCCTATTCTTACATGATACCCATCTTCTGGGCTTACATAGAAATTTTTCTCAAGTTGCTCTGCGTCAACAATTTTTCCTGTAGGAGACTTATACCAAAGTCCTTTTGGTACGTCTTTTTTGTCTTCGGTAGCTGTTTGTATACCTTTTTGTGTTCTCTTAAACCAAGCCATAAATTATTGTATTAAAAAAAGCTGAAACTTATTTAAATAAGTTTCAGCTTTGGTTTTTTAGTAGTACTACAATGTATTTACATTGTTTAAATCCTCGAAAGCCTTTTTAAGACGGTTCTTAAAGGTAATTTCTCCTTCTCGTAACCATTTTCTAGGATCATAGTATTTTTTATTAGGTTCTTCTGCTCCGTCAGGGTTACCTATTTGTGTCTTTAGATATTCAACTTTACTTGTCATATAATCACGAATTCCTTCATTAAAGGCAAACTGAAGATCTGTATCTATATTCATTTTGATTACACCATATCCAATAGCTTCTCTGATTTCTTCAAGAGTAGATCCACTTCCTCCATGAAATACAAAATCGATGTGGTTAGGCTCGACATTATATTTTTCGGAAATAAATTCTTGAGAGTTTTTAAGAATTTTTGGTGTTAGTTTTACATTTCCAGGTTTATATACTCCGTGAACATTACCAAAAGCAGCAGCTACAGTGAATTTATCACTTACTTTGCTTAATTCTTCATAAGCATATGCAACTTCTTCTGGTTGAGTGTAAAGCTTAGAATCATCAACATCACTGTTGTCAACTCCGTCTTCCTCACCTCCGGTAATTCCCAATTCAATTTCTAAAGTCATGCCCATTTTACTCATACGAGCCAAATATTCCTTACAAATTTCAATATTCTCTTCGATTGGTTCTTCTGATAAATCAATCATGTGAGAACTATAAAGTGGTTTTCCTGTTTCTTTGAAAAAAGCTTCTCCTGCGTCAAGTAATCCGTCGATCCAAGGAAGTAATTTTTTTGCACAGTGGTCAGTATGCAAAATTACAGGTACTCCATAAGCTTCGGCCATTAAATGTACATGCCTTGCACCTGCGGTAGCTCCAGCTATTGCAGCTTTTTGATCGGCATTAGATAATCCTTTTCCTGCGTTGAATTGCGCCCCTCCATTAGAGAATTGAATAATTACAGGAGAGTTTAATTCTGCAGCGGTTTCTAAAACAGCGTTAATTGTATTAGAACCGATTACATTAACTGCAGGTAATGCAAAACCTTTTTGTTTCGCATATTCAAAAATTGCTTGTACTTCGTCTCCTGTAGCAACTCCCGGTTTGATGTTGTGACTCATAATTTAGTTTTGGTTTATAAGGGTACAAAAATAGTAAAATTATATATAAACCTATACGATTAGTATAATGATTAAAGTACATCAAATTAAACCTGTTGCAAAGAGTAAACAATCAGGTGTGATCATAGGAAATAATATTATAGTGATCCCTTTTGCAAACTAAGAATTAAAATACTGTAATGTTGATAATAAGTGTTTATTAAAAAGGGTAATTAATACCAAAGTTATAAATGGCTTCAGAAAAGTTGTATCCTTTAAACCACCTTTTATCATTATCACTGGCTGGGTTAAAGGTTTTAAAACCAACATCAAGCCTTAAAACAAAGAAATTAAAATCATACCTAAAACCAAAACCACTTCCAACGGCTATTTCTTGTATGTCATCTAGTTTAGAGAATACAGCGTCTTCTTCCTCTACGCTATCTAAAACATTCCAGATATTTCCTGCATCGATAAATAAAGCACCATGAAGAGATCCTAAAATATTATATCGATACTCAAGATTTGATGCTATTTTCATATTAGCTTCATTAAATTCATTTCTTCCTCCACTACTACCAGGGCCAAGGTCATATGCAAGCCATGCTCTATTATCATTTGGTCCACCTCCAAAAAAACTTCGGGCAAAAGGAATGTTATCGGCATTGCCATAGGGTATTGCTATACCTCCAAATGTTCTAAAAGCAATTATATTTTTTCTTCCCAAATCCCAATGTTTGATATAATCCAATTCTGTTTTTGCATATTGTGAAAATTCAACACCAAAAACTTCAAAACGATCATTAGAATTTTTCTTAAGACCAGCTATATCAGAGATCGTACTTAAGACATTACCCGCAAATTCTATTTTAGCTCTAAATCTAGAATATTCTTCGTCATAGAGATTTTCTCTATTGTTTTTTGTATAGGTGTAACTAGAAGCAAGAATTAGATTGTCTTCTGTTAATCGTACTTTACGCTCATTAATATTGCTAATTTCTTGTAACTGATCCGTAGTTAAATTAGAATTTGGAGTTGTGCCTAAAGATTCGTCTATAAAACTATTAGCTCCGCTAGGGATGTTTAAGACAGCATCGTTTATGTTTGGGGTTCCGGTATCTGGTTGTACAAAGAATGGAGAATCTGGCTGAAGTACTTGTGTGGCAATATTGTTTAATCGACCAAATGAAGTTCTGTAAATATTGAAATAATTATTGGTATTTAAATTTCTAACATATTGAACATTAACAATATCTAATTGATTGGTTAGGGTATTGTTTGGTTTCCATTGGTAGTTAAAAACTCCAGTAGCATTTTGTTTATCAAGGCCAATATTCTGCTGAATATTTATCCCAAAGATAAGGTTAGTTGTCGGGGACATGTGTTTTGGGATAATTTTATTGGTTTTGAAGGGGAAAACTATTTTTGGAAATGATAGTTTTACATCGGTTCCAACTTCTGATATGTTGAAGAACTTTTGTCCTCCATCTACAGCATCACTAGAAGAACCAATACTACCTCTGGCAGAAATTTCTAAAATTTCTGCACCTCCAAAAACATTTCTGATTAATAAGGAGCCTCCAAAACCTATTCCAAATGCTTGTATACTAGAAGTAGATACATCAAATTGAACACTTGTACTATATTTTTTCTTGGGGGTTAATAAAATATTGGCAATAAGACTTTCTCCATCATTAGGATCTATGTCGTATCTGATATTTGGATATTTAAACGTTCTTAAGTTATTAATTTGGTTATATGTAAAAGTACGATCCTTGTCTCTGAAAATTTCGCCAGGTGTTATTAAAACAGAATTTGTAAGTGCTTTACGAGTATATTTTATTTTCTCAAAACCATAAATTTTATATCCTTTATAAGAAGTACTGTCTTTTGGTGTTTGATTTCTATTTTGATAAGAGTAATCAGTGAAAATATTTACTTTACTTATTTTATGTACTCTAAAAGGAATTCTTGCTGTAGAATCAGCAAAAGTTACAGGGCGATTCTTTATAAGAAGATTTAAGTTTACTTTGTGACCCGTGTTTATTGTATCTGCATCAAATTTTATGAATTCTTTTTCAAAATGATATAATCCAGAATTTCTAAATAAATATGTTAGTCGTTCTCTTTCCTCTTCTATATCTGATGTTTTGTATTGTTTTCCAGAAATAATTGTCGATTTTTCTGTATGGAGTTGATAAATAGAATCAGCGACTGTAGACTCTATTTTGGAGGTTAGGGAATCGATTAAATAGGGTTGATGAGGTTTTACATAATAATCTACTGTGGCTGTTTTATTGTCTTTTGTGTTAATTTTATAGTCAGCTTCAATATTAAACCAGCCATTATTCCAATAATATGATTGTAATCTTTTTACAGACCGTTTTATTTTGGATTCATCAAGAATAGATGGTGATTCTCCTGTGCTTTTTACCCATTCGTTTATTCCATTTAAACCAACACCTAAACGATCTACTTGTTTTTTAGAAAGAAAACGAGTAATTCTCTTTTTCCTTTTTGGTTTTCGTACCAACCAATCTTTATATAAAGAATCTTGATTAACTTTGGCTAAGTTATATATATGAAGCCTGACAGGAATTCCTAATAGTTTGGTGTTAGGTTTTTGGTATAATTGATTGTAGAGCTTAACGTCTTTGGTTTTAACGCTATCAACAAAAATTTGATTTTTTTCTAATAAATATTTGCTTTCCGGAACTCTTTTTACCGCATCACACGAAAATAAAAAGATGGTGGTTATAGTAATTAATAATATTTTTGTCAGAAAGTCTTTCAATCCATATTCATTATTGATTCAAAAATACACTATTTGTATGGTTAGCAAAAACCAAAAGAAACTAATAAAGAGTTTATATCAAAAAAAATACCGAAAACAACATGGTTTATTTGTTGCTGAAGGTAAAAAGGTGATAAAAGAGTTACTTGAAGCTGGTATGAAGCTGCATTCTCTTTTTACTTTGGATCCAAATATTTTTGATATTCCTACATCATGTGAGTATGAAATCAACAAAGAAGAACTAAAACAGATAAGTTTTTTAACCACACCACAAGTCGCTTTGGCAATATTTTATATTCCAGAAACCAAAAAAGTAACCTTAGATCATTTAATTCTTGCATTAGATGATGTTAGAGATCCTGGTAATTTAGGGACTATAATTCGATTGTGTGATTGGTTCGGGATAAAAGATTTAATTTGTTCTGATCAAACTGTCGATTGCTATAATCCAAAAGTCATTCAGGCAACAATGGGGTCTATAACGAGAGTAAATATTAGCTATGTAGATTTGAAAGAGTTTTTAACAGATAAAGTGGGTGTTTTAAAAGTTTTTGGGACTTTTATGGATGGAAATTCTATTTATGCAGAAGAATTACCAGAACAGGCCATTGTAATAATGGGGAATGAAGCAAACGGAATTTCAAAAGATGTTCAAGATATTATCGAACACCAAATTACAATACCTCAGTTTGGGGCTAGTAAAGAAACAGAAAGTCTTAATGTAGCTACTGCTACAGCTATTGTTCTTAACGAATTTAGAAGATCTTAAACTAGACTATTGGAATGTGAAATTTATAAAAATTCCTCTTGTTGACATCTTGTCAATAGTTGATGTATATGGACTATTAGGGTCATTGTCTTTTACCAATTCATCAGACATGGCAAACACTCCACGTATCGAAGGAGTGAATTTAAAATAAAATAAATAAAGATCTACCCCAAAACCAATCTCATAATAATTGGTATTCGTTTTCATTCTAAATTGTCCTGCATTATTATCGTCAGGATTATCTTCATTACTGGATAGGTTGAGAGAGGTAGAAATACCACCTACAATAAAAGGTTTAATATTGTTAATTCGTTTAGTAGATATCTTTAATAATAGAGGTATGTGAACATATGTCGATTTTACTTCTCTATTAGCGTCAAAATCGGTAGTGAATTCTGGGCTAGAAAAGGTGAGATTACGTGTGGTGAAAGTAACCATTGGTTCTAGTCTAAGATCAAAATAATCATTAATTCTCATATTCCCTAAAAGCCCAACACTAAAACCTGTTGTTTTATCTACGATAATATCTGTATTTGGAGCATCAGCAGTATAATCAAAATTAAAATCATAACTATTGAATCCAAGAATATAACCGTAACTAAACCTAGGTTTATCAAAGTTCTGAAGATTTTGAACTTTTTCTTTAGAAAATAATTGAGCACTCAAGTTTTGAGTACATACTAAAACAGCAATTAAGATAAATAGTTTTTTCATATTATTTTGTGGCTGTATAAATTGTAGCAACACCAAAAGTTTGTGGGTTATCTTTGACTTCTATAAACCCAATTTTTCTCAAAATATTGTTGAGTGCTTCTCCATAAGGAAAAGCAGCTGCACTTTCACGTAGATAGGAGTATGCCGATTTGTCTTTGGAAAACAACTTTCCTACAAGAGGTAAAATGGTACTCGAATAAAACTTGTACCCTTGTTTATAGGGCGTTTTGGTTGGAATAGAAGTTTCTAGAATTACAAATATTCCACCGGGTTTAAGAACTCTGAAAATTTCAGAAAGTCCTTTCTCTAAATTTTCAAAATTTCTTACCCCAAAAGCTACGGTAATTGCATCAAAATAATTTTCTTCATAAGGTAAACTTTCGCTGTCTCCTTGTACCATATGAATTACATTATCTAGTTTTTTAGCCGTAATTTTATGTTTTCCTACATCTAGCATTCCTGCAGAAATATCAAGGCCTATTATTTCTGATGCCCCTGTTTTAGATAAATTAATAGCTAAATCACCTGTTCCTGTAGCTACATCCAAAATTCTTTCAGGATTGGTTTTACTTACAAGACGAACTACTTTTTTACGCCATTTCACATCTATACCGAAAGAAATAACACGATTTAGCCCATCATAGTTTTTGGAAATCGTATCAAACATCTCGGCGACCTGCTCTTTCTTAGATCTCGATTTATCTTTATATGGTGTTATTTTTTCAGACATTCAAAAAAATTTAGGCAAATATACATTTTTGATATTGATCGTCAGAATAGATTTTAATTAAGTTGGTGATAATCAAATTTTATCAGTTACTCAATTTACATTATCTTTGTACGCTTTTATATTCTAAGATTCTTTACTTGTTATATTTTTAGTAAAAAATAAATCTTAGATTGATTTTATCTTTAGATGGAAAACAATAAACAAAACCAATGAAAATCATTATTGCCGGAGCTGGTGAGGTGGGGTTTCATTTGGCTAAATTACTCTCTTTTGAGTCTCAGGACATTACGCTTATAGATACAGATAAGGAATGTCTTAACTATGCAGATACTCACCTAGATATTAGAGTTATTAAAGGGGATTCTACATCAATTGCTATATTAAAAGAAGCAAGAGTAGAGAATGTGGATATGGTGATCAGTGTCACCTCTAGTGAAACAACAAATATCACAATATGTGTATTAGCAAAGCAATTAGGAGCTAAACGTACTATTGCTAGAATTTCGAATGCAGAATTTATAGAAAATAAAGAAGAGGTCGGGTTTACAAAATTTGGAATAGATGAATTGATTTCTCCAGAAGCTCTTGCGGCCAGTGAAATTGAACTCCTTCTTAATCAATCTGCATTTCATGGTAGTTATGAGTTTGAAGATGGAGCGTTAACTATGGTGGGGACGACATTGTCTAAAGAAGCTTTATTTGTTGGGAAATCGGTTAGAGAAGCCGCAGATGTCTTTCCAGAATTACATTTTATGCCAATTGCTATTCAGCGGTCAGGTACTCAATACACCTTAATACCAAGAGGGGATACAACTTTTAAAGAAGGAGATCAGGTGTATTTTGTAACTTCTCAAGGTGGGGTAGAAGAACTCTATAAATTGACAGGAAAAGTAAAAGAACAAATCAAGAATGTTATGATTCTTGGAGGAAGTAAGATAGGATTTAAAACTTCTTGTGACCTCTGCGATCATAAGTTTAGAGTAAAACTTATTGAGAAAGATAGGGATAAGTCTTTTGATCTTGCTGATGATTTGCCGAATGCTTTGATAATTAATGGTGATGGGAGAAATGTTGAGTTATTGCAAGAAGAAGGTATTGATCGTATGGATGCTTTTATAGCCGTTACAGGGAATTCTGAGACTAATATTATGTCGTGTCTTGTGGCAAAATCTAAAGGAGTAAGAAAGACTATTGCATTGGTCGAAAATATGGATTATTTCCAATTGTCACATTCTATAGGTATTGATACTCTAATAAATAAAAAGCTATTAGCTGCTAACAATATTTTTAGGTTTATTAGAAAAGGAGAGGTCGTTGCTATGACCAAACTTAATAATATGAATGCCGAATTACTTGAGTTTATTGTTAAGCCAACTTCAGAAGTAAGTGAGAACCTGATAAAAGATTTAGATTTTCCAAGGTCAGCAATAATTGCAGGAGTGATACGAGACGGAATTGGAATGATCCCATTGGGTGATTTTTATATTCAGGCAGGAGATAGAGTCGTGGTATGCTGTCTTCCTAAATCCATTAAGAAGATAGAAAAGTTGTTCTTGTAAGATGTCTAGATTAAACTATAAAATCATCTCGCACATTATGGGGTTATTACTACTCTGTAATGGTTGTTTCATGTTAATTGCTGCGATCATTAGTTTTATTTATAAAGATGGTGTTACCATAGAGATCATGATGGCGTCTTTTGCTACGATGTTTATTGGTATAGTGTTGATGTTTTTAACAAGAGAACATCAAAAAGAAATTAATAAACGAGAAGGATATATCGTAGTAACGTTTGGGTGGATTTTTATGTCGCTCAGCGGAACCCTGCCATATTTGTTTTCTGGTGCTATTCCTGGATTTACGAATGCCTTTTTTGAGACCATGTCTGGATATACGACTACAGGAGCTTCTATTCTCAATGAAATAGAAATTGTTCCGAAAGGAGTGTTGTTTTGGCGTAGTTTAACACATTGGATTGGTGGAATGGGAATTATTGTGTTAGCTATCGCAATTTTACCGTTGTTAGGAATAGGGGGGATGCAACTTTTTGCTGCCGAAGCTCCGGGTCCTAGTGCAGACAAATTACATCCAAGAATTACAGATACTGCAAAACGATTATGGTTGATTTATTTTGGATATACAGTTGCTGAAACCATTCTTTTGAAACTTGCAGGAATGAACTTTTTTGATGCTATAAATCATGCGTTAAGTACATTGTCTACTGGGGGGTTTTCTACTAAAAATGCTAGTGTAGCATATTGGAATGATAAACCGATTATACAGTATATTATTATATTATTTATGTTCCTGGCTGGAATGAATTTTGTCCTTAGTTATTTTGGGTTTAAAGGTAAGATTCAAAAAATTATAAAAGATGAAGAATTCAAGTTTTATACTTTATTTACCGTTGTATTTACCCTAATTGCTACGGTTGTGATTTACTTTAAATCTGATCCATCTATTTCATCGATTGATCATCCAATGGTATGGGGAGAAGCGGAAAGTGCTTTTCGTCATGCTTTGTTTCAAGTAGTAGCTGTAATTACCACAACAGGATTTGTTAGTGCAGATTTTACAATGTGGACTCCGTTTTTGACTATTCTTTTCTTTGGGATTATGTTTTTAGGAGGGTCTGCAGGTTCTACTTCAGGAGGTATAAAAGTAATGAGACATTTAATAACCATTAAAAATGGAATTTTAGAATTTAAACGTACTCTGCATCCAAGAGCGATTTTACCAGTTCGATATAATACAAAAGCAGTTTCTAAAGAAATTGTATTTAATATAATAGCATTTTTTATTCTATATATGCTGGCATTTATTATTGGGTCAGTGGTGCTTGGAGCTTTAGGGTTAGATTTTGAAACAGCAATAGGAGGAGCCGCATCCTCTTTGGGGAATGTTGGTCCTGCTTTTGGTAAACTTAGTCCAGTAAATAACTTTGACGTGCTTCCTGATATTGGGAAATGGTGGTGTTGTTTCCTTATGTTAATAGGAAGGCTAGAGCTCTTTACAGTGTTGATACTTCTTACTCCGTTCTTTTGGAGAAACAGATAAAGGTCGAAAAAGATTTCGCAATTATTGCATTTGCCAATTCCAGGTTGCAGATGAGTTTGGTAATGTAGTCCATAGCTCCGCCACTTTCTTAATAGTGTCTTTTACCTTTCCTGTAATACTATCAAGATGTTCTTCTTCTATAAAGAAAATATCTAATATGGATTCATAATATCTAAGGTAATTAGATCCGGATTCCTTTTTAGGGTTAATATTTAAGATCTCATCATCTGTTTGGTATACATTGAAGTTTTCTCGGTAAAGTTCAAGTATATTTTTTTTGACGATACGTTCTTTTTCCATGGTGTCCATGACGATTTGGTTTAAGTTGGTTTTATAATCACTGTTTTAGGTTAATACAGCTTATTTAAGTAATAAAAGAGTATAACTTTAATTTTGTTTGTTTAGTATATAAGAGGATGAATTAATAATGATAAAATAAGGTTAAAATTTGTTAGTGTTTTCCAAAAAAACAAACAGATTAAAAAAACCGATTATCTTATGGTGGAGATAACCGGATATTTTTTAAAAATAAAGCAATAAAGTAATTAGCTAACAGCTTCTTTAATTCTTTTGATTGCTTCTATAATTTGTTCTTTACTTGCAGCATATGATATTCTAATGCAGTTGCCATTGCCAAAAGCTACACCCGTAACTGTTGCTACATTTGACTCTTCTAATAAAAACATAGAAAAATCTGTTGCGTTTTCTATGGTATGCCCTTTAATTGTTTTTCCAAAGTAATATGAAATATCAGGAAAAACATAAAATGCTCCCTCAGGTTCATTGCATTCAAATCCAGGAATTTCGGATAGCAGATTAAGGATTAATTTTCTGCGTTCTTTGAATTCATCAACCATGTACTGGATTTTGCTAACTGGAGCTTCTAGTGCTGTAATTACCGCACGTTGGGCGATACAATTGGCTCCACTAGTTACTTGGCCTTGCATTTTATTACATGCTCTGGCAATTGTAGCGGGAGCTCCAATATATCCAATTCTCCATCCAGTCATTGCAAATGCTTTTGCAACACCATTAACAGTTACTGTACGGTTAAACATATCTTCAAATTGAGCCATTGATGCATGGCCTCCAACGTAATTAATATGTTCATAGATTTCATCACTTACCACAATGATATTAGGATGTTTCTGTAATACATCTGCTATTGCTCTTAACTCTTCTTTACTATAAATAGATCCGCTAGGGTTACAAGGAGAACTATACCATAACATTTTAGTTTTTGGTGTGATCGCTTTTTCTAGCTGCTCTGCAGTTATTTTAAAATCAGTATCAATTGCAGTCTTTACTTCAACAGGTACTCCTCCTGATAGTTTTACGATATCGCTATAGCTTACCCAATATGGGCAAGGAAGAATTACCTCATCTCCTGGGTTTAGGCATACTTGAGCAACGTTATAAAGTGCTTGTTTAGCTCCTGTAGATACAACAATTTGTGAGCGATCATAAGTGAGGCTGTTATCACGCTTAAATTTTGTTATAATCGCGTCTTTTAATTCTACATATCCATCAACAGGAGTGTATGAATTGTAATTATCATTTACAGCTTGAATAGCTGCATCTTTGATGAAGTCTGGAGTGTTAAAATCCGGCTCACCCAGGCTAAGGCCAATAATGTCTTTTCCTTCTGCTCTTAATTCTCTTGCTTTCGCAGCCATGGCAAGTGTTGCGGATGCTTTAAGCGCGTTAATTTTGTCTGATAACTGAATACTCATTTCCGATACTTGTGTGCTCATTTTAATTGGTAAATAAAAGTTATGATTGTATTGTCGCAGGCTTCATCCCCATTTCCTTAAGGTGTTTGAAATGTGCAATGATAGCCTTGCGAGTACTCTTGTATTCATTATATGGTAAATTAAATTCTAATGCCGTTTGTTTTACGATTTTAGAAATTTTGGTATAATGAACGTGGCTTATATGTGGAAAAATGTGGTGTTCCACCTGATGGTTCAAACCGCCAGTAAACCAATTGACTAATCTATTTTTTGTTGAAAAATTAACTGTTGTAAATAACTGATGGATAGCCCATGTGTTTTTCATAGTACCTGTTTTATCTGGTATTGGCATTTGCGCCTCTTCTACCATATGAGCAAGTTGAAATACAACACTTAGTATTAATCCTGCAACATAATGCATTACAAAAAATCCTATTAAGATTTTCCACCAGGCTATAGACATAAAAATCATAGGGATTACAATCCAGATAGATACATAAATAATTTTGGTAACAACAATTGTACTCCATTGTTTTAAGGGACTTGGTAATTTGCCATATGAAAGCTTACGGGCCAAATAATTTTTAGTTTGTTTAAAATCTGTTGTAAGTGCCCAATTAAAAGTTAGCAATCCATATAAAAATATGGAATAATAGTGCTGAAACTTATGAAAACGTCTCCATTTTGCATGCTTAGTAAAACGAATAACTCTTCCTGCATCCATATCCTCATCATGTCCATGAATATTTGTATAGGTATGGTGAAGAACATTATGCTGTACTTGCCAATTATAAACATTGCCAGCTAGAATGTATAAACTACTTCCCATTAACTTATTGATCCATTTTTTTGAAGAATATGAATCATGATTACCATCGTGCATTACATTCATACCTACACCAGCCATTCCTACTCCCATTATTATAGTTAGCAATAGCATCCACCATTGTGAAATGTCAAGCGTAAGCATTAGGAAATATGGAGTTAAAAACATAGAGAACATAACAATTGCTTTCAGGTGTAACTTCCAGTTTCCTGTCCGTTTGATGTTGTTTTCCTTGAAATACAAGTTAACACGTTTGTTAAGTGTTCTAAAGAATTTTGCAGAATCTACTCTGCTAAAACGTATGTTAGGTGTAGTCATCATTATTGAGGTTTATAACCAAACGTTATTGATTATAATTATATTGGGTAAAGTTAGGTATTTAAATTTTTTTAAGTTCCTAAAAAGAAGTAAAATATATGATCTTAACATGTATTTTTGTGCTTTAATTTAATTATTGATGGATATTATACTAAAATACTTCCCGAACCTTACAGAAGAACAAAAAGTTCAGTTCTCAAAACTGGGAGAATTATATGCAGAGTGGAACGCCAAAATTAATGTGATTTCGCGTAAAGATATTGAATCACTTTATGAACGGCATGTATTACATTCTCTTGGAATAGCCAGGGTTATGAAGTTTGTTCCCGGAGCGAAGGTATTAGATGTTGGTACAGGAGGAGGTTTTCCAGGGATACCATTGGCAATTTTATTTCCAGAAACTCAGTTTTATTTAATCGATGTAATCGCCAAAAAGATACGTGTTGTTAATGAAGTAGCTAAAGCACTGAGTTTATCAAATGTAAAAGCAGAGCAACGTAGGGCGGGAACTTTTGATGATCGTTTTGACTTTATAGTGAGTCGCGCAGTTACCAATATGCCCGATTTTGTAAAATGGATTCGCAAGAACACTTTGAAAAAGGATAAACACGAATTTCAAAATGGTATTTTGTATCTTAAAGGGGGTGATCTAACCGAAGAATTATCGTTATTCCCAAAAGCAATAGAATATAAACTTTCTGATTATTTTGATTCTGAGTTTTTCGAAACTAAAAAAGTAGTGTACTTGCCATTAAAATATAAAGTTTAATGTTTGCTATTTACTGCGAATAATAATAAATGATTATCAAATATTAATTAAAATCAAGCAAGTTTTTATCGCTGATAGATATCATTAAAATTAAAAGTATTTTAGTGTTTTAAAATTACCGTTCAAACCCTTTTTTGTAGAATGTGTGTTTTAAACCATTAGAACCGATATAAAGAGGCAAATAATTTAAGATGATTCTGTATGATAAAGAAATTACTAACATGTTTACTTATACTGATTTTTATATCCTGTCAAGAGCAAATTAGTAAGTCACAAACTGAGACGAGTCATAAAGATTCCAAAATAGACTCGATAACGGTAATGAAAACAGAAACTCTTGACCAGGTCGTTCTTATAGAGCCATCAAAAGAGCTTTCTAAGGAAGAAATTCAATCCCTTTTTACAAAGAAGATAAAAGATCAGTTAGGGATAAATTATGGGATTTGGAAAGCATATGTTTATAACGACCACGAAGGTGAACATTATGCAGTTTTTACAGAACACTTTTTAAGAACCAATGAAAAGGAAGAATCGCTGTATGATAGTATTAGGGCATTTAATTTAATATATAGAGATAAACAATTTAAAATTAATTATACTACAAATGATTTTAAAAAGGAAGGTGAAGAATCAATTTGGTTTTGGACAAAATATTCTGAGTTTTCAGATTGGGATAAAGATGGGTTGATAGATCCTTTAGTTATTTATGGTTCATCAGGTCAAGACATGTATAATGATGGAAGGGTTAAGATTTTAATTTATTATAAAGGGAAAAAAATAGGAATACGACATCAGAATAGTGAAGTGGATGATGAACGATATACTACTGTGGATAAAGAGTTTTATATGTTGCCTGTCAAAATACAGCATGTAGTAAAACAAAAGATGCAGATGATGATAGAGAAAGGACATGCTTATTTCCCTGGAGGTTGGAAAAAGGAAATGGCATTGGGAGCTACCCATATGGGGGGAGGAAATCAAACAAAATATAGCGATGAAATAGAAGCTATAGATGGATATACTCCGGATAATAACAAGTTTTATTTAAATTATTTGGTTGTAAATCAGCTTCAAAAGATGAAAAAAGCACTTGCAGATCAAAATAAGGTAGAATTGTCTAAATTTATTGACTTTCCCACCAAAGATTATCTATTTGTAAAAAGAGATGAAGAGTTAAATAAGCTCATAGAAGCTCAAAATGGGTACTTAACGCGACAAGTCTTTATTGAAAAATCAACCATACTATCAGAAAAAAGTCACCCAAGTCTTTATCAACTATTTCAGCATTTGGATTTAAACGCATTAAAAGATAGTTATACAGTAGATAAAACGGTTGAAATTCCCGGAGATAATTGTGATTATATATATTCAATATATTTGAATGAAAATAAGTTATCTATTAGTTATGGGATAAATACGGGTAGAGATGCAGAAGAGGAAGAGGCTTGCGGAGAGTATAATATATTTTTATATTTTACTTTAGAAGGAGATAGATTGATATATGATAGGAGTGATATGGCAGGATAAACTTGATTTTTATAAATTGTGAATATGAAGTATAGTATACGATGTCTTTTATGGTTGCTTATAGCAACTACACAGGTTTTTTTTGCCAATGATGGAGCCTATTATGCAAGTGGAAATCATTTGGTTCCTATAACCGATGCAGATATTGCTGTTACAAAAGAAATATTGAAAGTAACCCGGTATAAGGAAGAGTTTTTGAGTGTAGATGTATACTATGAGTTTTATAATCATGGTAATGACAAAAAGGTTCTTGTGGGTTTTGAAGCACCTTCTCCTTCTGGAGATGTAGATGGATATCCCATTAATGGAAAGCATCCATATATTAATAGATTTTCAGTAGAGATGAATACTGTTAACCTTTCTTACAAAACTGCTATCGTTTCAGATAGCTTATATTATAAAAATGGTGAGATTCTGGCAAAGACAGAAAATGAAGTTATAGGGAGTGATTTTAATACCAATGACCCCGAATTTTATTATGTCTATCATTTTAATGCAAATTTTAAAAAAGGAAAGAATGTAATTAGGCATAAGTATATCTTTAAGCTTTCGGGTTCGGTAATGGATAAGTATTCATTTGATTATATATTAACTGCTGCTAATCGTTGGTCCAATAAGCAGATAGACGATTTTACACTTATTGTTGATATGGGAAATGAAGCGAGTTTTAGTATCAATAAGTCATTTTATTCCGGTAATGAGGATTGGGAAATAACAGGAAAAGGATTGAAGAGTTTTAATAAAGAGAGGGAATTTACAGATTTTTATATTGAAGAAGGTTCCCTGACATTTCATAAGAAAAATTTCGTGTCCAAAGATGAGTTATATATATCGTCATCCAGGAATTTCCAGTATTGTCAAAAAGAAGAGTTTGATGCACAAGAATGTACAATTATTCCTTTTGATATTTCCTTTCAGGAAAAATTACAAGATGTAAAAGATGAAAAATCGTATAAGATTTTAAGAAATTTACCCTATGCAAGGAGAGGATATGTTTTTAAAACAGATTTTATACAAGCATATTATCAGAAACAATCCTGGTATACAAAAAATCCTACTTATGTTGCAGAATTAGAACCTTTGACAAAAGCAGAGAAAAATTGGTTAAAGTTTTTAAAAGCTAATGTCTCTTTCTAAGACAAGGCATTAAAAGTAACAACGATATTTATTTAGAATATTGATTTTTTAGATTGACCCGCATTTCGATTAAATGTTTCTCAAAACCTGTTTTTTCGTAAGCTTTTATAGCTCTGGGGTTTTTTTCATAGACGGTTAAGCGAACTTCTTCAAGGTTTTTACTTCTGAACCATTCATATAGATTTTGGATTACCATTTGACTTATTCCTTTACCGCGGTGTTCTTCTTTTACATACATAAAACCGATATATCCAAGTTGTTTTTGTTTAAAAAAGTCCTTTCGATCTCTAATTTGTCCATAGCCGCTCCCTACAATTTCTCCATCAATTTCGGCAACGACTACCTGGGTATGATCAGCCGTGATGTAGGCGCCTATATCATAATAGCTAATCTTTTCTAATTTTAAAGTAACATCCATTGGACGCTCTGCTTCAATGAGTAATTGTTCAAAATTAAGAAGTATTGGGAGGTCTTCTGTTTTGGCGGTTCGTATTGTAATCATGTTTTTCAAAATTTATTGTTTTTTATGTGCGCTAAATAGAGTTTTATTGTTAACCTACCAGTTCGGAGTTTCGGCAAGTGGTTTGTAATCTTCAGTCCAGTTTTTTTCTCCTACTTTTTTTAATCCTAGTTTAGCAATCCAATACGGTAGTTTAGAAAGTTTTTCTCGTTTTTGGTTACGAATCCTTGTCCATTCAATACGATGCGTTCTGTTTTTGGAGAAAGTAGAAGCTACGTTGCTCCAATCCTCATCTTCTAATAGGGTTGCAAGCACTGCAGCATCTTCAAGAGCTAATGCTCCTCCTTGAGCCATAAAAGGAGGCATTCCGTGTGCGGCATCTCCAATTAGCACTAGTCTTCCATCACCCATAATAGGTAGTTTTGGGAGTTCTTCAAGGTCATTCCAATAAGAATGATCAGGAGACCACTCTTCAAGAATTTCAGGAACGGGAGAAGCAAATTTTTTGAAAGGTTCCATATAGAGTTCTTTGTCAAATGTTTTTAGGCCTTTTGTTTTTCGATTTACATAGCAATATGCAGAATCGTTATCTATTGGAATAATTAGAAATTGGCCTATAGCACTTATAAATAGTGTCCATGAATTGACTTTTTTAGGTTTTTTGATGATGAAACGACATACTTGAGCGGTAACTTTTCTCAAAGGGATATCTCCAAATATCAATGTTCTGGTTTTAGAATATAGACCATCAGCTCCGATAACCAAGTCGTATTTTTCTTTGTGACCATTAGATAATTCAATATCGATATATTGAGGATCGGTTTTTAAATTTTTTATAGTAGTGTCAAATAGGATGTTAACCTTATCGATACCATCTATAAGAATATCATGAAGTTTTTTTCTTTTAATTCCAACACAAGCTTTTTTTCTTCCCCATATTTTTTCGAGATCTAGCTCTAGTAACATTTTGGCATTTGAATCCATAATATGTCGAGAACTTACTATAAAACCTTCTTTTCTAACCATATCACCTAACCCTATTTTATCTAAAGCTACAATTCCGTTAGAAGGGATATATAGCCCAGTACCCGAAATTTGCCATTTGGGTTGTTTTTCTATTAGTGTTATATGATGCCCTTTGTGCTGGAGCATCCTAGCAATAGCAAGCCCTGCTATTCCTCCTCCCGCAATTAGTACCTTCTTCATTTTGTGTATATATGGTTTCAAGTAAAATTAAATGTTTAAGCCGGTATACCCAAACAAAAAAAGCGCCCATTGGACGCTTTTTTGTTTGGGTATAGTAGGTTTATTCTCCTAAGAAAGGATACCTGTAATCTACCGGTGTGACAAAAGTCTCTTTTATAGTACGAGGAGATACCCAACGCAGTAAGTTGAGGTATGATCCTGCTTTGTCATTAGTTCCTGATGCTCTGGCACCACCAAATGGTTGTTGCCCTACGACTGCACCAGTCGGTTTATCATTGATATAGAAATTACCTGCGCTATTTTGTAACGCTTTGGTAGCTTCTGCCGCAGCATAACGATCAGTAGAAAATATAGCTCCGGTTAAGGCATATTCACTGGTTTCATCAACTAACTTTAAGGTTTCTGACCATTGGTTGTCATCATATACATAAATTGTGATCACAGGGCCAAAAAGTTCAGTACACATTGTTGTGTATTTTGGATCTTTTGCAAGGATTACCGTAGGTTCTATAAAATATCCTTTAGTTTTATCATAATTACCTCCAACAATGATTTCTGCATCACTATCATTTTTAGCCTGATCAATATATTTGGCTAGTTTATCAAAAGACCCTTCATGAATCACGGCAGTGATAAAGTTACTCATGTCTTCTGGAGATCCCATTTTGAAAGACTTTATATCTTCTTTTAAAAACTTCTCTACATCAGTCCATAGGCTTTTTGGGATATATGCTCTGGAAGCGGCACTACATTTTTGTCCTTGAAATTCGAATGCACCGCGAGAAATTCCTGTGGCAACTTGTTTTGCATTTGCACTAGGGTGAGCAACAATAAAATCTTTACCACCGGTTTCTCCTACAATTCTTGGATATGTTTTATAATTATGAATATTAGTTCCGATTTTTGCCCAAATATCTTTAAAAACATGTGTGCTTCCTGTGAAGTGAATTCCTGCAAAATCAGGACTAGCCAAAACCGTATCTGTAATCATTACAGGATCACCATATACAACATTAATCACACCATCAGGAACACCAGCTTCTTTAAAAATATCAACAATGACTTTTGCTGAATAAATTTGACTATCACTAGGTTTCCATACGACAGTGTTTCCCATTAAAGCAGCACTTGCGGGAAGATTTCCTGAAATAGCGGTGAAGTTAAATGGAGTAATAGCATATACAAAACCTTCCAATGGGCGATATTCTAATCGATTCCATGCACCCGAAGTAGAATCTGGTTGATCTTCATAAATTTGAGTCATGAATTCTACATTAAAACGTAAGAAATCAATAAACTCACAAGCAGCATCAATTTCTGCTTGAAATATATTTTTGGACTGGGCCAGCATAGTAGCTGCATTGATTTTTGCGCGGTAAGGTCCTGCAATTAATTCGGCAGCTTTTAAGAAAATTGCAGCACGTTGTTCCCATGCAAGATCGGCCCATTGCTGTCTGGCATCCAATGCAGTATCAATTGCTTTCTGGATGTGTTGTTTTTCTGCTCTATGGTATGTTCCCAGTATGTGTTGGTGCTCATGTGGAGGAGTCATTGTAGCAGTGTCTCCGGTTCTAATTTCTTCGCCATTAATATATAAAGGTACGTCGATAGTAGTATTGTACATTTCTGTATATGTTGCCAAAACTTCTTCCCTTTCAGGAGTTCCAGGAGCATATGACTTTACAGGCTCGTTTATAGCTGTAGGAACTTGAAAAAATCCTTTTCCCATAATGTAATGTGTTATAATTTAAATTAGTAAGATGTGTTTCTCAAAATGAGTTAGTCATTTAGGATTGCAAAGATAAAAAATTATGATGGCTAAAATCTATTTTAACCTTTTATGCAAAAAAAACACACAAAATAAGTAAAATTCTTCTGTCGATTCCTTTGTTTTAAAAGGTATAACATTTACATCTATAAGAAAAAGATGTTAAAGGTTGGTAAACAAAGTTAAAGAAAAACGAACTTAACCTTTTGGAGCTATAAAGGTGTAGAGTATGTAATTTTTTTTGTAAGTTGTGAGATATTTAGGCGACCCAAAATTTATGTGTACAGTTACGTTAATTCCAACTCAAGAAAATAATTTTATCCTTACCTCTAATCGTGATGAGGCCATAAATCGAAAAACATTACTTCCTGAATTTTATCAGGTGAATAAAACAAGAATGTTATTCCCAAAGGACGCCGTTGCCGGAGGCACTTGGATAGGGGTGAGTGATAAGAATACAATGATATGTTTGCTTAATGGAGGTTTTGAAATCCATGAAAGATCTTTGTCGTATAGGCAAAGTAGAGGTGTTGTTGTTAAAGATTTGCTAGAAGCAGATCATCTAGAAGAAGCAATTTTGACCTATAATTGTAAAGGAATAGAGCCTTTTACTATTGTGGCTGCAAATTGGCAATCTGACCTTTTGTTTTTTGAATTTGTCTGGGATGGACAACAAAAACATTTTAAAAGGTTAAAGAAAGAAATGCATATATGGTCATCTTCTACTTTGTATACCAAAGAGATGAAAGCTATGCGTAAAGAATGGTTTTCTGCTTATGAGAGCCAGAATGTATTGACATCAAATTCCCTTCTGGATTTTCATAAAAATGCTGGAATAGGAAATAAAGATGTAGATCTGCAAATCGATCGAGGTTTTTTAAAAACCAGAAGTATTACTCAAATCGTAAAAAAAGAAGAAGAGCTTTCTATGCGATATGAAAATCTACAAAATAAAGAAGTAAGTACTGTGGTTTTTGAAGCGATAACGGCTTAGAAAGATGATTTTAAATTAAGAAGATTGAACTATACAGGCAAAATAATTTCGCTTGCGTTTCCCGATACTTTTGTTCGTTTTTCTGATGAAAAAAATGCTTCAAGTTTATTGCAATTGTTTGGCTTGGGTAAGAATGGAGTTATTAAGGCGGGGCACGCAGCTTTTGTGCTTATCGAAAATAAAACTGGTATTGCAGAATATTATGATTTTGGACGATATATAACACCTCACGGAAAAGGAAGGGTTAGGAGTGCTATTACAGATGTAGAGCTGGAGATACCATTTAAAGCTACGTTTACTACAGATGGTAAATTGGCTAATATCAACGAATTTTTGTTATGGTTAGAAAAGCATCCTGAAAAAACTCATGGCAGTGGACGTTTGGTGGCGTCTGTATGTGATTATATTTTCTACGATAAAGCAAAAAAATATGTTCTAGAAACACAGGATAGAGGAAGTATCCCGTATTCTACTTTTAGAAAAGAAGGGAGCAATTGCTCAAGAATAGTTACAGATACAATTTTGAAGAGTACCGATAATTCTAGAATAAGAACTCCTTTGTTGAGAAATAAATTATTTACTCCAAGTCCTTTGGGGAATGTTGAAAAAGGATCTATGGAGAATAAGATATACCAAGTAGAAAAGGGAGTTCTTGTGGAGTATCCAAATTCGGTCTTCAGGGAAAATCTCACTAATTATTTTGATAAAAAAATACCGCCATTTGAAGAAAAGAAAAAGGTCGTGGTGCCAGATTTTTTAAAAGATGCTCATTTTCTTTCTGGGATTGGAAGTAGTGCATATTTCATAATCAAGGAATCTTTGCAAAAACAACTTTTTGAAATCAGAAGATATACCGAATATGGAGAAGAGGATTTTAAAGGATTGTTTAGAGCAACAAGAGATGGTTTTGATATCACCAAAGAGCATCATTTTGTATATGATTCTAACTGTAAATATTGTCACATAGAACAAGATGAGAAAAGATTTAGGTTTGAACAGGTAGAAATTATTACTAATTAAGTGCAAAAGGGGCGCTTAACTTAAAACCGGGAATCATTACTTGAAATTTTCGAGTAGATGTAAAATTAACCATATTATAATGTCCTTTCATTGCTCCAAAAGGTGAGCTAAGTAAACATCCACTATTGTAAGAGTGAGATTCTCCAGGTTTTAGGACAGGTTTTTTTCCGATTACTCCTTCGCCTTCGACAATTTCGGTGTTATTAAGGGCATCCTTGATCTCCCAAAAACGTGAAGTGAGCTGCACAGAATCTTTGCTTTGGTTTTCAATAGTAATGCGATAACCAAAGGCAAAGTGAATCTTGTAGTTCTTATAGAACGTGCCTTCAAAGGTGGTGTCCACCGAAATTTTTATACCTCTGGTAATTTGTTGAACCATATCAAAATATAAACACGGATCCTACTAAAGTTAGTACAGAACCTACACCTGCTAATATAAAAAATAATACATTCACTAACAGAAATTTAACAATAGTTTTACCTCTCCCTTGATTATAAAACTTTCGCATGGCTTTATACAGGTAAAATAAGAAAACAAGCATTGCGATATTAAAAAATGCATTGACGTTTGAGATTTTAGAAATTAGAATAGCGAGACCAATTACTATGAAAAACATGGTTTGCGTATGGAATATAAAAACTAGATGTTCCATATAATTGAAAGGTCTTCTAATGTATAAAAGCCAAATGCCTAAAGCAAAAAATGGCAGGAAGAAGAAAATTATAAAAGGTAATTTGTTAAATATGAATTCAAAAAACTCTTGCCCATAGTTTTCTTCTATTGATTTGGTTTTTAAAACTCTGTGATAAACGTATTTGTTAAGTTGGTTTTTTTTATGTTTTAATTCTGATAAAGCTCTATACGTAGATTTCTCTTCTGTTTTTTTATAATAATCTCTATACATTGCCCAAAGTTTAAAGCCTCTTTTAAAGAATCCGATACTATCGATTTGCTCTTGTGAATAATAGACAACTTCTTTGGGAGTATCTTCCTCAATATCTAAGAAAGAAAGTCCATCCGCATTTAGGATTTCTTGGCTAATTTTATCTTTTTCAGATTCAGGGATGCCATTAGTTGTTAATATTTGATCACTAATTTTTTGCTTTGTAGAATCATCCATTTTGATGCTTTCTTTGATCTCATCGATGGCTTCTTTTCCGAATTTAGCTTTATCTTCCATTTCTGTTCTATAGCCATCAAAATCAATAAATAAACCATTAATGATAAAAAATATGATAGAAACACTAAGGTAGAATCGAAATGGATTAGCGTATTTTACTCGTTTACCTTGAATGTATTCTTTTGAGATTTTTCCAGGTTTAAAAAGTAATGCAATTATAGTGTGTCTTAATCGGGAATCATAAGAAAAAATACTGGCAAAAAACTCACTAAAAAAATCTTTAAGAGATAATCTCTTATTGGTGTTTATTTGTCCGCAATGATTGCAGTATCTATCTATAATGTCCAAAGGAACTCCACAGTTAAGACATTCGTCTCCTCTGTACTTTTTAAGAAATCTCCCCGTTTCTTTCATTTTTTTAGTTGTTTAGCCGGTAGGGGTCTAAAATAGGAGGAGTTTATTACAATCCCAAAAAATAAATTAGGAATTATTTTAGTTTGTAATATTTGCTGAGTTAGCTACGCCTTTTCCGATAGCTCTGTCATAACGTGCGCCCGGGGCACGATAATAAGGTATCACGGTGTATTCGTTTTCGGTTTCATCAAAATTGCCACTTATAAATCCAGGATCTATAGTTCCATCTGGTCTAAGTAATACATACTTATAGTTATAAAATCCTTGCTTGAATAGTCTTTTGTTGTAATATATGGCGTCTTTCTCATTATATTCGAGAAGAGTAGATTCGTCTAAGGTGTAATTATTAAAATTACCATAAAGATGAATTTTTCCACCGTCGAGAGGTTCATAGCATTCCAAAAAGAAATGCATCCAAACATAATCAGCTTCAACATTATTATCCTCTGCATCAAGATTTCGAATCACAAAATTTCCATTAATATCTGGATTATAGGTGTATTTTCTATTTGCTCTTACAATATTTGGATATAAATAGTTGTGGTAAATTCCGTCTAGTTCAATTCTTCGGGTACTCACTGTGGAAGCTCTGATGTCCTTACTGTCAAAAAATAAAAATTCATTTCCTCCCCAAAAACTGGATTCCTGATCGTATTTATATACGAGTTTATCTGCAATGGTGAATTGAGGTTTTAGATTGGTAATTCCTCTGTTAATGTCATTGTTCTTCATGACTAAGGTCTTTACCGTTTGTTTGGGGTTTCTTAGAATTTCTCTAGCAGAATTTATTTCAAATTGAACAGATTGTTTTGTGTTGATGTATTTTAAGTCCCTTGATCTCTTGGTGTATACTTTTACAGTAGTAAGAGGTTCGTAAACTATAAATTTCCTTGAAAATACGACTTCATCATCGTCGTCGTAGATTTCTATTAGGTAGTTTCCGCTTACTTTAAGTCTTCTGGTATCTTCATTAGGGATGTTTAATGTATAGTGACTATACATTTGTAGCGTATTGAATGAGTTTTCATAGGTTACAATTCTAATTTCGTCAAATCCATCCAGGTATTCATTTTTGTATAGAGCAGAAGGAGTCCAATCAAAATTATAATGACTTATTCTATAGTAGTAATCCGATTCATCTCCTGTAGTGTCATCAAAAGCAATACTTATGGGTTCTCCTATTTTTAAAATAGGTACCCCCGCGAATTCTGCATCAGTAAGAAATTGAATGGTGTTGATATGACTTGCAGCTGGAGTTTCTTTGATTATGGACTGAGTATAAGAGGTATAGCAAGCCGCAATAGAAAATATAAAAAAGAATAAAATTTGTCTAAGTTTTTCTGGCATTATAAATAATGATTTCAGGTGTAAATATAAACAAATAGAATAGAGTTTTATTGCCTGCAAGATGGTTAAAGGAAATGTGTTTACTTCTTTTTGTTCTAAAAACTCTTTGTGAGATGAACTTTCAATTTTGTTTTATTTTTTTGACTGGTAATTTAAATATGGATGCACAGATATTGTTTTGTTAATTATTTGGATAGTGGTATTTAAATTTGAAGAAATATGAAATGTATGTGATAAAGGATACGGTAAGAGATTGTATATTTGCCTCATAAAGTAGATGTTGTTTTTTTGATTCAAAAAAACACTTATTTAGAAACGTTATAAATAAAATCTTATAACAGAACCTGCTTTCACTTACGTGTTTTAATTAGTAAATTTGCACGATTTTTTTAGTTAATTAACATAGACTACAAATATGTCAAAAGACATTCGTATCAGAAAGGGCTTAGACATTAAGCTTGTTGGCGAAGCAGAGAAAGTTACTGTAAATGCCACTACAAGTAATGTTTACGCAATTAAGCCTGACGATTTTCACGGTATAATCCCCAAAGTTATTGCCAAACAAGGGACAGAAGTTAAAGCCGGCGAACCACTTTTTCACTCAAAATCTAATGAAAATATGCTTTTTCCTTCTCCAGTAAGTGGAGAGATTTTGGAAATAGTGCGTGGTGCCAAAAGAAAGATTTTAGCTTTCAAAATTCTAGCAGATAAAGAACAGCAATATGCAGACTTTGGTGCAAAAGATGTAAATGCTATGGATGGTGATGCTATAAAGGCACACTTATTGGCTTCGGGATGCTGGCCTTTTATTAAGCAACGTCCTTATGATGTCATTGCAAATCCTGACGCTACTCCAAAAGCTATTTTTATCTCTGGTTACACTACAGCTCCTCTTGAAGCAGATAATGACTATGTGTTGACAGGGAAAGAGAATGAACTCCAGGTAGCAGTTACGGCATTAAGTAAACTAACCAAAGGAAATGTTCATGTATCTGTTGGGAAAAATGGAAATTCTCCATTAGCAGGTTTAAATAATATTTCAGTTCATAGGGTTTCAGGTCCTCATCCAGCAGGAAATGTAAGTGTGCAAATAGCTAAGATAGATCCTATTAATAAAGGAGAAGTAGTTTGGACAATAAGCCCACAGGATCTTTTGATTATAGGAGAGTTGTTGCTTACAGGGAAATTTAATGCAGAAAGAACAATTGCTTTGGCAGGTTCTTCGGTTAAAACACCTAAGTACTATAGAACCAAAATAGGAGCTGAAGTAGCTTCTGTAGTGTACAATTCTGGAGTTATAGATGAAGGAAATATTAGAGTGATTAGCGGTAATGTTCTTACCGGTGAAAACGTAAAGCCCGATGGTCATCTTGGATATTATAATAGTAGTATAACGGTAATTCCTGAAGGAGATGATTATGAATTCTTTGGATGGAATAAACCTGTTTTTAATAAAATATCACCGTCTAGAGCGCTTACTTTTTCTTGGTTGTTTCCAAATAAAAAATACGATCTAAATACTAATACAAATGGTGAACATAGAGCATTTGTAGTTACTGGAAACTATGAGAGTGTATTTCCTTTAGATATTTACCCATTACAATTACTTAAGGCTTGTGCGGTAAATGATCTGGATGCAATGGAGCAGTTAGGTATGTATGAAGTTGCTCCTGAAGATTTTGCCCTGACTGAATTTATATGTGTTTCTAAACAACCACATCAGCAAATCATAAGAGAAGGGTTAGACTTAATGTTAAAAGAAATAGGATAGTGCTATGGGATTAAAAGATAAATTACATAAACTAAAACTTAAATATAAAGGCAAAAAAATGGCCCCTGCATTCAATGCAATCCATACTTTCTTGTATTTGCCTAATGAGACTACTCATTCTGGAGCTCATGTTCGTGGAGCAGATGATTTAAAACGAACCATGAATACTGTAATCATGGCGTTACTACCATGTTTAATTTTTGGAATGTTTAATGCAGGATATCAACATCATCTTGCAGAAGGAGAAATAGAAGCTGTAGCTAACGGGTTTTTTAGTGCAGGATTCTGGTCAATAGATAATCTTGTGGTAGGACTTTGGAAGGTATTGCCGTTAGTTGTTATTTCTTACGGAGTTGGACTTGGAGTAGAATTTCTATTCGCAGTAATAAAAGGACACGAAGTAGAAGAAGGGTATTTGGTTACAGGAATGTTAGTACCATTAATCGTTCCGATAGATACACCATTATGGATGTTGGCAGTTGCAGTAATCTTTGGAGTAGTAATTGGTAAAGAGGTATTTGGAGGAACAGGTATGAATATACTAAATCCGGCCCTTACTATAAGAGCATTTTTGTTCTTTGCTTATCCAACATGGATGTCTGGAGATAAAGTATGGGTACACGGTGCTGTAGAAAGAGCTAACGAGATAGCCGGTGGAGCACAGTTAGATGCAATATCAGGTGAAACTGTCCTGGGAAGCTTGGCACAAGGAAAAGAAATTTCATACTCGGTTGCTGATATGTTTTTAGGGTTTATTCCTGGTTCTGTAGGTGAAACTTCTGCGTTATTGATTTTACTAGGAGGATTGTTTTTGATCTTTACCAAGATTGGAAGCTGGAGAATTATGGCAAGTGCAGTTCTTGGAGCATTAGCTATGGGATTAATTTTTAACGGAGTTGTAAGCGCAGAATGGATTAGTGAAGGAAGTAAATTCTATAGTTTGATGAGTACAGAATTCTGGCATCATTTAATTATAGGTGGTTTTGCTTTTGGGGTTGTATTTATGGCTACCGATCCAGTAACTGCTTCGCAAACAAACAAAGGGAAATGGATATATGGATTCTTGATTGGATTTATCTCTATATTGATTAGGGTATTCAATCCAGCATATCCAGAAGGAGTAATGCTAGCAATTCTATTAATGAACGTATTTGCTCCAACGATCGATCACTATGTGGTTCAGGGTAATATCAAGAAAAGAATGAAACGTTTAAAACTAAAAACGGCTTAATCATGGCGATGAATACAGATAAAAATTCATATACGATCATATTTGCCATTGCAATGGTAGTTGTGGTCGGTTCATTATTAGCATTTACTGCATCTTCATTAAAAGACAGAATAGATGCCAATAAGCGTACAGAAAAACAACAGAATATTTTATTTGCAATGGGTGTTGCAGATGCAGAGGATTCTAATGAATTTGTACCAGCAGAAAAAGCTCAGGAGTTGTTTGATAAATATGTAGGTGATGAACAGTATATTATTACTGGAAGTTCTGCAGAGAAAACAAGTGATGCTTTTAGTATTGAGGTAAAAAAAGAAAACGATAAAGTTAAGCAAGATCCTAATTACCAGAGAAAAATGCCTTTGTTTATAGGGAAGAAAGATGGTCAGGAATACTATGTGGTTCCTATGAGAGGTAATGGTCTTTGGGATGCGATTTGGGGTTATGTTTCTTTAGATAAAGAATTCAAGACAGTTAAAGGAGCGTTCTTTGATCATAAAGGAGAAACACCAGGTTTAGGAGCAAATATAAAGGAAGCATATTTTAGAGATGATTTTATAGGAGAAAGCATTTTAGATGCTTCAGGAAACTATAAAGGAATTACTGTGAAAAAAGGAAATGCAGATCCTAAAAATGTGGATAAAAGTGATAATGAAGTAGATGCCATGGCTGGAGCAACAATTACAGGCGATGGCGTTACGGCAATGGTAAAGAAAGGAATAAAGATGTATCAACCTTATTTCGAAACTTTAAAAAAATAACAAATGGCTGAAGTAACAGAAGAAAAAGTTAAAGTAAAAGAGCCTAAAGAGCCTTTGTTTTCAAAGAAAAACAAGAAATTACTTACAGATCCTCTTGCTGATAATAACCCAATTACAATACAAGTATTAGGTATTTGTTCTGCATTAGCGATTACAGCGCAATTAAAGCCATCCATCGTTATGGCAATCTCAGTAATTTTTGTTTTAGGAATAGGAAATGTAGTCATCTCTTTAATGAGGAATATCATTCCATCCAAAATTAGAATTATTGTTCAATTGGTTGTGGTAGCTGCACTTGTAATCGTAGTAGATCAGGTGCTAAAAGCTTTTGCATATACACTAAGTAAAGAACTTTCTGTATTTATTGGTTTGATTATCACGAACTGTATTATTATGGGGCGTTTTGAAGCCTTTGCTTTAGGTAATGGACCTTGGAAATCTTTCTTAGACGGAATAGGAAATGCAGCCGGATATGGAGTCTTATTAGTGATTGTGGCATTCTTTAGAGAATTACTTGGATCAGGGACGTTATTCGGAGCTAAAGTGTTAGGAGATCCTATAGAAAAAACAGGATTGTATGCTTTGGGATACGAAAATAATGGTTTTATGGTATTAGCACCAATGGCGTTAATTACCGTTGGGATTATTATCTGGATCCAGAGAAGTAGAAATAAGGCATTAATTGAAGATCATTAAAATAAAGAAACATGGAATATTTAGAATTATTTTTAAAATCGATCTTTATAGATAATATGGTATTCGCATTCTTTTTAGGAATGTGTTCATACCTTGCTGTTTCCAAAAAAGTATCTACAGCAGTAGGTCTTGGAGCTGCGGTAATATTCGTATTGGCAATAACAGTACCATTAAACTTCTTATTAGATAAATACATTCTTAGAGAAGGAGCTTTGGTGTGGTTAGGGCCAGAATATGCAGATTATGATTTAAGTTTTTTGACTTTTATACTTTTTATTGCAACCATTGCAACAATGGTACAATTAGTAGAAATTATAGTAGAGAAATTTTCTCCATCACTTTATAATTCATTAGGTATATTTTTGCCATTGATTGCTGTTAACTGTGCAATCTTGGGAGGGTCTTTGTTTATGCAGCAAAAAGAGTTTGCAACAATTACTCACGCTGGAGTTTATGGAATCGGATCTGGAATCGGATGGTTCTTGGCAATTCTTGCGATTGCGGCAATTCGCGAAAAGATCAGATACTCTAATGTGCCAGCTCCTCTTAGAGGGTTAGGAATAACTTTTATTCTTACGGGATTAATGGCTATTGGTTTTATGAGTTTTGGTGGAATGTTAACTGGTGGAGATGAAGAGGAGAAAAAAGAGACAAAATCAGTTCAAGTCGAAAAAGAAGAGACTACAAAAGAAGTAGCCGAAAATACTAACGTTACAACACTTAAATAATATGATATTTTTAGCATCTACCGGTGGTACAATAGCAATAACGATTATTTCGTTTTTGGTGCTGATTCTTGTTTTAGTAGGAATCTTATTATTTGCAAAAGATAAGTTACTGCCATCTGGACCAGTAAAGATTACCATTAATGGTGAAAAAGAAATAGAAGTAGCTTCAGGAGGGACATTATTATCTACTTTGGGAGCTCAGAAAATATTTTTACCCTCTGCTTGTGGTGGTGGTGGAACCTGTATTCAATGTGAATGCCACGTATTAGAAGGTGGTGGAGAAGCGTTACCTACAGAGACGCCTCATTTTTCACGAAAAGAATTGCAACATGGAGCGCGTTTGGCTTGCCAGGTTAAGGTAAAACAAAATATGAATATCGAAGTTCCGGAAGAGGTATTCGGGATTAAGAAATGGGAAGCTGAAGTAGTTCGTAATTACAATGTGGCTTCTTTTATTAAAGAATTTGTAGTACGTATTCCAGAAGATATGGGATATAAAGCGGGTGGATATATTCAGATCGAAATCCCACAATGTGAGATTAAGTATGAAGATATTGATATTACTGCCCATCCAGAAGAGCATGAGACTCCAGATAAATTCCAGGCAGAATGGGATAAATTTGGTCTTTGGCCATTAGTTATGAAAAATGACGAAACGGTAGAGCGTGCATATTCTATGGCTTCATATCCAGCAGAAGGAAGAGAAATAATGCTTAATGTACGTATTGCTACTCCGCCATGGGATAGAGCAAAGAATGGATGGATGGATGTAAACCCTGGGGTAGCATCATCTTATATTTTTGCTCAAAAACCAGGAGATAAAGTAGTTATTTCTGGCCCTTATGGAGAGTTCTTTATTAATGAATCTGAGGCAGAAATGCTTTATGTAGGAGGTGGTGCAGGTATGGCACCAATGCGATCTCACTTATATCACCTATTCAAAACCTTATCGACTGGACGTAAAGTGACATATTGGTATGGTGGGCGATCTAAGCGGGAGTTGTTTTATCTGGATCATTTCTATGACTTAGAAAAAAACTTCCCTAACTTTAAGTTCTACCTTGCACTTTCTGAGCCTTTGGAAGAAGATAACTGGAAAGTGAAAGCAGATATTGATGCAGAGGGAGATGGATTTGTAGGATTTATTCATAATTGTGTTATAGATAATTATCTAAATCATCACGAAGCTCCAGAAGATATTGAACTGTATTTCTGTGGTCCACCATTAATGAACAAAGCTGTTCAAAAAATGGGTGAAGATTTTGGTATCCCAGATGAGAATATCAGATTTGATGACTTTGGAGGGTAAAATATAGTATTGATCAATATTTTCTTCTAAGTAGAGAAAATATATAAATGATTCACGGGAAACCGGTATAAGTAATTATATCGGTTTTTTTATTTTTGGATAAATCTGTTTTCTATGATGAAATATGATATTCTTAGGGTTTTAATATTTGTAATTCTGTGCACTGGTTTATTAACTTGTTCAACATTATATTCCCAAAACATAAAAATATCCAGAGACTCTTTGGTTAATATCATTGAATTTGATGGGGCTTTTTATAATAAATATACGTTAAAGCGATTGATAGTAGATACTTGCAAAGCCTCTAGTGTTTTACGAAGTAAAAATCAAAATTATTCAGAAAACAACCTTATTGATAACAATGATCATACCGCGTGGGTTGAAGGTGCTTTGAATGCTGGTATTGGAGAAAAAATTCGGATTACTTTTAAGGATAAAAATGCTTTGCCTTATGCAATTAGGGTAGTTCCAGGATATTTAAAATCTGAAGAAATTTGGTATAAGAATAATAGAGTTGCTAATATTACTATCAGAACCGTAGGAAAAGAGGGAGATTCAGAATATATAATTGATGAATGGAAAGATGTGAGTTTTAGAAGAGATTCTTTATCTAAAGTTTCGATTTCTCCTGTATATATTGATATTAGCCAAAATTATATTCAGCATATGGGGTATAACGATTTTGTGGCCATAGAATTCGAAATTATGGAAGTTGATAATGTTGGAGCGATATATAATGACACATGTATTTCTGAAATGAGTTTTTATGAAATTAATGAACTAATCAAAAGCTATTCTCCCGAAGAATATCAAAAAATAAAGAATTAATAATCCTGATGTTATGAAAAAATATATAATATCTCTGACTATAATAGTCATTTTGTTTTTGATATTTAGAAATACATCAAAAGGTAAAATGGTAACTAACCACATAAAATCCGTTGTAAGTAATGTGGTTACGGATGCTGATTATATTAATACTAAAGGAGATTCTATATCAACAAGAGTTATTGTTCCCAAAGGATATAGTAGAGTTAAGTATGCTGTAGGCTCGTTTCAAGAGTATCTTCGTCATTATAGGTTAAAACCTTATGGGAGTAAAATTATTAATTATGACGATAGTGAGTATTTTGCACAAGATTGGCATGACGCAATTTTAGAAGTTCCTGTTCCGTCTAACGGATTGCAACAATGTGCAGATGCATTAATGAGGATAAGATCAGAGTATTTGTGGGAGAAAAACAAAAAAGATAAAATAGGGTTTAATTTTACTTCTGGACATTATTGTTCGTGGATCAAATATGCAGAAGGTTTTCGACCTAAAATAAAAGGAAATAAAGTAACATTTCACAAAACAGCAAGTCCCAACCATTCCAAAGCAAACTTCTATACATACTTAAATCTGATTTATACCTATGCAGGAACAATGTCGATGCATAATGAACTGAAAAAAATACAAGTTAAGGATGTTCGAATCGGAGATATGTTGGTTAAACCAGGTTCCCCAGGACATATTGAAATCGTAGTAGACGAAATCCAAAATGCAGATGGGGATAGAATGTATCTTCTGGCTCAAGGAAACACACCAGCGCAGAATGTTTGTTTGCTTAAAAATTTTGAAAACACTAAATTTTCTCCCTGGTATAGGTTTGATAAAAATGAACCTGTATATACCCCTAGTTATTATTTTGATAAAGCAATATTTGTTCGGTTTAAGTAATTTTTACAATATCCTATTTAGAATTGATTTTTTGATAAGAATAGTATAGAGAAAAGGTTTGAAACTAAAGTATAATTTATTTCAAAATAATATCTTTGTATCCCTATGACAAGGACACTCACCAAACAAGAATTACATAATCTTGCAATGAATATTGTAGGAGAAGAATTAGAAAAAAGAGGATTTGAATTTATTGCTATAAATAGCAAATTAGGGAAGCATCCGCAATTTGTTTGTGTCGACCCATCTAATCAACGATATTTTGTTCTTGTTAAAGCAGTTTCTTATCCTGATAATCCTCATAACTATGACATGATCTGGATGGAATCATTTAAAAAACATGCAATAGAACAAGAAGCAAAGGTGTTTTATGCCGGAGTGGGGTTGCAAAATCCTGATAATCCTAATAAACCTGTATTACTAAATGAAGAATATGTTTTAGAATATGCCGGTCTGCAAGTAATAGAAACTCATCTGAACTGAGAAAGGTTATGATTAGAAAACTAAATGTTTTATTAGTACTCTTATTAGCTATTGTTTCATGTAAAAATGAAAAGAAATTAGAACTTAATTACACTAGTGGAAAAGCTTTTGGAACTACGTTCTCTGTTCAATTTATAGATCGACAAGAATTAGATTTCTCCCATTCTTATGATAGTCTTATATCAGTGATTAATGCTTCGATGTCTACCTATATTGATGATTCTGATATCTCCAGAATCAATAGTGGAGATACGACGGTTACTATTGATAAGCATTTTATAAATGTTTTTAAAGCGTCTAAGAGGTTATACGGCGAAACAGAAGGGGCTTTTGATCCTACTATTGGTGTTTTGGTAAACGCGTGGGATTTCGGGCCAAAAGGGAGAATAAAGTCGTTAGATAGCCTTAAAATAGATAGTTTGCTAGTATCTGTTGGTTTAGATAAGGTAACTTTGAAAAATGATAAGATCATAAAGAATAATCCCAATACATATATAGATTTTAATGCTTTAGCCAAAGGATATGCTGTTGATGTGTTTGCGAATTTTCTTGAAGATAAGGGGTTTAATAATTACTTGGTAGAGATAGGGGGCGAAATTAGAGGTAAAGGAAGTAATGTGATCAAACAAAAACCATGGAGAATAGGAGTGGAAGACCCTAATTTTGACGAAAAACAATCATATAGTAAGGTGGTCGCATTAAAAAATGAAGCTATGGCTACTTCTGGGAGTTACCGAAAATATAAGATAGATGAAAAAGGAAATCGGTACGCGCATATCATTAATACTACAACCGGGCATCCACATAAATCTAATCTGTTAAGTGTATCTATACTAGCAACTACTTGCATGGAGGCAGATGCATATGCCACGGCGTTAATGTCGATGGGATTAGAACGTTCAAAAGAATTTTTGAAAAATCATCCAGAACTCAAAACATATTTTATTTATGAAGATGAGAACAAGGAACTCCAAACGCTTTCTCTAAACGGTTTTCCAGAAGAGTAAGCTTTTTGATTAGACTTTGTGACTATTTTATAAACAGTATTATGCTGTGATAAAAAAAGCCTTGCTTAGTTGGCAAGGCTTTGATGATTAGTTAGTAAATATTTTAAAATTTAATATCGCGTGTTTTTAATTTGTCTTTTATGGTGTCAATCAAATCATCCGTTTTAACATCAAACTTAAAGAATATAAAGTTTTGACCATTTAAACGTTCTTTATAAAGCCCTTTGTAGTCTACATAGGCCTTGGAGATAAAATCATAAGAAATATTAAGGTTTACATCTTCTCGGATAATAACAAACCTTTTGACAATCTGGTTTAGAACAGCAATGATAGGATTGAAAATAAAGCTAGTAATATGAATGCGATCCACTTTTAGAGTATTTACTTTTAATGTATTAGTTTTAGCATCAAAATTAAGCGGTATATGTAGATCGGCAGAAAGTCTTTTGTTAATTATTCTACGTCTTTTCCCAAAAAACTTTACATATCTTCTATATCTTATTTTACATCTAATTTCTATTTTAATTCTTGAAGAACCAGAGACTTTAATTCTTCTCAGCGAAAATCTATAAAGATTAATTTTTTGTCTTTTACTATAAATTTTAAACTCAGGAAATGAAGCAATAGTCTGACGAATCAATTTATCACTTAATCCAAGGTCGAAAAAAGGACTACGATCCGAATTGACTCCTATTTTTGCTTGAAAATATTTTCCGGGTTCTTGTTTAATGTCATTTAGCATATTTGTTATGGCACCAGCAAGTTCTCTTTGGTTATATTGTGTAGCTTTATTATTAGGATCAATAGCTGTCATGTTCTGAAACTGATCATTTAACTGCTTTTCAAATTCGACAGCATTTTTCATGTCATCTTCTTCAATAGATGTTAAAAGTTCTTCCTCTGTCATGCCGATTTCTTGTAAATAGGTTTGATTAATACCATTTACAAACACGTCATTTTTAAACTCGTCTTCATCATCAGTTTCAGGTTCAATATTAGTAGTGTCAGGTTCGGTTAAAGTATTGTCATCAGTATTACATCCAATTAGTATTGTCAATGTTAAAAATAGTAATGGTAAATAAATTGATTTTTTCATTGTTTAGGTTTTAATTAGTTTATATTGATTTTCATGAATTCTTTACTAATAAATTTTGGAGATTAAATAATGAAAACCTTGGGGGAACACTTATATGTATTTAGTGTAGATTGACTTTTCAAAAGTATATCATAAAGTCAGAAAAGATGGATCAGATTATAAGTTGGAACCTCTTTTTATTCAATAAGACTTGTTTTGATTTTTATAACTTGTGTCTGAGAAGAATGTGTTGTCAGTAAAGAAGAAGAGGAATCTTTTAAAGTATTTGATACCTTATCTTTTCCGTCCAAAAAAATAAAAAAGAATTATGGTTTATAACAAACCGGAAGAATTTCTCCTGGAGCGAGACAGAATTGAGTAACGTCGTCCTTGGATAATTTTTGGGTATAATCTACTTCATCTACTTTAAAACCGATAGCTCTTAGTTTTTCAAAATAATCCCTGCCATAAACTCTCACATGGTCATATTGGCCAAATATTTTAGCACGTTCTTGTGGGTCTGTTATGCTATCGTCTTCAAAAGTAGTGGCTCTATTCAGATCTTGCGGTATCTGTAAAATAGCCATTCCGCCTGGTTTTAAAACTCTAAATAACTCTTTCATGGCCTTGGTGTCATCTGGGATATGTTCTAACACATGATTACAAAAGATAATATCATATTCGTTATCTTTAAAAGGAAGGTTGCAAATATCAGCTTTTACATCGGCTAATGGAGAATTAAGATCAGTAGTGGTATACTCAAGATGTTGTAATTTCCTGAACCTTTTATAAAATGCTTGCTCTGGAGCAAAGTGTAATACTTTTGATGTAGTAGTAAAAAAATCAGTCTCATTTTTAAGGTATAACCATAATAACCGATGACGTTCTAAGGATAGTGTTGAAGGAGAAAGGACATTTTCTCGTTGTTTACCATATCCATACGGTAAAAATTTAGAAAAACTCTTTTCATCTATTGGATCGGTATATGTTTTTCCTCTTAAAAGTATAGCAATAATAGGCCTGGCAATATAACTCAACCGAATTAAAAGTGGTCTGGGGATGGTGTTGAGTATAAATTTAAATAGCTTTTTCATAATTGATCGCACAAAACCCTATAAGAAACTCTGTGTAATTTTATAAAGAAAAAAGTGTATTACACGGTTAATACCTCTTGTCTAAAAGCATCTTCCTCATCAGATTCAATACCAAGAGCTTGATATATATATTTAAATGTAGAAAGAATTTCGGGCTTACCATCAATAAGAGCAACGTCATGTTCAAAATGAGCACTTGGTTTGCCATCTGCAGTTACAATCGTCCATCCATCTTCTAGCTGTTTTATTCTATGTGTTCCCATATTGATCATCGGTTCTATGGCGACAACCATACCTTCAATAAACTTTTTACCCTTGCCACGACGACCATAATTTGGCATCTCAGGATCTTCATGTAATTTCTTCCCTAGTCCATGACCAACAAGTTCTCTAACAACTCCATAGCCAAAGTCTTCAGTATATTTTTGAATAGCATATCCTACATCTCCAACACGATTTCCGAATTTAAATTCTGCAATTCCTTTGTATAAAGACTCTTTGGTAACTTTTAATAGTTGTTCTACTTCTGGTGGAACTTCACCTATAGTAAAAGTGTATGCATGATCTCCATAAAAATCATTTTTTATAGCTCCACAATCGATTGCTACGATGTCACCATTTTCAAGAGGTTTGTCAGTTGGTAATCCATGTACAACAGCTTCATTCACACTGGTAAGAAGAGTAGAAGGACAGCCATATAAACCTAAAAACCCTGGAGTTGCTCCCTGATCTCTGATAAACTCTTCTGCAATTTTATCCAATTGTGCAGTAGTAACTCCTGGTTTTAGCTCTGTCGCTAACATTCCTAAGGTTTTAGAAACAACCAATGCACTCTCTCTCATTAATTCTATCTCTTCACGTGTTTTCGTAATAATCATATAAGCTTGTAAAAAATTCACATTATAAGGAAGACAAATTTACAAAGAATATTGGTTGTTAGGGGTAACCATAACCTCTATTTTAAGATTTGAGTAATTCAATAAGATGAGAGGGGGACTTTATACTGTTTTTAGAGTAAAAGATGTAGTTAATCCCACGCAAAAATTCAAGGGAAGTTTTTCTACTCCAAAAATGGCTCTAGAATGTGTACCTTTTTCTTCTAATATTTTGACGAATAAATCAGAAGCACCATCAACTACAGCAGGAGATTTATCCCAATCTGTCCCGGATTGAAAATAAGCGTCTATATGATTAAGTCCTTCGATTGCTTCAAAACCGATTTTATGATTTATTTGTGCTAAAACATTTAGAGCGCATAATTTCATAGCTTCATATCCTTGTTGCGTAGATATAGTATCTCCTAATCTTCCTTGATATAGATATTCTTGATTTAGTATAGGAAACTGAATAGCAACGTAGGCGATATTTCCTCTTCTGTTGACAGAGACGTATGACCCGCCAGGAATAGAAACTTCTGGAAGTACAAGCCCCATTTCTTTTAGCTTTGCTTTAGGATTCATATTACTAAGAGGTTTTATCTTTAGAAGCACGAATATACCACCACTAGAAAACCTACTACACTATTTTATAGGTAGTTTAACAAAGTTGACTTCAAAAATGTGAACTCTCCTTATTTTATGAGAGTGTTTTGTGTCATAGCATCTGGTTTGTCAACTCCCATGAGATGTAAAATGGTTGGAGCAATATCTCCCAAAACTCCATCTTTTACATCGATTTGATTGTGATCAATCAGAATAAAAGGAACCGGATTTGTAGTGTGAGCGGTATGAGGTGTTCCATCAGGATTAATCATCGTTTCACAATTACCATGATCAGCAATCAGAATGGTAGAATATCCATTTTCTAAACCTGCGGTGATTACATCTTTTGCACATTCATCTACAACTTCACAAGCTTTAATAGCGGCTTCCATTACTCCTGTATGTCCTACCATATCACCATTAGCGAAGTTAAGACATACAAAATCCACATCTCCTTTTTGCAATTCGGGAACAAGAGCATCTCTAAGTTCATATGCGCTCATTTCTGGTTTAAGGTCGTATGTGGCTACCTTTGGAGAGTTTCTTAATATCCTGGATTCTCCTTCAAAAGGTTCTTCTTGTCCACCAGAAAAGAAAAAAGTAACGTGTGGATATTTTTCGGTCTCAGCAATTCGTATTTGAGATTTACCTGCCTTAGAAACAATTTCTCCCAGAGTTTCTGTAATATTATCTTTATTGTAAATAACCTTGATACCTTCAAAATTTTCATCATAGTTCGTCATAGTAACATAGTATAATGAAAGCTTATGAGTATTAAATTCATGCATGTCTTTTTGAGAAAGCATTTCTGTTAATTCACGACCACGATCTGTTCTAAAATTAAAGAAAATCACAACATCATCCTCTTTTATAGTGGTTACTGGATTGCCATTTTTATACATGCTAATAGGCTTTATAAACTCATCAGTAACATCATTATCATAGCTTGCCTGAATACTTTCTATTGCATTTGTACTTGATTCTCCAACCCCATTAACGACAAGGTCATAGGCTAGTTTAACACGTTCCCATCTTTTGTCTCTATCCATAGCATAGTATCTTCCTATAATAGATGCTAATTCACCTGTTGTTTTAGACATGTGATCCTGGATATCCTGTATATGGTTTATTCCTGATTTTGGATCAACATCTCTACCGTCTGTAAATGCATGGAGGAAAACATTTTTTAGTTCATGCGAATCTGCAGCGTCAAGTAAACCTTTGATATGATTGATGTGAGAGTGAACTCCACCATCGCTTACTAAACCAAGTAAATGAATATTTTTATCATTTTCTTTTGCATATTGAAAAGCATCAGCTAAAACTGATTCATCTTTAAGTTTATTATTTTCGACAGCCATATTAATTTTGGCCAAATCCTGATATACAATTCTACCAGCCCCAAGGTTCATATGTCCAACTTCGCTATTACCCATTTGTCCATCAGGTAGCCCAACGTGAAGACCGTCAGTACGCAAAGATGCGTTAGGGTATGTTGTATATAAACTATCAATATATGGTGTGTTAGCATGATCTATTGCCGATACTTTTGGGTCAGGAGAAGTTCCCCATCCATCCAATATCATCAGGATTACTTTTTTGTTCATGGTATTTATACTCTTAATTAAAGTTTTGGTTGGTTAATGATGATTGAGCTAAAAAAAGCCCAAAAATAAAGCAAAGAGACAAATTTACAACTTCGTTGATAAGCATGCAAAATGCATATGTTATTCCTGAGTGATTTAAACCTGTATTTAAGATTAACTATAGAGGAGTTTTTGTGAAACTATTAACGGATTTGTGTAGGCAAGGTTAAAAGTGAGTTATTCTTAAAATTAGAGCCTTTTTTTTAGGAATAATATAATTTATTTGCAGTGTCAAAATTTGACATATCACAAATCAATAATGAACCTAAAAAAGTAAAAAAATGAAAAAGTTAATTGTTTTAATGTTATGTATGGTAGTTAGTTTTGCATTTGCAACCGATCCTGTGAAAAATGATAATGGATATAAGGTTAAAAAAACTGAAATTATTAGTGTTTCTCCGTTTTGTATTTCAATAGCCAAGGGTGATTATGAAATGGTAAAAAAAATGATTGAATTAGGCACAGAAGTTAATAAATATTCTGAGGGAATGACGCCTCTTATGTATGCAGCTCGTTATAACAGACTTGAAATTATTAAACTTTTGGTGTCCAATGGAGCAAAAATTAATACAAAAAATGATAAAGGATTTAATGCACTTAAATATGCTGAACTATCTGGAGCAGTTGATGCTAAAAAACTTTTGTTAGAACTCAAAAAGAAGTAGCTTTTATAGAGTTATCTATATAGTAGTACTTAATCTGTTTACCTGGTATTTGTATATGCTTAGGTAAACAGATTTTGTTTTTAATAGAATTACTACCACTATCATAATGTTTTGTTATTTAATAATTTATATCCCAATGTTAAATATAATAGTGTTATTTTTGTTTGTATTACTTTTATAATGTGATAGTAATACTTTTAATTCTTGAAATTTGCAATATCTATTTAATAAAAATAGTAGCTCATTTTCAATATAAATTAGGAGTGATTTGTTTGATTTGATAATCTCCCAGAAACTCTGCTTGTTAACATCAACAAGCAGAGTTTTTTATTTATTAAAAAGTAAATAATATGAAATGTAACAGCATAATTTTTTGTTAGATGAAGGTTAAAATTATGTTATTTAGTACAAAAGGG
Organism: Aquimarina sp. AU119; assembly: GCF_900312735.1. Classification (NCBI taxonomy): domain Bacteria; kingdom Pseudomonadati; phylum Bacteroidota; class Flavobacteriia; order Flavobacteriales; family Flavobacteriaceae; genus Aquimarina; species Aquimarina sp. AU119. Next base: position 11,065 of record NZ_OMPF01000035.1, on the reverse strand, counting down.
TGTAACAAGGTATAGTAAATAAGGTCATACATGTATAAGTCAATCATTAAATCGAATTCATTATGAAAAAAACAGTTTTTGTAACCGTATTGGTTATGAGTATTACTTTTGTTGGTTTTGCAACAGAATCAATCGAGACTTCAGTTAGTCACGATTATGAACTAAACAACTATAAATCAAATCCATTTTGTATGGCTATAGTAAAAGGAGATGTAGAAGTTGTAAAAAAAATGATAGAACTTGGGAGCGATGTTAATGAAAAGTGGGATGGTATGACACCACTTATGTATGCTGCTCGCTATAATCGCGTAGAGATTATTAAAATCTTAGTGAAAAAAGGAGCAAATGTCAAAACCAAAGACCCCAAAGGTTATACGGCAATGAAATTTGCAAAATTATCTAACGCAAAAGAAGCGATAGCATTATTAGAAACATTAAAATAGGTACATAGAGTATCTATACTTTACGTAAACACTCTGTCTAATGGATATTTAGACAGAGTTTTTTATTACCTGCTATATTCTAATATAGCTTCTCTGATTTTTTCTACACGATTATCTGGATCGGGATGTGTGCTTTGAAATTCTGGTGTGCGATTAGGTCCGGCAGCTGCTTTTAGAATTTTCATAACCCCAATCATTTCTTCTGGATTATATCCTGAATTAATCATAAATAACACTCCCAGTTTATCACTTTCTAGTTCATCATCACGTCCATTACCTAGCAATACATTTTGTCCTATACTATTTACAATTCCTCCCGCATCTGCACCTACAGAAGCTCCTGTCGAAATTGTTTTCCAAAATTCGTGCTCTGCTATTCTTTCTGCTGAGTGCCTTCCCAAGACATGACCAATCTCATGACCAAGTACGCCAGCAACCTGATCTTCATTCTCTAATTTGGATAATAGGGCATAGGTAATAAATATCTGACCTCCTGGTAGAGCAAATGCATTAATAGTATTGGGGTCGGCCAGTAAGTGAAATTCATATTGGTAAGGGGTTTGCTTAGCCATACTCGAATTCACTAATTTGTTCCCGATCATATCGATATAACTTTGTAATTTTTGATCTGGGTATAGTCCACCATGTTGCTGAGTCATTTGTGGAGCACTTTGTAATCCTATAGAAATTTCTTGATCACTGGTCATATTTATATTTTGTACTCTATCAGTATAAGGATTTAGCGTTTTATTATTACATTTTTTAAAAAATGCAAAAGCAACAATTGCTAAACCTATTAATATTCTAAGTTTTAAGCCACCACGTCTCATTAGAAATTAATTTTTTTAAAATGTCAAGCTTAAAGTTAATAAATATAAAAGTTGCTTACTAAATAAAATGTAAAAAACACTTTTTAGTAAGCAACTACTAGAGGTTAGATATCATTTACAACCAATATAAACGAAATTAGTGCTATCCTAGCATAGTTGAGTTAGCATAGTTTAGCGATAAAATAACTGAGTATAATAATATTTTCCGCTTTCATCTTTAATAGCGGCAATACCTGTGTGAGTATAATTTCCTTCTATGTTTTTTCGGTGTCCGTCACTACTTATCCAGGCATCAACTACACTTTTTGCATCTGGATAAAAATTAGCAACATTTTCTGCCATTCCTCTTGCATTCTCTTTTTCATTTAACACATCTCCTCTTGCATCAAAATTATCATGATTAATTTGACCCTGAGAAATCATATATCTAGTGTGATCAGCTGCTAATTCATCGGCAGTTTGATTTGAGGTCAATGCCGATAAGCCTTTTGTTGCACGATATTCATTAACTAATCTTAATATTTCCTCGGTAATTGAAGTGTTACTTGGAGTTCCATCCACTCCTGTAGGGTTTTCAACTCCCGTATTTTCATCAGGAGGAGTGCCATCATCATCAGAACAGGAAATGGCTATAGATAAAATAATAAATACAAATAAATATTTAATTGAAGAAATTTTCATAAGTGGGGCTTTTTTATTTAGAATAACTAAAATAGTATAAATTTAGTATATAACCCCTTATAATAATTCTGGATTTATATCCAGTATGTTTTCTTTAATGTACTGATTAATAAAGTTTTCTGTAAAAAAATCACTTCCTAATAACTTTACTTTTTTTAACTCTGATGCGATATCTACTTTTTGATATGCTTTTAGCATAGGAATGGATATTGGAGCATAAGAATAATGCCATGGTTCATATTTAAATCCTTTTCTGTCTTCTTTATCAGTATATACCAGATAAAAACCAAAAGAATTAGCATGTGTATCCATCCATTCTTTAAATTTACAAAAAGGACCTTCACTATCAAAATTCTTTGCTAAAAGCAAGCCTTTGGGTTGAGGTGGGTTACCATCTACGATATCTAAATCAGTACCCCAATGGTGTCTTGATGTTCCTGGTATTGTGGAGTACTCCACAATTTTTTTGATAGCGTTAATAGGAGATAATCCCTCTTGTGTAAACTTTTTATATTTGCGTTCCCATATGCGATTTTGATGAGCATAATTTCTATAACTGGAAACGACTTTAATTTTAAATCCACTTTTCAATGCTTCAGCTTTCATTTTTAAAAATGCATCATAGGCTTTCTTTTGCAGTTTATATCCATCTCCGTATAGAGAAGGATCACTTTTACCCATTAAATCATCTTTAGAAAACTCTGACTGAAGCATAGAAAATGATGACAATGAAAACCCTATCATTCCTAAAGTGCTTAGACTAACAAAATCTCGTCTTTCCATTGACATTATAATTTATAATGGTATTCTCTTTAATTATAATTTATTCAAGAATTCCATCTACAATTCCATACTCTAAGGATTCTTGAGCATCCATCCAGTAATCTCGATTAAAATCTTTTAATACTTTTTCTATGTCCTGGTCACAATTGTCTGCTAGAATCTGTGCGCTTAATTCTTTTGTTTTAAGAATTTCTGCAGCTTGTATTTCTATGTTAGAAGCTTGACCTCTTGCGCCACCACTAGGTTGATGAATCATTACTTTTGCATGAGGTTGTATAAATCTTCTTCCTTTTGCTCCTACACTTAATAGAATAGAGCCCATAGATGCTGCTAGGCCTGTGCAAATAGTTGACACAGGGCTTTTAAGACTTTTTATAGTGTCATACATGGCAAATCCTGAAGTAACATATCCTCCTGGACTATTAATATAAAGTTTAATTTCTTTATCACTGATCATATCCAGATACATCAATCTATCGATAACATGCTTTGCAGATTTATCATCCACTTGACCCCAAAGAAAAACACTACGTTCTTCTAAGAGTTTTTTATCAATAAGATCTTGAGTTTTTCCTGATTTTTCTTTCATTTTTATGGTTTTAATTTTTAAAGAAAGACAAAAAAATAAAATAATTTGATGGTATTAATAAAATTACCGTATTCTATATTTTTTAAGAATTCTTTACATCTTCGAGATAAATGTATAATTATTTTTGCAGAAAAGCATCATATGAATTTAGCATTTCACAAAATTTTAAAAGAGGACTTTAGTCAGGCTCTTCCTCTCATTCAAAAACTAATGAATAATCAATTCACAGATGAAGTGTTATTAGGAAGATTTAATGAAATGTTTGATCAGAATTATGAATGTTTTGGTGTATACTCTGATGAAAAGTTAATAGGAGTTTTTGGATTGTGGTTTATGACAAGACACTATGCAGGTCGTTCTTGTGAACCAGATCATGTGTATATAGATGATCACTATAGAAATCGAGGAATAGGGAAGAAGGTGTTTGATTGGATTTATGCTTATGCGAAAAATAGAGGTTGCGAAACCTCAGAATTAAATAGCTATGTTGCAAATTATCCTTCTCATAAATTTTATCTGAATGAAGGTTATGAGATTTGGGCGCATCACTTTGTGAAAAAATTGTAGTTTTTATTTGATGAAGAATATTGAGGTTAATGTAAAGTAATAGGTATTTAATCTTGATTTTTAAGTCAAAGATTTATTCATTAATATATAAATAACCAGCACGATCTTTTTCTCCATCAATTTTAAGGACATAATAATATGTACCTACCGGAAGTTTTTCACCTTTGGCAATAGTCGCTCTTCCTTCAGAAATACCGGCAAAACCATCTGAATTGGTTTGTGCTTCATGATATTGTTCTCTTTGGTATACTAAAACTCCCCATCGATTATATACGAATAGTTCATTATTAGTTTCTCCAAGACCATCAATTCTAAAGAAATCGTTGTCTCCATCACCATTTGGAGAAACTGCAGTGTATATCTCTAAGTCTCCGTCCAACAGCATATCAGATGTCCCAAAAGTAAGAACAGTATAATTGTCAGGAATCATAAGTTCAGAAGTAATTTCACCTGTGTTTAGATCTCCAGATACTGTAGAATTTCCAAGATTTACCCATTGTCTTAAATTTGAGTCCCATCCAACTACTCTTAAATTATTGATATCATCTACAAGTGTTGGAATGTTGCTATTGTCATCCCAGGTTAGTGTAACTCGTGTTTCTATATCTCCATCAAGATCCCAAAACTCAAAACTACTTACTCCAAATAATAAGTTATCAAAACTATTGGTGTTGAAGCTTGTTGGGAAGAAATTAGGGGAATTTGGATCTTCAAAATAATATGCTCCTCTTGCTGTATTTGTAGCTGCTTGACTTTCTATACGCATAGGTCGTAGTCTGAAATCATCTCCAATAGGAAATGTAAAATCTAATACTCCGGTAATAGAAGCATATCCATCTACATAACGATCATCATTTTCACCTAAATACGGTGCATCATTAATGTAATCTAAAGAAACATTACGCCTATCTCTTGGTGTTTGAACTCTCCCTGCAGTAAACTCTTGAAAATTAGTTACTGCTACTGCAACTTCAAGTTGTAGGTCATCTCTTACGTCAACTTCCATATCGTAAAAAGTAGGCCTGTTATTTCCAGAAACAGTTAAGTCGCCAGATGTATTGTAAAAACCAACCATGCCACCATCGTTTTCATCAAAAGTACCATCATTTATTAGATCGGTATGAAAACCAACTTCTGCATCAGTATGTGTTTGTAGATTTCCATAGTTGTGAAATGCTTGTTGTCCTATTGTTGTGTAGGTCAGGAAGAATGCGATTATGTAGATTATTTTTTTCAAAGTATATAGGGGTATTACGATAATTACGGTTAAACAGTAATTAATAGGTGGTAAATATACTCAAATACTTACATTTGACAATGGTTTTTTTCGATAAAAATCAATTATCTATCGATAAAATGCGTTTTTAGTTCGATTAAGTGCAGGTATGCTTGGGTAATTAGGAGTTGTTTTTGACATATGTGTTATTTTTATGGGGTATAATTATTTAACGATATTAATGTGATTTTATTGGTCTCATAGTTTATAAAAACTTACACATCCACATGCTGGACCTGTACCTTGGGGTGAAGGTGCAGCTCCAGAGCCGGATATTATGGTGTTTTGAAATGCACCCAAAGCCATTGTACTTGTAAATAGATAGTTAAATGTTCCGTCTCCATTATCTGTTGTAATTAAAGTATGGTTACCAAGGTTTAATCCTGGAATACTAGCATAGGGAACATTTTGTATATATATTTCATAGTTAAATGGTGTAGCTGTTGTATTTTGGACCTGTAATTGATATGGGCTAAACGCGCTATTTTGTCCATCATCAAAATTGTTGATAGATAGATCAGTAGTAAGCGTTCCTGTTGGTACAGAGCTTGTGCCTCTTCTACCTCTATTTACTCTATATGTTATTCTTCTATTGGTTATTACAGTTCCATTTCTTACATCTAATAGTACTTCATTGGAAATAACGTCAATACAAGAACTATTCTCATTATTGATTATAACTCTATATTGATAGGTGTCATAGTTAATAGGAATAGTAGTCAAAGTTAATGTGTTTGTGGTAGCTCCTGAGATTGCAGGACTACTTCCACCGTCTATCAAATTTGTCCAAGATATGCCACTATTTGTACTTTGTTGCCATTGATAGAATAATGTTCCATTTCCAGTAGCTGCTACAGAATAATTAGCCGTTCCGCCAGTAATAACAGATTGCGCAAGGGGTTGAGTATTTATGTTTGTTGTAGCAACTGTAATTACTTCTGTTGTTGTTGCTTGTCCATTTGGAGATACCACGTTAGGTACTCCGTTAGTCTGGACACCTCCTGTAAGTTCACCATCCCCATCAATATCTGCCGTGGTAAAACTTCCTGCCGCTTCAAGAGCGTCAAAACAACCATCTCCATCACTGTCGTTATCAATAAAATCGGGAAGGTTATTAGTATTGGTATCAGGGTTTTCTATAATATCTACAGATGCATCTGCTTGACCATCATTATTAGTATCTGTATACCCTGTATCACTACTATTGATTACTCCATCATTATTAGTGTCAAAAGCTCCGTCTCCTCCTTCTACAACATCAAAGATACCATCATTATCACTATCTAGGTCGAGATAGTTGGGTATACCATCACCATCTTGATCTACAAATAAAGGGATTTCACAAAGATCTCTAAATCGAATTCGTTGATCGTTAGCAGCACCTCCGGTGGAAGCTGTAAATCCAAAAAAGACCAAATTGTTTCCACCAAAATAATTGTTAATTATATCATTAGTAAGTGTACCTGCTGTAGTGCCATCTACAGTGTAGGTAATTGTATTAGTAGTTGAATCCCATGTGATGGTAATGTCATGCCAGTTTCCATCTTCTAAATTTCCTAGGCTTATGGCGGTAGTTAATAATCCGGAACCTTGCTGATTATCAGAATCCCAAATCATACCATGGTCAGCTCCTATATCACCACGGGGTGTTGGTCCATTGTTCCATGTATCTAATTCGAGTACAATTCCATTTTGAATACCTTGTGCTCCCATTCCTTCTCCAGTTCCACCTACTGCTGCTGCTCCAGCAGGGTCATCATGAAAAATAATAGCAATTCCATCAGCGCCACTATTATTATTGCTTCCAAGGAATGCTTCAAATGAAAAAGAGAAACTGTCATTAAAATCTATTCTATCCGTAATCGTAGCTGAACCTGCCTGATTATTCAGATCTTGAGTTAGTTGAGCTTCAAGGGGGCCAATCTGAACTGCATCTCCATTGATCGAAAATATATCAGATATTACAGTGTTCTCAGCACCATCTTCAAAACAATCTGGGATTCCATCATTATCATTATCAATATCATTATTATTAGGTATACCATCTCCGTCGATATCTGTAGAAGTATCAACATCTAATATGGTTCCGATTCCTTGACTATCAGTAATAATGACAGCCGGGTTACTTACTCCTGTCAGGTTTACGAAAAAAGTCTCTGTAGGCTCTGTTGCCATATTAAAAACAAGTGGTACACTGATCGTTTGTGTCTCTCCGCTAGTTCCTGAAAAAGTTAGAACAGGAGGAGAGCTAGTTGTTATATAATCTCCAGGAGCTGTAGCTGTATTATCTGCTGTGGTAAAAGTTACAGTGAAACTTCCGCTAGTATCAGCACCATTATGAGTTACCGTAAAGTCAATTGTTCCCGCACTTTCAGATCTAGTTAGGTCATTGATAATAATTGAAGCATCATTATCTTCAATAGTTGCTTCTCCTTGATTATCACTTGTTGCAACTAATGAACTGCTCACCGTACCTAAGTTTACAAAAAAGTTGTGATTTCCTTCGATATCAGTATCATCTACTATTGGTATTGTTATTTGTTGTGTTTCATTAATATTACCGGTAAAATTAATAGGAGAAGGGGTGGCTCCAACAGTAGTATAATCGGCTGGGTTAGTTGCAGAACCATTAACAAGCGTATAGGGCACAGAAAATCCTCCTGCTACATTTGCTCCTGATAACGTAATGGTAAAAGTTGCTGTTCCATCTCCTTCATTAACAGTAACATCATTTATTGCTATAGAGGCATTGTCATCATCATTAATTGTAATTTCTCCTTGTCCATCAGATATAGTTATAGAAGGATCGCCCACAATAGTACCAAGGTTTACAAAAAAACTTTCAGTGGCTTCTGCAAAATTATCATCGACAATAGGGATAGGAACCGTTAAAGTTTGATTTTCAGGACTGGTACCAGAAAAGGCTATAGTTGAACTTGTAGTTGTATAATCAGCAGGTGTATTGGCTGAATTATTGGCCGTTGAATATGCTACCGTAAAAGCTCCAGCAGCATTTCCACCAGAGTGACTAACGGTGAGGTCAGCAGTACCTGCATTTTCGTTTACAGTGATATCTGATATAGCTAATTGTGGAGTAGTAGCACTACATGAAATTGTAGCTTCCCATCCATCTTCTGTAAAAGAATTGTCAGAGCTAAAAACAAATGTTAAACATCCAGAAGGATTTGTAGCGGTTATTGTACCAGGGGGGTTAGTGTTATAAAATGTACCGATTAATGTTCCAGAGGTATCACTACCATCATAGATTTGTAAAAAATCCCAAATAAAACCAAAGGATGGAACCTCTACATCAAATGCAGTAAAATCTGCAATAAGCATGGATCCCGGAACATCTGGACAGATAGTATGTGTTAAGTTTTCATTGTTTTGATACTGGTTAAGATCACCTCCTGTATCTCTAAAAATAGTGTTACAGGTAGTTGTAGTGATTCCATCTGTAATATTAAGTACGCCAGTCTCAAATTGAACGTTATCGATAAAAACAGTTTCATTAGTATTATTCCAAGTTCCGCTCCCTGTGATGAATCGAATACTCGAAGCACCAGAAATTTCAGAAGGATCTAATGAATAAGTTATAGAACCAGTACCAGCTCCTGTGGTTGCAACTGTATTCCAGCCTGTACCATTCCATAATTGTACAGATATGGTTTCGTTACCAAAAGTACGGTTATAGTCTAATGTTAATACAACTGTAGAATAAGTGGATAAATCAATAGCTCGACTGATATTAGCATTATCCATGTTTCTAAATCTAAGTTGATTTGAGTTTACCCGAATTCGACCATTAAAAGCGCTATTATTGTCAAACTCCACCCAGCTAGTAGTCCAAAGTTGGTTCCCACTGCTATTTGCGTAATTGGCTCCACCGTTAAAATTATCGGCATATGTATCTTGACCAAAAGAAGTGCTAATTGGTAAAATAACCAATAGAACCAGTTTAATCAGATATGATTTATTAAATATAAACTTCATATTATATTATCAGCAGATTATGGTCTAGATGTTTTAACAACAAATACTACATTAATTAGTGCATTAAAATCTGCAGGAGTATTGACAATTTCATAACTCATCATTCCAGTAGCACTGATAGAAATTGTTGTTGGGCTTCCAAAAACAAAACTATCGGCAAATGTTACATAATAATATAATTCATCTCTGTCATACGTTGGTATGGTTGGCGCAGTTGGATCACTAGCAGCTACTGGAGAACCAAATTGATCTAAATATTGTTGATATAAATCAATAGGTGTTTTTACACCAGTAGAAGAAGCGTCTACCGCTATTGACGGTGGATAGAAAATTCTTGCTGCCTTAGTAACAATAGGAGTAATAGCTTCTATTACCTCTTGTACTGTGGTTTCGTCAGTCCCATCAACATCAAGATCTACTGGGGTGTTAGGGACTTCAGAGGCTGTTTGATCATCAGTTGAAGGATCACCTTGAGGTCCAGTAGCACCCGTTGGCCCTTGCGCTCCTGTTGCTCCAGTGGAGCCAGTTGGTCCTTGTGGTCCAGTTAGTCCGATTGGACCTGTAGCACCAGTTGGTCCTTGCGCTCCAGTTAGTCCAGTTGGTCCTGTATTACCAGTCGGTCCTTGTGCACCGGTTGCTCCAGTAGCACCTGTAGGTCCTTGAGCTCCGGTTGCTCCAGTGGCACCTGTCGGTCCTTGTGCACCTGTATTTCCTGTTGGTCCTTGCGCACCTGTTGTTCCAGTGGCACCTGTATTTCCTGTTGGTCCTTGCGCTCCTGTTGCTCCAGTGGCACCTGTCGGTCCTTGTGCACCGGTTGCTCCTGTTGCTCCAGTGGCACCTGTCGGTCCTTGTGCACCAGTTGCTCCAGTAGCACCAGTTGGTCCTTGTGCTCCGGTTGCTCCTGTTGCTCCAGTGGCACCTGTCGGTCCTTGTGCACCGGTTGCTCCAGTGGCACCTGTTGGTCCTTGCGCTCCGGTTGCTCCTGTTGCTCCAGTGGCACCTGTCGGTCCTTGTGCACCAGTTGCTCCAGTAGCACCAGTTGGTCCTTGTGCTCCTGTTGCTCCAGTGGCACCTGTCGGTCCTTGTGCTCCGGTTGCTCCAGTGGTACCTGTCGGTCCTTGTGCACCAGTTGCTCCAGTAGCACCAGTTGGTCCTTGTGCTCCGATTGCTCCAGTGGCACCTGTCGGTCCTTGTGCTCCAGTAGCACCTGTATTACCAGTTGGTCCTTGTGCTCCAGTAGCACCTGTATTTCCTGTTGGTCCTTGCGCTCCTGTTGCTCCAGTAGCACCTGTTGGTCCTTGTGCTCCGGTTGCTCCAGTGGCACCTGTTGGTCCTTGTGCACCAGTTGCTCCAGTAGCACCTGTTGGTCCTTGCGCTCCTGTTGCTCCAGTGGCACCTGTCGGTCCTTGTGCTCCAGTAGCACCTGTATTACCAGTTGGTCCTTGCGCTCCAGTAGCACCAGTTGGTCCCTGTGCTCCGGTTGCTCCAGTGGCACCAGTTGGTCCTTGTGCTCCGGTTGCTCCAGTGGCACCTGTTGGTCCTTGTGCACCAGTTGCTCCAGTAGCACCTGTCGGTCCTTGCGCACCTGTATTTCCTGTTGGTCCTTGCGCTCCAGTTGCTCCAGTGGCACCTGTTGGTCCTTGCGCTCCGGTTGCTCCAGTAGCACCTGTCGGTCCTTGCACACCAGTTGCTCCAGTGGCACCAGTTGGTCCTTGTGCACCAGTTGGTCCTTGTGCTCCGGTTGCTCCAGTGGCACCTGTTGGTCCTTGTGCACCAGTTGCTCCAGTGGCACCTGTTGGTCCTTGTGCACCAGTTGCTCCAGTGGCACCTGTCGGTCCTTGTGCTCCAGTAGCACCTGTATTACCAGTTGGTCCTTGCGCTCCAGTTGCTCCAGTAGCACCTG
>NZ_OMPF01000037.1:0-40078 GCF_900312735.1 Aquimarina sp. AU119 | reverse complement strand
GGCCATTATTTAGTCAAAAACATACAGTGAATTATTGGAATTATGAGAAAAAAGAAAAAAACTGTAAAATTCAAAAAGTAATATCCCGACTAAAAAACGAATAGATAAAATATGAATAAAACAAAAAGAACATTATTTCTAGTAATAGCGGTAATAGCTATTATAGTGATTTTTCTATATATCACCACCCTATTATATGTGTGTTTAGGATATGATGATCTATTTTAATCACGATGACAGGGCTAAAGAGATGTTTACTATCCATAAGAACTGACTGATCTTGATTTTTTTTAGGAATTAGAAAAGTCACGATGAATTCTATCTAATAGAAAACTGTAAAATGAAACATTTGGAAGAAAAAATATATGCTTTATGTATGTTGGTAGTCATACTGTTTATATGTACAATATTGTTTATAATATCATTGTTCATGGAATAGCTCTGGTAAATAAAATCAACATAAAAAAGCCATCAAAAATGATCATGAAAATAATACAAATTTTGCTAGGTGTTGCTAATATCTTACAGACGTGTGTATTCATTTGATAATGTAGTATCAAAGAAAAACAACCATGAAAGCAGTAAATGATATTAAAAAGGTTACAATAAGATTTTCTCAAGAATGATTTAGTAATCCAAAAGAATAAATAGAATGTCAAATTTTCTTAAGTAGTGTTCATACGCTTTATACTTTTTAAAATTAAGTCTCTGTAACATTAACCGTATGAAAGCGCATGAGTCTTGAAGAACAACCTACTTAATATTCTGTCTAAAAAATCTATTGACTATGATTTTTATATGCCTAAATTTTACAATTTCTTTTGTTACATACCAGATCTTTCTTTGGTATTAGAAATTTCTCAAATTCTTCCATAGAGATAAAATAATCTTTATTTATATCTATTCTGTAAAAGTGTTTATTAGTTGAACCTTTTACTTCTTTAATCGATAGTAGACCATCTCCGTCTTTATCAAATTTATTAAATATTTTTTCCCATTTGGGAAGTGTGCTGGTTTTCGATCTATTGCCTAAGTGTTGGCTTGCTGCCTCCCATGAGCTTAGTAGTGTAAACATAATGGATAGTGACATCAGTTTTATCATAACAGATTTCATTGTTTTTGTTTTTATGTTATTTCTTCTTAGACCAAAAATTTCAACAATAGTTGTTCTTGTTATGAGTATTTTAAATAAATCTTATACTCTTTTAAGCGAAATTTTTTATCATTATTTAAATAAATTCTTCTCTAATCGATTAATTATTTGATAACAGGTTTTATTATTATTTTTAATCTCTTTGTATATGATCCCATTACATTCATAAAACCGGAACCCTTGATATTTAATAATTTCTCTGGTTCCTTTAGGAAGACTATAAATTTGATTATCAGAATTATACATTTTTAGTTATTTTTAAAATCCTTCTTCCTCTTCATTATTTTGCTTTTGACGTCCGTTTCTTTCCTTTTTTTGATTGATACGATAAATAAAAGATAGAGTGATTTGCCTTTCACGCCGCTGCAGTTCTCCTTCAGAGGTAAAGAAATCTGTTTCAGTTGACAATAACCGTTTTCTGGAGTTTAGTAAGTCTCTTACATTCAGGGTAACGGAAGCTTTTTCACTCAAAATATCTTTACTAAAGGCCAGATCTAAGAAAAAGATACCATCATACCTTGTTTGTGAATTCTTCCTGGGACCTCTGTAATTGGCATTGGTTTGCCATTGTATTTCTCCAGGAAGTCTAATGTTTGAACTAAAACGAGAAAACCAACTTGTATTTTCAGTCCCATAGTCTACATCGTTAAAAATTCCATCTGAGACGAATTTAAAGAGGTTGAAGCTCCAATTGAATCGTATCTTTCTAGATGGGTTATATAGTATTCCTAATTCTGCTCCATAACGTTTGTTGGTAGATAAATTAACAGGTATGGAGCGAATAATAAATATCCCATCAGCTGTAGTTTGTCCGGTTTCTTCCTGAATTACTTCAAAAGAATTCGTTTCCCGTTGATAGTATATTGATGATGTCAACGTTAGCTTTTCCCAACGTTTTAAATATCCTAAGTCAAAAGCATTAGCATAAGCAGGGTCAAGATCCGGATTTCCCTGAAATATATTGATAACACTAGATCTCGAAGGAAACGGATTAATAAAAAACCCTCTGGGTCTGTTAATCCTCCTGTTATAACCAAGAGAAATATTCTCATCCTCTGCTAATTCGTATATTAAGTTTACTGTTGGAAAAAGACCTAAATAATTCTTATCAAAATTTAGATCAACATCCTCTCCTAACAGTTCCTGTAATGCATCTGCATCGTACTCTGATATAACCTCACCTTTTAAACGAGTGTTTTCTAGGCGTAACCCAAACAAAAAAGATAATTTCCCAGTTTTATCACCATATTGAGAATACAATGCATTGATGTTCTCTGTATAGTTAAATTGATTGGTAAGGTCTTGATTGATCTCAAATTCTCCTGTATTAAGATTAAGGGTATCCAATTGATACACTGTAACTTCTTTTTCAAAATCACCTCGATACCCTGCCTCAAATTGCTTATCCCCAATAGGCAATACATAATCCGTCTGTAACAGAAACTCATTCTGTGTTTCGGTCTCAAAAACCGCCTCTTCACTAAGCAACTGATTATCAGGAATAATAATATTCTCATCAATAGTAGTAATTACCTCCTCTTTATTATATCCATATTGAAAATCAGCAGTAAGTTGATGACCTTCGTCATTAAAATTATTGGTATAATTCAAAGAAGCTTGATAACTTTTATCATCTTCACTTTGATCTTCATTTCTTAATGTAATATCGTTAATATCATTCTGAGCAAATCGTTGACTATTGTTTTCTGTGGTTTCATGTTCATCAGAAAAGCGTGCAAAAATGCTTCCGGTAAGTGAAGATTTTTTGGTTAGATAATACTCCATACCCAAATTGACATTAAATCCCAAATTTTCACGAGATACGTCTCTTTCTTCAATAATCCTGGTATAAGTTCCATTGGTATATGAATTGTCAAAAAAAGCACTTCCGGGCGGTTCGCGATAAAAATAACCAAGAGTATTAAAAATGTTGAATTTATCCGAACGTAGATTAAAGTTAGTAGTAATCTGACTTGCTGTGGGATACCCAATATTAGTATTGATAGATCCATTTAGACCAAGAGTCTTTTCTTTTCGAAGAATAATATTTAATATCCCTGCTGTTCCCTCTGCATCGTATCTTGCCGATGGACTTGTAATTACCTCTACCCGTTCTATGGCATCAGCTGGTAACTGCTGTAAAATATCACTAGATCCAAATCCCACTAAGGCAGATGGTTTACCATTGATCAGTATGCGAACATTTTCATTTCCTCTTAAACTTATCGTACCATCTACATCCACAGCTACCGAAGGAACATTGTTCAAGACATCACTTATATTGGCACCACCTACAGTAAGATCCTTACCTATGTTGTAGATTTTTTTATCCAACCTAAGTTCTACGGTAGTTTTTTCTCCAATTATTGTTATTTCATCTAATGTCTCTGTATCGATGGTAAGGGTAATAGCTCCCAAGTCAATTGAACTTTGTAAATTTTGTTTTTCAAGGACATAGGGCTTATAAGAAATATATTCTACGCGTATGATATAGTTTCCGGGTGAGGTTTTTATATTAAACTTTCCACTTGCATCTGTAATCCCTCCATTAACCACACCCGGATTATCTAAATTTTGAAGCACTAAAGTTGCGTATTCCAGAGGTTCATCAGTTGCTTCGTCCAAAACAACCCCTTTTATATCTATAGTATTTCTTTGGGCAGAAGCCAGATAAAAGTTGAAAAACAATAATAATAGTATAAAGCCCTTGAAATTCATATTTTTTTAGCAGAATTGTATTAAATCGAATATTTATTGCTTAAACTTAAAGGAATATGATGTTAACAAAAGCTAATTTCAGCCAATAGACATAGCTTTTCATTAAACTCTAATTGCGGTTCAGTAAGTAATATTGTGAAAGATATTTTATTGAACAGTATAGCTAACAATCACTTCATTGTCCAAAATAACATTGGTAGACCATATGAATTCTGCATCATTTTCTGGATCGTCAAAAATATCAGTAAAGTTCGTATATGATGGTTTGTTATTCACGACAATAGTTTCATTGGTATAGGTTGTCGCATCAGGCCAATCAGAAGTATCAAAATTTTCATTCATCCAAGTACTAGGTAATTCCCAGTGTAAGGCATAAAATGAAGTCCCATCATTCTCACTAGCCGTATCGCAATTAAATGAACTTCTTGTCGTTCCGCTTTCAGTAGGACAGCTTAAATCTTTGATAGGAGACGTATAAAATGTTTGTGCCTTCCACTCACTTCCTGTAGTAGCTATTATGTTTTGTAAAACATCCTTAAAAACAGCCACCATACCACCATCACCAGTATAATAATCACTACCTTGATTGTTCTCTGAACCTAATCCCAAATTTTCTTCCCAATCCACCAATTTCATAGCAATTGTAAATGGTCGCGACACTCTAAACTTTACGATATGTGAGTTGAATTCAGTAAATGGTATGGCGTCTTTACCTACAAACTCTCCATTTATGTAAAGCTCGAAATAATTATCAGCAAAAATGTATCCGGTAATAACTTCTCCATCAGTATCAATTTCTATAATATCATTGTCATCAAATGCTGCTAAGGCCTCTGTTGCTGTAGAATATTGAATGCCATCAGGATTAAACAAATCAGGAGCAAATGGAAAAACACTATTATTATAGTTTACTTCTGCCGGTACAGTCCAAACCGAATTGTCTGCCGCGGTTATCGTTCCAACTCCGGCCACTCGTTGGCCTGGAAGATATAAGTTATCTATTGTTGTAGTTGCCAAACCCTGTGATACAGAAGCTGTACCTAAATATTCACCAGTAACTGGGTTATCATCATCTGAATCTGTATTATTATCATCAGAATTGTCGTTATCACAATTTAAACAAGATAAGGCCATAAGCCATAGAATCATCATATACATATATCTACTAGTTTTCATTTTTATTTATTTATGGATTAAAGAGTTAATTATCATTACTGAGATTTCAGTACCTCCAATTTATTTTCAACAATCGAATCCTTATCTCTGATAAGTTTCAATCGTTACATTCCCCTCATTGTCAATGTATTCATAAGTGTATAAATTGTTTTCATCCCAGCTATAATTGATATAATATAAATCAGTTTCAATTTGATATTCTAGGGAGTATGCATTAGTACCTGTTGAAGTAAATCCAGTAATTACTGCACCTGGTAATGGTGTTAATGCAGGTCTGACCTCTTGGGTCATAGCTTGTGGCAAGATTTGATCTTCAGGAGCAGTCGTGTTTGGATCTAATGCTACTTCACCTCGCATCCCTGCTATAAAATATGGAAATGTATCCGTGGTATGATATTGGTATGAACCATCTTCATTAAACTTTCCTAGATATTCGTCCAATTCATCTGTCGTTTTTCCATAAACTGGAAAACCATCAAGTGCGTATGCTAAAGGTTGATCAGAGCCTATAATCGCTTCTAAATGTGTTGGAGGAATATGATAATGATAATCGTCTGCTCTTCCGCAATGTCCTCCCCAATTATCTAATTCACCAATAATCAATGCGTCTTCTCCACGGTTGTTTAGAGTATTAAAAATTGGGATTCCGTTAACTGCTACAGCAATAGCACCTCTCATAAAATGTTCTGAAGACAACAATGGGGTTTCTGCTAACACAGGTTGTAATGGGAAAGCCCATCTATTTTCTCCAGTATAATTTTGATCTATTGGAACTTGTTGCTGCCAATTTGTAATACCAACCATCATGCTATGCTCAGGAATTCCTGCTGACGAAACATAAAAAAAGGTGTCATCTGAGTTTGTTGTGACATCAGAAAAATGTCCAAAATATGCTTCTAATGCTATAATATCGTTTGCTGGGACAGATATTGGTTCATTTGTAGAATCATCTGTAGAATTATCACAAGCAAGCAAGATCAAAACCAATATAGCAAATAATGTATTCACCATCAATTGCTTTCTCTTTTTAAAAAGAAAAAAGAGTACAACAGATAAAAAAAATAGTCCTGCTAGAACTTTCTTTTTTGTTGTTTCTATCGATAGCCAAGATTGATTTTTGTTACCACTTTGATCATAATGGCCAAGATGATTGATGGCATTGATAAATGCAACCCTTTTTTCAATACGCTTTTGATCATCATAAGAGAATGAACTTATATGATACGCTACAATTTTTCCTGATTTTGTCTCCAAAAACACGATACCTTCTTCTGATTTTAAAAAAGAGGCTTCAATAGTTTTGTTATCGATTGTCCATTTTGTACCATTTTTAGATCCATGTCCTTCTGAGTGAGCAAATATATTTATACTAAATATTAAAAAAACTGCTAAAAGTGAAAATGAGAATGGTTTCATAATAAAAGAATTTTGAGTTTATCTTTTGACAAGAACCAAGATCAAATCCTTCGCAGATTTTGAATTTTTTTTAAAGTTTTTTTATCTAAGTATGAATTTCACTGCTTTGTCTTTAAAATATTTATATTGAATCAGTTGTTCTTTTCTTAAAACGGATTTCATAGCTTCAAAATGCTCTTCTGTAATTTTTATTTTTTGAGCTTCAATATCTTTTATGCAATCTAAAAAAGAGTTTGACGGAGCCCGAAAATATTCTTGAATGCATTGCTTTTGTTTATTTCTTAATTCAGACATGGCTTTACCATGCCTTCTACTAATTTTTTTGAATTGTATGTCTTGAGCTTGATCCAAATGCAGAATTTCTATGGCATCAGGTTTGGAAGGTCTGTTAGATTTATCCAATGGCTTTTTTACCCATAAGGTATAACCAACCTGTATTATATTAAGTACTAATAAAATAATTACGACAGTTTTATACAGTAGTTCTTTTTTCATTCTTTATGTTTTTAAAAAGTATAATCTGATAGTAAATAGATTTCATTATTGCGGCTCTCTAATACATTCTTTATATTATCATTTTGTAGTTTCAATGCATATACATTTACTATAACAATAATTATTGATGCAGCAGCTATCCATGTTAGATGAACCAATGGAATAATTTTACTTTCTTTATTATTCGGAATCTTAGCAATTATTTCATTAAATAAACCATCTTTAGGAATAGCACGTTTTGCATTATCAAAACTTCTTAAAACCTCATCTACCCATTGTTCTTTTTTACCCATTACTTTAAAATTACTTCCTTTAGACACTATTTTTTTGATTTTCCTTCGGGGTAAATAGAAATTAATTGTTTTCTCAATTGAGATTTTGCCCTTTGTAACAAACCTTCAATTGATTTTAGAGTAACCCCCATTATATTACCTACTTCATGTCGCGGCAACCCTTCAATATAACTCAAAATAAAAGCGGTCTTTTGATTGGCAGGAAGTTTATCAATCGCAGTAAGCAAAAACCAGGCTTTTTCTTGGTTTTCTAGCTGAATTCCAGGATGATTAAAATCTACACTATGTGATTCTTGGATTTCACTTCCTGACAAGGGTAACCTCTTTCTTTTTTCCAACTGATTAAGTGCTTTGTTTATAGTTATTCTATAGATCCAAGTACTTACTTTAGATTTTCCTCTAAATGTTTCTGCTTTATTATAAATAGTTAAAAAAACATCTTGTGTAATCTCTTCGGCCTCCTCGATATTTTGTAAATAGCCAATTGCCGTATGGTATACTTTATCCTTATACAATACATATAACCGATGAAATGCCCTGTGATTACCTTGTGCTATTTTTTTAAGAAGCCGAGTTTCTATATGCTTACAAATTATGGTTAACCTTTGTTGTATTCTTTTTTTTTCAGAACAGTACTTTTACAATAACTCGCTATACCTTATCTATAAAAAGTATCTTTTTACCTTATTTATTCTTTTATTGCCTTCTTCCCTGCAGCGGTCTTTGTCGATTAGGTTTTGGTGCTTTTTCTATTTCCTCTTTTGAAAGAAAACCATCGCTGTTAGTATCGATTTTAGAAAAGTCATTTTTTAAAGGACCTTTGACTTCTGTTTCTGATAGTTTACCATCTTTATCTACATCCATAGTTTCAAAAATCTGATCTATATTAGGAGGCCCTTGATTTCCTTTACCTCTTGCATTCGAATTTGTAGTTTCATTAGTGGATTTACAAGATGAAACAAATGATGACACCATCAATACGATCAATAATTTTAGCATATTGCTTTTCATAATTAACATTTTTTGTTTATTAAATAAGACTATGAATTTTGGAAAAAGTGAAGAAAAAAGATGCTGTTTTCAGTGAGTCAAACAAAGTTTTCAGTGAATGAAAATTTTGGCTCTGCAAACCAATTTTTACTTATTCGTTTTGAGCCTATTTTTGGAAAACCTCTCATTTAATTTGTCTCCTATTTGTGTTATTTAAAAAACAAAAAGAATACTGATGCAAGCTATTTTATGACCTACGTTTAAACCTTTTAGTATCTTTAAGCTTAAGGTTCAAATAATCAAGTAGCAAAAGCATAGGTCAAATTAAACTTTATATAATGAGCAAAATTTTTTGGGTTACCACTACGTTATTCTTTCATTTCCTGTCTTACGCTTCACTACCCCAATCGTTCGATCCCAATATATCTGAAGAACTTCGTATGAGGGACGGGATGCCTAATTTATTCAAAAAAACAAACAATAAAAGTAATATTACCATAGGGTTTATCGGGGGCAGCATTACTCGACAAACCGGCTGGAGTGATAATGTATTTACCTGGTTTCAAAATCAATATAAGGATATTAGTTTTACCGAAATAAATGCAGCAGTTCCTGGCACAGGAGCAGATTTTGCCGCTAGTCGAGTAAAGGATAATTTACTCATTCATAAACCTGATGTGGTTTTTATTGAATATCGTGTAAACGGTGGAGGTGGATATGAAGCACGTGCCATTGAAGGCTTGATCCGCCAAATATGGGAAACAGATCCAAATATCGATATCTGCTTCGTATATACCGTAGGAGAATGGATGTTAGATAGGTTAATGAATGGTAAACAATACGGTTTTGGTATTATTATAGAGGAAATGGCCAATAAATACGGTATCCCTTCAATTGATTTTGGAGTCGAAGTAGTGAAACAACTAAAAGCCAATCAGCTGGTTTTTAAAAATTCCAATCCGGTTGAGGGCAAAGTAGTATTTTCTAAAGACGGCGTGCATCCAAATACTGATGGCCACAAAATATATAGTGATATAGCCATTCGATCTATTTTGTCTATGCATGAAATAGGTGAAAGCGGACCGCATACAATTCCTAATCCCATTGTGTACAATCATTTTTCAAACAGCTCATTGTTATCGGTCCACAATGTCATAAAAAGTTCAGGTTGGCAAAGTGTGGACATAAATACAGATGCTGTTTATATTAGTGACCGATATAGAACTAACAGTATGTTAAGCGATGCACTTAAGTGTTCAAAGGTGAATGAAACTCTGACATTTAATTGGGAAGGAGATTTAATTTGCTTCACAACCATTCCTCAAGGTAAAGGCATGGAAGTTGAAATTATCATTGACAACGGTGCACCCGAGACCTTTACTTTTGAGCAAAGCTCAGGAAATGTATATTTTTCAAAATTCTTTTATGCCAAACAACAAGAGGTTGGACAGCATACCTCAAAACTAAAAGTAACGAAATTACCGGACGGAACATCTATTTATATTGGTCAGGCAATGGTGCATAACCTACCTTCTGAAAGTAATATTGAGGATAAGCAAAAACCTTTTAAAGAAGTTCATACTATTCCTGGACGAATTGAGGCTGAAGATTTTGACACAGGAGGAGAAGGTATTGCTTTTCATGAAGTTAATACCAATAAGAAATCAGAAACCAATTACCGAAGTGAACAAGATTTGGATGTTGAGATTGAAACAAAACCAAACCAATCAAACGGACATATAATAAGCTGGACAAGAGATAATGAATGGCTAGAATACACCATACAGGTAAAAAACACAGGCGAATATATGATTAAAGCAATGGCTACTGCACGTAATGATGCCATGGAACAAAAGGGTTTACATCTTTTTTTGGATGGAAAAGCTTTAACCGATAAAATTAGTGTAACACCATCAGACGATTGGTTTTCGGATTGGGCTGAATATTCTGTTAACACAAAATTGGAAGCTGGAGAACATGTGCTGCGTGTTAAGTTTTTCACTACAAGTCGCTGGTGTATAAACCTCGACTATTTGGAGTTTATTGCAAAACCATAACACCAACTCGATAGTTGGAATTGAATACGCTGTCGCTCGACTTTTTTAAAAAAGCAGAAACCAAATTTGAAATTTTGGAAAAATTAAAAGTTGATCAATACTATTATTCATCAAAAGATTATAAAAGCTTTTTAAATTGAGATAACATTGTTCTTTTTCAGGACACTTTTCATTCCGATTATGAGAAGAAGATGTGACGTAAATGTTAAACTAAGTAGTTTACAAAAAAAATAAAATAGTGATAACAATTTGTATATTGCATATGCAGCCTTAAGGATGTACATTATATATACAATGTTATAAACAAACTAAAATTGAAGCTAATGAAATAAATATTATAGATTAAAACTACCAATATCAACATAGTATATATACTACTAGAAAAAAGACTAACCAAATCATAATTTTATATAATATAATAAATGTCCAAACTTCTAGAATATCGAGAGAAATTAAATCTTACCCAAGAAGAACTGGCAGAAAAATCAAGAATCTCTGTCAGAACGATACAGAGAATTGAAGCTGGAGCTAGACTAAAAGGACATACTTTAAATGCTATTTCTGAAGCATTAAATATTAGTAAAGAAGAATTAGTCAAAGAAAAAAGTGAAGAAACTTTGGATCTTAAGCTTGTAAAATTGATTAATCTATCTTCGTTACCATTTGTTGCAATTCCCTTTGCAAACATACTCGTTCCAGCTGCTATTACTTATTTTAAAAAAGAATATAATTCATTGACAAAACAAATTATTTCAGTTCAAATAATGTGGACTATTGTTTCAGGTACTTTATTTTTATTGAGCCCTTTTTTCAATAGAGTATTTACATCAGAAATTAGACTTACCTTACCTGTCCTGATAGTTTCTATTTTATTAAACATTATAATAATCCTAATAAATGCTATAGGATTAGACAAAAACAAAAGTCTTCGTATACACCTGAAATTTAGCATTATATAAAAAATGTCGGGAATTTGTCGGGATTTTATCGGGGTGTTTTCCTACTAATTTATTTTTAATTTACTGAGTATTGCATCATTGTTTAACCAAAATTATAATCAATAACAATGAAGCAATTCAATCTACTTATTTTTACAATCTTAATTCTTCTTTCTAAAAATATTCAGTCACAAGTTTCTAAAAATTCAACACTTTTTAAGGAGTTAAAAAGTGTTGATAGTCTATTCTTTGAGGAAGGCTTTAATAAATGTAATTTTCAAATACTAGAAAAATATATCCCATCAGATTTTGAGTTTTATCATGATGAAAACGGTGTACAAAACAGAGAACAGTTTATAAAAGGTTTTAAAGAAAGTATTTGTTCAAATACCGAAAAGAAGCCAATCAGAAAAGTAGTTAAAGAAAGTCTCCAGGTTTTTAGATTAAAAAACAATGGAGAAACATACGGAGCTATTCAAAAAGGTGTTCATCTATTTTATATCAAAGAACCTAATAAACGAATGTATCTTACTAATATTGCAAAATTTACATCTGTTTGGAATATCAAAAATGGGCAATGGAAACTATCCAGAGTCTTAAGTTATGATCACAAAGAACCGAAAGCAGATTACGGATCTGGCTTTAATGCAAATTACCCAATACCATTATTTGAGAATGATAAAGAAGTAGAAGCACTATTAAAAAAACATAAAATCCCATCTATATCAATTGGCTTAATCCAGCAAGGTAAAGTGAGTCAAATAAGAACTTTTGGTTTTCAACAAGATACCATAAAAACTGGAATTAATAGTATTTATAAAGTGGCTTCATTGACTAAACCTGTTGTCGCCAATGTAGTGCTAAAACTAGTAGATATGAATAAGCTAAACCTTGATGAACCACTATCCAAATACTATGTTGATAATGATTTAAAAGGACATCCATTTTTGACTAAATTAACCGCACGCAACATATTAACACATCAATCTGGTTTACCTAATTGGAGATATTTAACAAAAAATAAAAAATTAAGTTTTCTAAGAGAGCCTGGTATCCAATGGGAGTATTCTGGAGAAGGGTTTGAATATTTACGAAAAGCCATTGAAAGTAAACTCCAAAAACCTCTAGAAGTAATAGCTCAAGAATTACTGTTTGTTCCTTTAGAAATGAGAAACACTTCATTTTACTGGACATCAGATGTTAACGAGGATCTATATGCCGTAGAACACGACGAAAATGGTAAAAAGATTGCCTTTAAAAAATATACTAAAACTAATGCTGCGGCAAACTTACTAACAACTACAGAAGATTATTCTAAATTTTTAGTTCATATTTTAAATGGTGCGGGAATTTCCAGAGAATTATATCAAGAATTCATCAAACCACAGTCTAAAGAAAAAGAAGGAATATTTTGGGGCTTAGGAATACAAATATTACCCAACTTAAACAAAAACGAAACTGTGTTAATGCATACCGGAGGAGATTATGGAACCAAAACACTTGCTATTATTTCATTAAAATCTAAAAAAGGATTAGTTGTATTTGCAAATTCTGAAAACGGAATGATTTTATGGAATAAATTATTGAATGAATATTTACCAAATTTTGGGGCAGAAATAATGAGTAGAAATATGAAATAGAAGAATCATATCGAATACACAACAATTTGTATATTGCGTATACATCTTTTTAGTCCACAATGTACCATACAAAGGATATTAGGCGCAATATCAGATAGAATCACAGGTTACTCCAAAATTTGCACTTTGATATATAAATTGTGGATACACTAAATAGTGTAAGAAATTATGATAGAAAAAAAAGAAAGCAATTCAAGAGAAATAAGAATATTGATAGTAAATATAATAGTGTCTTTATTCATTTTATTTCAAGCCTTAAATGGATTTGGAAGAAGAGATATGGGTTTTGGATTTACACTTCTACTTGCCAATATATTTATTAACTTTTCCCTTTCTTTTCTATTTAAAGAGAGTGTATTTTTAAAGTATTTCCTTATCGTAAGTTTTATGCTACATTCAAGTGTTCTAATTCTTGTAATATTTTCTGATTCATCACCTTTAATTAATAGAATTATCGTATTTATAATCCTTGAAATTATTGTCTCAGTTCTTTTTTTAATTTTCTTTAAAATTCTAAATAGGAAAATGAAAAACAGACAAAATACTATACAAAACAATCTATAAAAAATAGCTTAAGTGTACAACCAAGGCATTTATACAAATTGACTTATGGTTTTCATATTTATATATGTATACTGTTCTATTTTCAAAGTTAACATAGAAAAATCATTAACTCTTTATTTATACTTATAATAATTAGTATTAACTATTTTTATATAATAAAAAAACCTATGCTCCTTTAGAGCCTACCAGATATAAACCTTCAGATTTAAGAGACATCACACCAATTTATTAAATTTATTAATGGTTTTAATAAAATATATAAATAAAAATTTATGATATGTAATTTCCATCTTTGCTTTAATCAAAAATAAAATAAAGATGAAGCACAACACTTTAGTTCAAAACAAGAATATAAATAGGTCGGATAAGTTAATAAAAGTTGCTGTAGCTCAAGGTGATGGAATAGGTCCCGAAATAATGTCTGCTACGCTGAATATTTTAACAGCTGCAGGAGCGAATATTGAGCCTGAGTTCATAGATCTTGGAGAACAAGTGTACTTATCGGGAAACACAGCTGGTATTAGTAAGAACTCCTGGGAAGTCATAAATCGCAATAAATTAATCTTGAAAGCACCGATTACTACTCCACAAGGTAAGGGGTATAAGAGTCTAAATGTGACTCTGAGAAAATCACTTGGATTATATGCCAATGTACGTCCGGTTAACGCCTTGCACCCTTTTGTTCAAACTCACTTCCCTGATATGGATGTGGTTATTATCCGTGAGAATGAAGAAGACTTATATGCAGGAATAGAACATCAACAAACACAAGATGTAGTACAATGTTTAAAACTAATTACAAGACCAGGTTGTGAGCGAATAATTCGATATGCTTTTGAATACGCAAAAGCATATGGAAGAAAAAAAGTCACTTGTATGGTGAAAGATAATATTATGAAGCTGACCGATGGATTATTTCACCAAGTATTTAATGAAATCGCGTTAGAATATGAAGATATCAAAAGTGAATCTCAGATTATCGATATAGGATCTGCAAAACTAGCCGCTCATCCAGAGAACTATGATGTTATTGTGACCTCAAATTTATATGGAGACATCATATCAGATATTGCAGCCGAAATAGCTGGATCTGTGGGGATGGCAGGCTCTGCAAATATTGGTACTAATATCGCTATGTTTGAAGCGATCCATGGTTCTGCTCCTGATATTGCCGGACAACATATTGCAAATCCTTCAGGACTTATAAATGCTTCTGTACTTATGTTAGCACATTTAGGTCAATTAGAAATCGCTGATCAAATTAAAAATGCCTGGTTAACAACAATTGAACAAGGATATCATACAGCAGATATTTATCAGGAAGGAAAAAGCAAGAAAAAGGTATCAACACAAGAATTTGCAGATGAAGTAATCGCTAGATTAGGAACCGCTCCAAAAGATTTAATCACTAGCAAATTGACCGAAGGTTCTGGAGTTATGAAAACCTTCGAGTACAAAAGAAAAAAATCAAAGAAAGTATTAGTAGGTGTCGACGTATTTATTGATTGGGAAGGTTCTGATCCGAAAGAAATTGGAGATGCTTTGTCTATAATTAATTCCTATAATCTAAAACTGAAAATGATTACAAATCGCGGAGTGAAAGTATATCCAAACGGTTTAGAAGAAACATATTGTACAGATCATTGGAGATGCCGATTTGTGGCTGTGGACGCTGAAATACTGAAAACAATTCCAATTTATAATGCTATTGATCACGAACAAATCATAGCTCTTTTGTCTAAGTTACATAGCAAAGGCTTTGATGTAATCAAAACCGAAAACCTCTATGAATTTGACGGCAAAAGAGGGTTTTCCCTTGGGCAAGGAGAGTAAACAGTATCATAAAAATTAAATTAATTTACCCTTAGGCACTTAATTGTTCTTTAAACTCAACCAGTTTATTAAATAGAATTATTGAGTGTCTATATTTTGGACAATAACAATCGCTTAGTCAACCAAACCAAAGTATCTAGCAAACTAATTTCACTATCTAAAAAGAGAGATCTTTCTCTCTAGGTTTTTGATAAAAATGCCAGTACTTCAAATATATATAGTATGGACCCTATTCATAACAGTTTTAAATTGGTAGAAGGAATTTATTCTCCGATTAACTCTGCAGACGTATTATTATCACTAATTGCTGATAAAATAAAGTTTCACAACCTTCAAATCTTAAATTTCCAAGATAAGAACGATCCTAATGTTATGCGCGCTGAAATGAGAATTGAGGAATTGAAAGCATCTCGCAAATTAGTGACAGACATGATCATAAAAGCTCGTGATAAAGGGCTTTATATGAAAATTGATGGAATCATAAATATTGAAATGCTGAAACCATTATAAATTATGGTTTTCATTGCTGTCAAATTATACCAATTTAGGAATATAATGTCGTATTAAGGAGATGTTATTTTTAGCTATAAAGAATGAGATGACATATGGCATCATATCCTTAAACCTGTATGAGTTGAAAAGAGGCTATAGATTTTCCAAATGATTCTCTTTTCCTAGTATATGTAGTATTTAAGGGCATTCTGATAAGCTACTAAGAGTTTCCATGCGATACCTGCTCTGGTCATATGAAGTACCTGCCGTATCCCAAAATGAATTTGCATTTTGTAATTGATCGCTTTCTGAAATTAATCTTTTATTAAGAACTTTCTTGATATTGACTTCTAAGTGATAGTGCAAATTGCATTAGGTCAATATCTGCGTATATTCCGTAATTATTGCTTAAACAACCTTTAATTCCATCATCACATGCAATTAAAAATAGAATAGAAACGTCACTAGGATCATTCAATCCTTCGTACCTGCAATATTCTACCAAAACACAATCGTTTTTAGTATATCCCTTATTAGTTGCGCGATCATATATGATATTGTCTTTGAATAAAAAATCCACGGTAAACCCATTTTCTTTAGCTATCTGAATATCCTCAAGAATTGTTTTGTGTGATGATAGTATCATATTTGTGTCTTTAGATGAGTACATATAAATTCTAAATTAGTATGAGGTATTTCACCTAATTCCCATTTTGATTATAAACTCTGGATATTAAAGTTTTTAGGAGTAAAACAGGAGTATAGGGTTAGGGTAATTTTAGTTATCTAAAAATTATAGTCGCACATGTTTCAATATTCATTTTTTTGATTAGTTATTGCAGCCATTGGGTAAAAGAAAAGCCTTCAGTCCTATACTCGCTAATACTACTCCCAAAGCAATTTGCACATACTCATATACACTCTGTATTATTTGATTTTTAGTCATATGGATTTTATTTAAAATACAGTTATATAATCTGCGATAGCTTCTGATTGCTGTGGATCCATCTGTATGATAGGAACCGAATACAATATTGGCATATTAGAAGGATACATTTTTCTAAGACGATCATTTAAATTGTTAAACTGTAAGGATCTAATAATTCCAGAGATTAGTGTCTTATTTAATCGATGTGTTTGGTTTTTTCTGTCAATTTTAGCCAATACACAATTTTCTAAGATCATAACTGTTAAAAGATACTTACCTCTTAATAAGAATTCGACGATTTCATCTGCTTGTGATTTACTTTTAGGAATGATCCATATTTTTACCATGACTTTTTGATTTAAGATTTAAAATAGGAGCTCTCTGATTTTCCTGTTTTTAAAATGGACGATAATTCTTCTAATGGTATTTCTAGAAAATAATTTCCCGAATATGTTGGACATACTGCACAGTCATCAAAATAAAATTTTATGTGCTCAGAATTGACAACAAAATTATTCTTGGATACCTCAAATTTATCTTTAGTAAACTCCCAACAATCATTAAAAGAGTCTTGTCCTCCAATACGTGCCTGTAATTCTTGATTTAGTTTAAATAGTAAGAATTTATCGCTATTGTTCTCAAATAAATCGCTGTATGTAATAAACATACCTGTCTTTAAATCGTAGTTTAAGCCTTTGAACATAAAAGAGTTGTGATGCTCTTCATCATAATAATTTGTTTTATATAATAGAACGCTTAAAAATTGATCATTCTTAGTATAAATTTTATAATCAATATTCCTTCGCTTTCTTTCAGCATCCTTAAATATAGGGTCACAGGATAAATCATTATTATGAAGTACTTGCTGGACTGATTTTTCTGTTCTTAAGTACGTCTTTTCTATAAAAGAATTAAAACTGCTGAATACAGGATTATATTCTTCATCGAGATGAGGGTATTTATAATCAAGAATTAAGGAACCTTCCTCTTTATAAAATTTTTGAGTACTGATAAAATTTTCCTGTAAAGTATTTTGTCTTGCTAACCAATAATCTGACTTTTCATCTGATATTTGTGCCGTTTTTGAATCTTGATAAACCACTCCAAAACGAGAATCATTTGAAATGGTATTACAAGATATAAGGATAATAGCTAAAGAAATATAAATTAGTTTTTTCATCTTTTAAGGTTATTTGATATTCTTATTATTTGAATCAAATTTCCATAAAATGTTTCATATATTTTTATTTATATTTATAATCATTTACATAAAATTATTTAATATAAATAGTTTTTATAAAACTGGGGTACGACAAATTTCCCGATTGCTCATCCCCTAATCTTTGAAGGGGAAATTCAACTTATATCTTTAGTAGGGTTAGGGAATTATTAGCAAAGGAATTTAAATCTAAAAGATCAAATTTTTCAAATAAAAGGAAGATCAATAAACATAATAGCAAACCAGTATTGAAATCTAATATTTAAATGAGTTTTTATAAGCTCGAAAACACGTTTCATTTACAAAAAAACACTAAAACTCAGGTATTATATATACAGTCATTAAATAAAAAGTAATAAATAATTATTTAGAAGCTTTCGAATCTTTTTTTGATGATCGTACTTTTTTCCTTTTTCAAATACTCAAGAAAGGCTGTAGCAACTAAAGAGAATTTTTTATCCTTAAGCCAAATCATATGCCAATTAGATTTGATCGGGAAACCTTTTATCGGAATAATCTGTAAACGTCCCGTTTTAAGTTCGTTTCGTATTCCAATAAGAGGCATAATAGAATATCCGAGTCCTGCAGTCACGGCTTGTTTTACAGCTTCATTAGAGGTAAGCTCCATTTTTTTACTTACGGGTAGATTATTCTTTTCAATAAACCTTTCCATAGTGTACCTGGTACCTGATCCTTGTTCTCGATAAATTAAAGGTAATTTTGTAAAAATAGATTTATCATATACCTTTTTTTCGAATTTTTCATCTTTATTTCCTACCAAATAAAGTTGATTCTCCATTAATTTAATTTTTTCTATCTGTAATTTATCAGGAAGAACAGATACTAATGAAAAATCTACTGTATTTTTTTCTAAACTATGAATCACCTGTGCCTTATTAGTAACATCAAGAATAAGCTCTACTCCCTTATGTTGCTTTATAAAATCAGATAAGAAATAGGGCATAATATATTTGCCTGTGGATACCACCGAAATTTTTAACACCCCAGATAGCTGTCCTTGATATGCTAATGTTTTATGGTTTATATCCTTTACTTCCTGTAAGATTTTCTCTGCAGCCATTGCAATTTCTTTCCCAAAATCTGTCACGTATAGCTTTCTCCCAATTACTTCAGTTAATGGAATTGGAAATTGATTCTGAAAATTTCTTAACTGTATAGAAACCGCTGGCTGTGTTAAATGCAGCTCTTCAGAAGCTTTAGTAATGCTCTGTTTTTCAACTATTTTAGAAAAAATCTGTAATTGATGAAGAGTATAATGCATAAAATAAACTTATATAATTGATTATAAATATAAATAAAAATATATGAAATAATACATACACCTTTGCATAAAATAAAACCAATGAGAGATTTTAATCAAAAGAAAAAAGAATTTCAAAAAGTAAAAGTTATGCCATCATATTTTGAAAGAAAAAAAGAATTATCCAAAATCATTAACTTCATTATAATTGCAATCCTTTTCCTATTATTTATTATACTTTCTATAAGAAGTAGTCATCTTTTTTTAAAAGAAATTCTAGTGTGCACGTCTATAGTAAGTTTACTGTGTATCCCACGATTTATATCTAAAAACAACTAATAAACAACTTCCTGTTTTTCAAATAAATCACCATAACAATATCAGATTAAAGTATATATGGATTTACATTTACTTATCGACAATCTAACCAATCCTGCATTACTTTTTTTCTTCTTAGGAGTAATTGCAGTTCAACTTAAAAGCGATCTTTCTATTCCCGAAAACTCATCAAAATTCATTTCATTATACCTTTTACTTTCGATAGGATTTAAGGGGGGACAAGAGCTTTCACACAGCGTATTTAGTACAGAAATACTATGGTCGTTACTCTTTGGAATATTTCTGGCTATTTTCATTCCTGTATATTCATATTTTATATTAAGAAGAAAATTTAGTGTAGATAATGCAGGAGCTATTGCGGCATCTTATGGTTCTGTGAGTGCTGTTACCTTTGTGACAACCATATCGTTTTTAGAAATGGAACAGATTGCTTTTAGTGGACATATGGTTGCTGTAATGGCATTAATGGAAGCTCCTTCTATAATGGTAGGGTTATTACTAATCACAATTTTCAAAAAAAATAAAAAAGAAGATAAAATTCCTATGAAAACTGTAATTCATCATGCTCTTACCAATGGTAGCGTATTACTAATAATAGGTAGCTTGATTGTAGGTCTACTTGCAAGTGAAGCGCAAGCTGAAGGTATCAAACCTTTTACTACAGATATATTTAAGGGGTTCCTAGCTGTTTTTCTTCTTGATATGGGAATCACTAGTGGACGTAAACTTTCTGATTTTATTAAAAAAGGATGGTTTGCATTTCTATTTGCCATCATTATACCAATTATCAATGGTTGTATTGTTGCGGTTGTAAGTGGTTTTTTTAGCTCTGGAGAAGGAAATAGACTTCTATTTGCCATACTAGCTGCTAGTGCATCTTATATCGCGGTACCTGCAGCAATGAAACTTGCAATTCCAAAAGCTAATCCAAGTCTTTATATCCCTATGGCTCTTGCAATCACTTTTCCTTTTAATATAACATTAGGAATGCCGCTATACCTATGCATTATACAGCTATCATAACAATTATTTATGATGACAATAAAATATATAAATAAAAATATATAACATATTAATTCAACCTTTGTAGTATAAATAAAAAATAATATAAAAACATGGAAGCCATAGTAAAAACATCAAAAGAAGTGAAAACAGAGCAAAAAATAAGCTTGATTGATGGCCATTTTACAGCATCAGAAGCAGCAGATATTATTAATTCTGTACTTAATGTAAAAATTAATTTTCACAAACTAAACCGTTTATCAATTACTGAAGGAAATGCTAGTGACAATTGTGAATATGATAGTGGAAGAATAGATGAATTATTACGTGAGCAAATTATAGCTAAAGAATTCTTTGCTCAAGCAAGGTTAGAAGGAAAAAAACTCAAAATGAATAGTACGATCCATATTTCTGTTGAAGATTAGTATTTGGATGATTCCAAATAATTGAAAATTTTATACTCAACTCAGCTTTACTAATACTCTTAACTAATTAGTAAATAGTGGCTCTCAATTTTTGAGTCACTATTTCTATTATAAAAATGTATGATATTACAAAGTAGTATTCCTAATGTTATTGTAGGAGACCATTCCACTTCTCAATACAAAAACTTACATAGAAATATTGTATAGAGAAAAGAAAATTAGAGTGCAGTAAATCATTATTTTTAACCAATACGATTACTACGTTTTTTAAATCAATTCAATACATTAACTTTTAATACACTAAACACTTCCACTCTTAAAATCTGTAAAAATTAGCCCCATAAAGCAGGAACTATTGAACACTCCTAACAGTTCAAAAAAAAATTTAGAAATACAGTTATAACTTATGAGAAGTCTAAGTAATCTTTCTGTCTTCAACATATCAAACTTTTTTCGGCATAAGATTATTTAGTCTCATTATTTAGTACAGAAAAAGAGCATCAAGTTTGACTAACATTATTCAACATCATAAATAACACTAGCCATTAAAGCGTTAAAAATCAACAAATTGATAGTGTTCGTCTATTTTTTGTACACTTTTTTTAACAACTAATCTCGTTAAGTCCACGTATTGTATACTTCATTTTTATTGGACATATTTATACTCTCTTTAACTTTATAAAAAAAGAAAAAAATGGACAAATTAACTCAGTTTTTTAGCGAACTGTTAACCAATGAAGACAAATTAGACCGTTTTAATTCAGGCTCAAGCGAGGATGAAATAGCTAATAACCGACAAAGCATGTTGAGTGCAGCGGGAGTAAATTATACAAAAGAGATGATTAGAATGACCTCTCAGGACTTGCAAAAATTAATGGAGAAAGAGCTTTCTCAAAAAACAGGTGATGATTTAAAAACAACAATTTGCGGACTGATTGCAAAACAAATGCTAGAATATCCAGAACGCACAGCAATTATCGATGGTGAGATCAAAATTGACTATAAAAGCCTCATAAAACGAGCTAATGAAGTTGCCGGAGAGCTTATGAACCGTGGTATAAAACCAGGATCATTGGTTGGAGTTTGTATGAACCGCTCTTGGGAACTGATAGCTACGTTACTTGGTGTGATGCAAGCTGGATGTGCGTATGTACCTTTGGATCCCACATATCCGCAAGATAGAATTCAATATATGTTAGAGCATTCTCGCGCTGTTGCCGCTATTGTGGATAATCAATCCTCTGCAAACTTATGCAGTCAAGTACCTGAACTTTTATGGATCAATGCATTAGGAAATCATACAGATTGCTTAATACGACCATCAGAGAACGATTTGGCATATGTAATTTACACTTCTGGTTCAACAGGAAAACCAAAAGGAGTAGCTGTAGAACACAAAAGTGTGGTATACATGAGTCAATCGATGCGCAAACTATTCAGTAATGAAGAGTTAAAAGGAGTGTTTGCTGGTGCCTCTGTGTGTTTCGATACTTCGGTTATGGAAACCATGGGTACTTTATCACTTGGTGGTACAGTGATACTTGCAAAAAATGCACTGGAGTTAACTAATCTTCCTGCAATAGATCAGGTGAGAACATGTGTAATGGTTGCCTCCTCAATGCAAGCATTACTTGCTACTGAAAGATTACCTGAGGGGATACAATGTTTAGTTTTTGGAGGTGAAGCCCTCAAACGCTCACTGGTTGAACAGGTATATGCACAAAATCCTGATCTACGTGTATTAAATGCATATGGCCCTACCGAAGACACCGTGTATTCAACCATTGCCGAAGTTCCTCTTGGCACCAAAGTCGTAACTATCGGTAAATCCGTACCAAACTCGCGTGCGTACATTTTGGATGATGATTTACAACCTGTTTCTACAGGAGTAGCTGGAGAATTATATCTTGCAGGAAGCAAGCTTGCAAAGGGATACTTGCACGATGAAGCCCTCACCAAGGAACGTTTTATAGAGATAGAATCTAACGACCTTATTCCTGATAATCGATTATACAAAACAGGTGATTTGTGTCGTTGGACAGAAAATAGAGAGATCGAATTTCTTGGTCGAGTAGACCAACAAGTAAAAATAAGGGGTTTTCGAATTGAACTTGAAGAAATTGAATCAACCCTTGAATCTATGCAAGGGATTGACGCCGCTGCGGCAGCAGCCGTAGACGGAGGCATTGGTCAGAAAATACTAGTGGTCTATGTTGTAAGTCGTGATGAAACGGTAACAGAAGAGAGAGTAAAATCTTATTTATCACAACGATTGCCAAAATACATGGTTCCTCAGATTGTAAAACACCTAAAAGAACTACCTCTTTTACCTAATGACAAACTGGATCGCAAAAAACTCATGAATTTAGAAAAGGAGGAGCCTATTAAACAAAGTCCAGTTACCATATCCTCAAATGTAGAAGCTACCAAAAGCACCAACATTCTCATGCAACATTTGCTTGGTTCTAAAAAGGAAAAACAAGAAGTAATACTTTCGATCATTCAGAACGAAGTGGCTTCTCTCCTCAACTTAGGTGATCCTGCAAATGTAGCATCAAATCATTCATTCGATGACCTTGGTCTTGACTCCTTAACTACATTGGAGTTTAGTAGTCGACTCACCAAATTATTAGGGCAAAAACTGCCTGCTCAAGCAATTTTTGAACACTCTACTCCAAATGCGTTGGTCAATTATATTATCAACATAATGGGAAGCAGTGAGGATAATCAGGCAACAGATAAATTGCCTAGTGTAGCTACAGATTCACTTGCTAGTTTTCAAACACATATCCAATCAAGTCATCCAACATTTCAAGCTGCAAAAGCATCCTCATGGAACGCAAATGATAAAAGTAAGCTGGTTCAAGAAGTTTTACGTATGGTAAATGACAATCGCAGAAACCCTTACAGCAAGGTATTACGAACTGGAAGTGCCACCAAAGGGATCGTTGGAGATGCCTATAATGATGAAGAGCAAGAAGCTATTATCTGGACGACTAATCTATATCTAGGCCTGAATCGTGATCAGAAAGTAATGGAAGAAGCTTCTCTCGCCTTAGAACGTTTTGGAACCGGAATGGGTACATCTGCAGCGGCCTCAGGTATGACAAATCAACACCTTGAGTTTGAAACAGAGTTTGCCGATTTAGTAGGAAAACCTAGTGCTTGCCTGTTTCCAACGGGATATACAGCTAATGTTGGAGCTATTGCAGGGATTCTGGGAAAAAACGATGTTGTTGTTATCGATCAACTCTGTCATGCATCCATTGTTGATGGTGCTCATCTATGCGGTGCAACTATTAGAACCTTCAAACATAATGATGCATCTGATCTAGAGGCTGTCCTTGAGTCGGAAGTGTCTCCTTATTGTAGTATTATGGTAGTGCTTGAAGGTGTATATAGCATGGGAGAAGGCGCTGCACCGGTTGCAAAAATAGTACGTACAGCAAAAAAATATAATGCACTCGTTCTTGTAGATGAAGCGCATTCTTTTGGTTTTTACGGCGAAGGTGGAGCCGGGATTTGCGCTGCTCAAGGCGTTACTGAAGAGGTAGATTTCATTATGACAACACTTAGTAAAGCATTAGGAAGCTTAGGCGGAGTTGTTGCGGCCAGCCAGGAACATGTTGACCTTATGAAGTCATCTTCCAGAGCCTACATATTTCAGGCTTCTATTAGCCCGGCAGACATGGCAGCAGCACTTACTTCGTTACGACGTCTTCGTGTAGATGATGCATTGCGTCAACGACTGTGGGACACGACTCGTTATATGCGCCAGCAGTTTGAAGATGCAGGATATGATCTAGGGACTGGGGACGGATCTATTATCACTCCTCATTTTAGTAATAAGGATAAACTTTATGCAATAGTACAAAATCTATATCAACGTGGTATTCAAACATCAGCTGTAACCTATCCAATTGTGGAAAGTGGGCGAGGTCGTTTAAGACTTATTTGCTCGGCCGCTCACACACGTGATGACGTGGACAAAACACTAGAAGCACTCATCCAGGCAGAACGCGAAGTAGATGAACAACTCGCTACCACAAATGATGAAGAAAGAGATTTAAACATAACGTGTTCTGATATCAAAGCCTGGGCAGCTACATTCTCTTCTTTCCTTAAAGAATCAATAGCTGAAGTTTCTGCTCCTACACCAAACTTAGCTATATCTGTTCGTATTTCTGAACAGTCCGAACCTATCACAATTGTATTAAAAGATGGAGACGTGACATTAAATACTCATAAAAGTTGTGATTTACCTTCTTGTTCTTTACTGCTTACTGACAAAAACGCGGTTTCTGCTTTGCAATCATCTGATATACAAGGATTACTTCATAGTATTTGTAAGGGCAGCTGTATACTAAAAGGGCAAATAGAGCCATTCATTTGGTTTATTGGACGAATTGTAGATCAACGACAGCTCGTCTCTCAATCACATTGATCGGTAAGTGAGACATATCAAAACTATTTGTTAATCAAATTCAAGGTCCATTCTTCTGTAAATTACTTTGCTGAAGAATGGATCATAAGGCATAATAAATGAAGGAGAAGCATTCGTAAAACAATATTTCGAATTATTTAGACTCAATAAGCAACTTAAATACCGATTCCTTAATCTTAGGAATAACCATTTAAAATACCAGAAGCAAAATAAGACGGACTTACAGAAAATTCCTTTTTAAAACACTTAGAAAAGTAAGAAGGGTTAGAAAACCCAGCTTGAAAAGCAATCTCGGCGATAGTACTTTGTTGACGTAGAATTAACTCTTTGGCACGATGTAAACGTACCGAGCAAATTAATTTATTAGGAGATTTATTGGTAATAGCTTTAAGTTTTCGTTGCAATTGCCGTTCACTAACACCTATTTCCCTGCAAAGCATTTCTACACCAAAATGTTCATTACCAAGATGATCATCAATGTTTTGAAGTACTTTTTCCAGGAAAGAGTCTTTTTGAAACATTGTATTATGATCAACCTTATTGATTTCTATAGTATGCCTAATTTTTTCAGTAACAATAAAGAGTAACAGAGATTCACCAGATTCAGTTTCAAAAATTGTTTTATGTGGTGTAAAATTCACATGAGTACCTACCAGTAAATTCTTTACCGTTTGAGTTAACAATATTTGATTAGGTATAGGTTTCTTAAAAACTAATGTAGCAAAATCTTCTATCTCTTTGTTTACAGGATTCCCTACCAAACATTCTTTGATATGAATACCGATGGTCAATTGGGCA
Organism: Aquimarina sp. AU119; assembly: GCF_900312735.1. Classification (NCBI taxonomy): domain Bacteria; kingdom Pseudomonadati; phylum Bacteroidota; class Flavobacteriia; order Flavobacteriales; family Flavobacteriaceae; genus Aquimarina; species Aquimarina sp. AU119. Next base: position 13,897 of record NZ_OMPF01000037.1, on the reverse strand, counting down.
TTCAAATCCCTAATTTTATCTACCAGATCCATACTACACTGTACTGCTCTACTTGGCCCTTCAAAAGTGGCGGTAAATGTTTCTGTGTTATATTGAACTATATTCCCTCTATATTCTTTTACATATTGTTTAATAAATTTTTGATGTCTTGGGCTATTTGCTTTTGAAGGCATAATGCGCCCAACGATTATAGTCCAGAGTCGTTTTTCATATACTGGTTTTGGCCTTATTTTTAAAATAAAGGCTTTCATCTCTTCCAAAATTACTTTGGTATTACCTGTCCAAAACAGATGATCGCTACCTTCAAACTCAACAAATTTAGCTCCCTCTATACGTTCTGCTATAAATCGTCCCTCCTCTATTTTGACATCAATATCATGTGTACGTTGTAATATTAAGGTAGGAACTTTTATAGACCCTAAAATGTTAATGATATCTACCTCTGTATTCATTTTTGTTAATATCATAGCTGCACTTGGACTAGCTCCTGAACGAAAGTAATTAGCCAACCAATCCATAAACACTTTATCATTGGCTTTTGAAGGGGCTAGTGACTCTAGGTTCATCTCTCCACTCCCCCAACTATTTTCAATCATATCATAAACTTCCTGACGTTCTTCGTTGGTTGGAGCCCAAGGGTAGTCAGGCGCATATATGCGTTTAGCAAATATCCCAAAAGCAATCAGAGAAATAGTTCTGTTTGGATATGTAGCAGCAAACAATGCCGAAACAGATCCTCCTTCTGAGTGTCCAAACAATACGGCTTTTTGTGAACCAACAGCGTCCATCACTGCTCGAATATCATCCATCCTTTCTTCTAAGGTAGGGAGCTCTGCTACACGATCAGAAAGTCCGGTTCCTCGTTTATCAAATAGAATAATTCTAGTTATTTTTCCTAATTCTGTTAAAAAACTCACTAGTTCTGGACAAGCCCACATCCAATCGATATTAGAAACCCATCCAGGGATATAAACTAAGTCGATAGGACCTGAACCAAAAACTTGATATGCAATATTAATATCACCGTTTTTTGTATATTTAGTATCAGGCTTCATAAAGTATATTTTTATAGAATAAAATGTTTTTTGACTGTTTACGTAGCTTAGTCTTTTTTCTATTTACTATAAAAATGATATTCTTAAATAATATCATAAGTTGGGATACTAAAAGTATGGAAGGATGAAAAACTTTCAATAGAAACAACGTTTACAATACGTAGACCTAACGAGATTAGTTGTTAAAAAAAGTGTACAAAAGGTAAACACAAAAAAATCAAAATACTCATAATCAGAGTTTTGCGGTTTACCGTTTTTTATAAATTTCTTATTCCTCTTCTAGATGTACTAAATAGGTAAGAATTTCTTTTCGAGGATCTAAACCTAGTTTTTTACGGAGACGATATCGTGCAGTCTTTACACTTTCTGGTGATATCCCAAGTATACTTGCCGTTTCTTTTATATTCAAATTTAATCGAGTTAAAGAGCAAATTTTTAAGTCATTTGTGCTTAAATCTTCATGTTTTGATTTTAATTTAGAATAAAAACCTTGATGTGCATCTTCAAAAAATCTACTAAAATCCTCCCAATCTCTATCAATACTTAAGTTTTTTCGTATTATTCTATTAAGGTCTGCTATCAATTTATCTTTTTCAATATTGGAAGATTTTTTGACATCTTGTATGGTACTATGCAATTGCTGTACTACTTCGTTTTTCTTAATAAAATTAAGAGCATATGAGGTAAGTTCTTTATTTTTAAAATCTAATTGTTGTTTTAATTCCTGTCGCTTTAATTCAGAATTTTCTAAATCTTTTTGGGTAAGGGCATATACAGATTCCAGAAGTTCTTGGCTTTTGGTAGACAATTCTTTACTTTTTCTAGCTCGCTGCCTTGCTATGGCGTAAATCATATATCCGGCAATAGATATAATAGTAACTCCCAGAACCAAAAGCAATTTTATTAAGTTATCCGTTTTTTCTTTTTCTTTTAACACCTCCAATTCTTTATCTTTTCGCTCTAATGCATTTTTGAATTCTAAATAAGCGATTTGCTTTGCTTTTTCTGTGTTAAAAAGAGAATCTTTTAATGTTATATATTTATCATAAAACATTAAGGCTTCCTCTGGTTTATATTGTTGCTTTTTGAGCTCTTTCAACTCCTCATAAGCAAATAGTTCATATTTCTTTAGGTGATTTTCTTTAGCCAGTTCTAAACCTTTATTTAATTCAATTGCAGCTTCCTCTAAATTATTATCAAGTCTTAGAATTTTTCCGTAAATAATGAGATTATTGGTTAATCCGTCAATATCACTAACTTCATTACCCAATGTCATTGACTTTTTAATATGATAATAAGCTTGCTCGATTTCATTTTTATTAAGGTATAACATTCCCAATCGATTATGCGCTTCTGATATCCCATATATAAAATCATTAGCGGTATGCATTTGTAATGCATCTGTAAGATACTTCAGCGCTTCAGAATCTTTATGTTGTGCTATAAGGATAGTTCCTATTTTAGTAAAAGTAGTCGCTATTCTGCTTTTTAATTCTAAAGCAGTAAACTCATTGATGGCCTGCTCATAATTATGTAACGCTTTTTCATACTCTTTGAGGTCTGCATACACCATACCTATATTAAGTCTGGTATTGGCTAATCCTGTTTTATCTTGTATCTTTTTATATACTTTATGAGAAATGTTTAGATGTTCTAATGCTTTATTTTGATTGCCTTGCGCCCAATAAGCAACTCCTATTATACGATTTGCTTTAGCCAAACCATTGGCATATCCCAATAACCTTGATAATCGTAATGCTTTTTTTCCAAAATTAATTGATTCATTAGCATCTACAATCCAATATTCAAAACCAACGGCATTAAGAAGATCTACTTTTACTGTATCTTCTGCTTCATATGAATTCAATTGATCCAGTAAGCTATCAATTTTCTGAGTATTTGCTGCTACCTGTATACAATTGAGATAGAAAAAGACGCCAACGACAATTGAAAGAGTTGATCTTTTTATACATATATGTCTTTTTAATTGATATAAGGAAAATTTAAAAAAAATCATGAAAAATAATGGTTACAAGCAGGATAGGTTTCAAGCTTTTTCAATTGACTATAAAATTACTTATCATTTTTTTAATCAAACCAGTAACAAATGTTAAATCATATAAAGCACTAGCTTCCTTTGCCTTAACCTTATTTTAGATGTAAAAGATCGGTAAGGATTTTAGCTTAGAAGATGTGTTATCGCTTTTTTTGAGATAAATCAATGAGGATAAGATGCGATTTATCGATGTAAATCAAAACTTTGATTCGTCTCGAAAAGATTCTAATCTCAACTAGAATGACAAAAACATAATAGATTATGGATTGCAATCTAAAATAAAAATTTAGATAATGCGATTTTTGAATACCAACACTTATTTTGCTTCAATCTTAATCCTATACTTATCTTTATATAAAATCACCAGATTGCAAAAAGAAATAATAAACCCGGCAGAAAACAGGTAGCAAAAAAATAAAAGTGCCATTAATTGTATTCTATTAGACATGATACTCTTTTTGGTCCACGCTTTTTCGGGATCGCCCAAAAGAATCATCATCTGTTCATTTCTGGCTGGTAAAAACCCATGTGATGCCTTAAACGCCTCAAAAGGGTTATCATCCAGCATTTCATTACCAATAACAATATCTTTATCGATATAAGGTAATGTTCTCGTTTCTCTAGCAAAATGATATGTGGCATAAAACCCTATAAGAAGTACGATAAATTGCACAGATAAGCGCATCCAGGTCCTAATCAATTTATTTTTATGTGAATACAAAATCAGAAATCCGGCAAGTGCTGTTGCAATAAACACTCCGAATTTCATAAAAAAAGAAGTGTTTTCATCAGACGCATGCCAAGAAGGTAATGGTATAATAAAAGCACCTGCTACAGAAGCAATCCAAGTACTAAGCAGCGTAATCTCTTTCCAAACTTCTTTTAATTTAGAAACAAGCATTTTTATATTATTTAGGTGTTTTTAAAACTAGTTTTTTCTCCTCTTCTGTCCCGTCACTCATGATCAGGTGCAATTCTGGTTCCCCTATCCGGTCTTCTTTTTCTAACCAAAATAAATAATAACCCGGCACAAAATCCTGAGAAGCATTATGGGTAGGTTTATTAAACCTGAACCGTTTTATATTTAACTCTTTTTCATATGACAATTTTCCAAAAACAAAATAACCTTCTTCTTCGTTAGAATCTACAATGACCTTGATTTTGGTATTTGCGTCATTTTTGGCACTGCTGGTAATAGATGCTAATTTGGCATCGTAATCCAGGTATATTGCATCAAGAAGAAATGTTTTATTGGATATTGTATCGAAATCTTTATGTAAACGCTCTAATGTTTTTTGTGCTTCTTGTAGCGTAGCCATATACTCTGGTGTAAGTGCATATTTTTTATTACACACTTCTAAAGCCGGAAATAATTCTATACTCTTTTTTTCTAATTTACTGAATGCCTTGATAAGATTATCATCATTTGTAACAGTTGTTTTTTCTGCAAGACCTGTTATTGCTTTCTGCGTTTTTGATAAAACTATAGAAAGTTTATTATCCTTAGGAGCATAACTCGCGCAACCATACATAAAAAGTAAAATGTAAGACGCAAATATAAGTTTATAGAAATTTTTCATGTGCAATGATTTTATCTTTGAGAATAATTTTTAATCCAAATTATCCTACTTAACAAAATTACATTAGCACATGGTTATGCTACTATAACAAACACGCCAAATGATATGACTTTTCCGACAAAATGTAGCTTTAAGAGTTCTATACCAGGCCTTCAATTATTTTTTCCCAATCAAAAGCAGGACCTATGTCCCACTTGCCCGATGATCTGTAATTGACATGAGACACAATACCTTTAAAATTAACTAACTCATTTTCCGCCACTGTTATATATCGTTTATCCTCTGTCAAAAGAACTCTTGGTATATTATATTCTGCAGTGAGATAACGAAGTAACAGCAATAAACTATCATATTGCTTTTTGGTAAAGGTGGCATAATATAATTCTCCTCTGTAAGGAGAATCGAGTTTTGTATAAAATTGTTCCTCGTTTATATCACAATACACATCAGTATCACTGTACACGGTAACCAATTGGTTATTTATTCTTTTTAAGAAACCAATATTAGACATTTCTATCGCAATGGTTCGTTTACCACCATTGGTATTACCTCCAACAGCTCCTGAACCTAAATGGTATGACCAAAAAGCAGACGACCATAAGTTGAGTATCTTACCGTTTCTGGCAATAATAAATGGAGTAGATACTTCTCTTGTAGGTTTGGACAAAGCTGCTACATCTCCTTTTATATACCCAGCAGTATAATGCAATACGATCTGAGTTTTTGTATTTTTCTCTTGAAAATAAAACGAAGTATCTCCATTTTTTGGTCTACAACGTACATACGGCATGACTTGGTTTGTACCTTTAATAGGTACTGTCATTTCTGTTAAAACAAATTCTTTTCCGTCTGAGTCTCTTCCGGTTTCAAAGAAAGTTTTCTCGTGATTTGCAATACTGGTAGCTTTCATATTTAATTTGTTTTTAATAAAAGTAATCTGACATATGGTATTTACCAAATTTATATCGATATGGATTGAAAAACTATATCAAATCCGACAAATAAATAAAATTTCCCGACACAAATGCGTACAACAAACCTATAACAAAACGCCTTGAAATACTTTTAAAAAAATCTAATTGCCGTATATTTGCCGCCTTATCTAAAGGTGAATATTATGCAAGATCATAACATGCTAACATATATAAAAGATGTCTTAGAAAATATACCAAGTGACTGGTTAAATCTAACCACCCATCGACTTGATATTTATGATGAAAAATTGGCCAAAACTCAATTTTTAGAACAGTTTGAGATCTTATATACCAACCATAATTCTCAATCATCATCGCTACATGAGTTACCTACTGCGTTTGACTATATTCGATTAGGACATCCTTTATCTTGTGTCCTAGAATGGGTAATTGCTAAGACTCATCATCTTAAGGCAGAACATGTCATCAGTTTTTCATCAATGACAATTCCTATACTTGCAGTGTTAAGAAAAAACCTATTAGATAACAAAAATACCCAAATCGTTTACACAGGCGAATTACCAGATTTTTTTAATCCAGAAATACTACAGCATGTTTATGGCTATACATTTGACATCAAACATGTAGAGGACGCATCTGCTATTTCTGAGTTTGACGGCAGTACTGTTTTTATTTCGCAACAAGATGATATTTACAATTTTGATCTCATCCCAAATGTTGATTTTTTTATTAATATTAATGCTCAGCTAGGAAGTATTATATTAGTAAATGCAGAGCAAAACGAAGGTTATATTTCAGAAATTCAGCATGTAAGAAGAAGAGAGACCATTGCAATGACACCGGCCAACACATTGGTTACCTTAAAGCATTTAGTAGAGCAATCTTCTATTAATCATAAAACTAGTACTATCGAGACTAATAAAACACAGGTCTTAGCTTCTATAAAGGAGATTACAAGTACAGGTATAGAGGCTCTGGTAGCGTCTAGCGGACTATCTATGCAATATGCAATTATGATGGGGTTAATACATGATGCTTTCGAAAAGCATAAAGGAAAATCTATTAAAATTGTTGTTCCCCCAAATTGTTATGGCGGTACAAATGACCAGGCAAGACGAATTGCTGCTTGTATTGATACTGTCGAAGTTATGGATTTACCTGTTGATGGTGGCAAAGACATGGTGCAAAGTATAGATATTGTTTTAGACAAAATTGCTGAAGAAGATGCTGTTCCCTATATCATTGCAGAAATTCCGACAAATCCTAGAGTTGAAGTTCCTGATCTTATCAAGTTAAAAGATGTTTTAAGCAAGGAACGTAAAACCAGGGATGGTGAAACCGCTATTGATCCTGTTTTTATCTTGGATCAAACATTTTGTCCGAATGTCCACTTTCTGGGTGAAGATAACATACTCTCTACCGTTAGAACGATTGCTTATGTGAGTGGTTCTAAATTTCCGAGTGGCGGTCAATGTACTGCAGGATACTGTGTAGCCAATAAAAAATCCGAAGCTTTGATGGACAATATAAAATTACATCTAAGACTCTGCGATAACGAAGCTACGGATCTTCAGATGGAAATTTTAGCAAAACAATTGCCCTCTATGAATCAAAGGATTCATGATGCCTATAAGAATACACGAGAATTTGTAACCTTTATCAACGCTACTTTACCTGAGGCAAATATCAATTTTGTTTCAGAAGACTTGGCAAAACAAGGATTTACTCCATCTGTATTTTCACTAGATCTCCCTACTAAAGGGAATACTGAAGAAGAAAAAGAATCTTATAAAAGAGCTTTAAACCTAAAATTGATCAACTTGATGATTAATGAAATCCCTAATGAAAGCAAATACTGTGTAAGCTATGGGCAATTAAAGGGATGTTATTGGACGATACCTGCAACCTCAACCCAAGGGACGACTAAAGAAGGTGACAAAGATTATATTGCCCGTGTAGCACTTTCTCCTGATATGGATCTAGAACGCCATAAGAACGTCTTTTTAGATTTTGTAGAAAGTATTTCATAGGTCAATACCAGGTAATAAAAAACCAATGAACCCATATAAAATGATCCATTGGTTGTATTATTTGAGGTTCTAATTAGTTACATACAGAAGCTTCAAAGTTACCATTAACAAAACTGTTATCGTCACTTCTTGCATTGATTCTACCAATGACTTTAGTTTCTGTAATGTCAGTGATTTCAACAGTACCTTCTGTGGCAATATTATTTAGAGGTATTCCTTCTTCGTCATAACTCAATAAGGTAACCGTTTGAGAATTATCTAAATCGTTAAAGTCAAATTTGAGTTCATAAATACCCACGGCATTAGTGATAGAAAAGATGATTCTACTTTTTTTCTCAAAATTAGACGCACCACATTCAGTTTCGGTACTTAGTAAATCCAGATGGATTTTATCATCAATACTACTTGTACCATTAACAAAGGTCCAACTTTCTCCATCAATTTTACCTTGTAGTACCTGGTCAATGAATTCTGTTTCTGGTTCTGTGGTATCATCATCACTACAAGCGATAAACATAGAGAAAAATACAAGTGTACATGCAAAAAGTAGATTTTTTTTCATAAAGATAAATTTGTTAGTTATTAAAAATGATTTTGATTAAAGCATTCAGTGATATTACAATTTATTTTTTTAGTTAAAACTGCTTTCATAATACATCGTTATGACCATGATTGCTTTCATTGTATTGAATTCAATTTTTATGCCAAATTTAACATAAAACACTACTAACTCACAAAAACTCATACAGCAGCTTTGTGTATTAAATCTGTATCATTAAGATTTTTCTATATGAGATGTGTTAAAAAGTTAACACAAACTCATGTGTTTAAGGTACTTCTGTAGTACCCTGCCCCCACCTCTATAGTCCCCACCCCCTCTTATGAAGGCAGGAGCCACTATGCTCAGACAGAAGTGTTACTTCTGTCTGAGCATAGCGTTACTTCCCTCTGAGGATAGTGGCACTTCTGTTTTAAGTACCCTACCCCTTGTTCATCTCGAAGCCGCACCACTATAACAAGTACCCTTATACAATATTTTATACAACAACACCCACTTATATAAGTCCCCCTTACCCACTTATATAAGTGGGTTTTGCAGATAATCAGGGACAAAGAGTAGTATTTTAACAGTTTTTGTTAAAAATCTAAAGATGAATATATTGTAACTAATGTGATAAGATTATCTATCAAATTCTAAAAAAGTTTACAATATTAGGTAGTATTTTAAATCATAATGATAGTACTCTACGAATGTCTCTACTACCGACAAAAGCTTATAGCTTGTTTTTATTCTCAACATTTATCTAAATAATCTACCAATCTTTAGTGGCACTTATTAGTATTAAATTTCAAAAAAATTCGTAAATTGAAGTACAAACTTTTACAAATCAATAGCTTATGAAAAAACTATTACTTCTTTTATTTTTATTTCCTCTTACTTTTTTTGCCCAAACAAATTACTCGCAAGAGGATATTGCGGCAGCAGCTGCACACGACAAACAATGGTTACTTACCAACACTACAAGTGACCAGGTAGATTATGCCTATGGTGTTAGCACTATGGTTCAATCTTTTATTCGGGACAAAACAAAATGGCAAGCCAAATCTATAACCTGCGGAACGAATTGTTTACAGTGGGTACACCAAAGCAGCACTCCTGGCAAACTCGAAAAGAGAAAAATATCATATAAGTTATATTATGACAAGTTACCTACCGGAAAACGAATCAGTACTAAAGTAGTTTTTGAGGGTAGTAAGGACTTAATCATTAATTTTTTTATGAATTATTGGACCCAAGATCTTGAATTCATTAAAGGCCCAAAGGACGAAAAGAACCTTGCTTCTGTACGGTTTTTATCAGATATAGCAACACTGAGAGTTAATAATGATGGTGACGCATCTATTATAGTAACTACGGGTACTTCCAAAGATACCTATACTTCTATGATATCTCATAATTAAGGATATTTACAGGTAACTAAATAGAATAAAAAGACGCGCTTTAGAACGCGTCTTTTGTTTTGTAATATTTTCTTCTTTGTATAGTACAAGCTATTACTAACTGTTGACGCTACGAAGTTGCAAACTTCGCAGAGCAGGGAACTAATCGTGCGTTAGCACGGCTAACTTTCAGTAGTTAGCCGCTTAATTTCATTTTCAATTTCCGAACTTTTATCTTTACTGAGTTTACGCATGATACTCTTACGATTAGCCTCACTCTCCTCTTTCAATACTTCCGCTGCCAAGGCAACGGGAAGCTCTTCGATGATTTGATCTTTGTATGGGAAGTTACTTTGGATAATAAACTTAAAAAGAGATTTGTTGAAAAAAGGTATAGGTCTGGAATAGCTACTATGAACGTACGCCTTTAATTTGTCTAAACTCATTTTTTCTAATACATCGACTGACGCTTTTAGGCCTTTATTTTTAAAATAGTATGCTACGCCTTTTAAGTCCAATTGATCAAGAATTTTTGCACAATTTTCCGCTTCCAACGTAATCAAATAGGTTTGCATTTTTTTATTATTCATCCGGCTCAGGATTCTTGTAGCATCATCGTCACTTAGGGGCTCTAAATAGGTTTTCACCTTATTTGACTCCAATTTATTAAGGATTTTCGCGGCATCATTAACTACCTGAGTTTTTAAGTAGTTAGTCACCCTGGCATCCTGAATACCATTGAGTAGCTCAACTTTGGCATTGTTGCTCCTGCGATTTAAACTTGATGTCAGGTCTGTATCATCCAATAAGTTATAAATTTCTTGCCTTTTGACCAGTGACTGTCTATCAATACAATCATTCAATTTTTTCAAATTAGCAGCTTTCACAACAACATCGTTTACACTACTGAATTCTGCTAGACGCAAGTATTCATGAAGCGAGGCGCCATGCAAAAACTGTCCGAATTTTTTATTATTATTAGTGTTTTGTATCTCCTCCCCCCTTCTTGAGGCATTCGAAAAAATAGACCAGCCACTGGCATTAAGGTTCCCCACATTGAAAGTACCTGCTGGATTGGTCCACCAATCTCTGGCATTGAGTATATCATCATCATAAGGGATTTTCCCTTTTTGGAATAAGGCAGACATAGGTCTTAAATCCTGAAATCCAGCTTTAATATTACTACCATCAGTTCCGAATGTACCGGAAATGTCATTTTTTTTGGCATAATCACGATAATTGAAATATTTATTACCTTCACCTGCCTCCAATTGTTCTTGGTACCAATCATAAAAACCCTGAGCGTAAGCATTAAGACCTTCTCTTATGGGAACTATTGTATCTTCGTTATTGGCCTTATATGAGCTATTAATAAAGATATTAGTATGATCAAGACCTTCTGCATTATATGCATTATGTCCATCACAAAAAGTCTCCACATTCATTACTTTATAGCCATCCCATGCATCTGCCACAATGGCCACACGTTTATCGACACTTTCAGGCATGGTAGCCCCTGCTGGTATTCTTTCAGGATAGGTCACTACAAAAGCATGATCATATTCTGATCTTGGGTACATCATACATTTATGTACCCATTGATCATTAGTGTTTCTAAGCAATTCCTCCACTAACATACTACCAAACTCACCACAATTACCAATCTCTGATTGACGAGCAACCCAACCTTTGATGGCTTCCGCGTTGTTCTTGTACCATTGGGTTGGGTTAAGTATACTTGCATTTTGCGCTAAAAGAATCGCATGTTCTTTCAAAGGATTGACTTTATCTGTGTAATCCCGAAAAGCAACTAATCGGGCAAAACTGTCTCCTTTGGTTCTAGTAATGGAACCTCGTCTATTGCCTCGAGCAACCCTTTTATCCGCTGTACCTTTTGCATTATAAATATTTGATACAGCTGTCTTCTCTCCTCTTAATTGAAAAACTTTCCTGGAAGTATCCATATACATAGGCACTTGCTGAATTACGGAATCGTTAATTCCCCATGGATCTCCTGTAGTTACAGGTTCCATTGGCTTCATTTGAAGTGCCTTGGCCCCCATCACATCGGCTTCCTTCTCCAAGCCAGCATCATCATTAATAGGAACTTTACTTTTTAACTGTCTGGTAGGTTTTACTCTGCCTTGTTTTTGTTGTACTACGTGCCAAGCTTCGTGAGGCAGGTGCTTTTGCTGTCCAGGCGCCAAGTGGATATCGGTTCCCTGTGCATAGGCATGCGCTTGTAATTGAGCTGGTTTGTTAGAGTTATAATGTACTTTTACATCATCCATACTATAGCCTGATAGGTTTTCAATACCAGATTTTAGTCTGTCGGGCAGGCCTGTTTTATTTTTTCGTTGGATGGGATTAATGGTACCTTCAGTACTACCCATTACAGATCTTAACTTGTGCTGTATAGCTATAGCAGGACGGTTGTCGGCAATCGTAGCTTCACCACCTGTACTGGATTCTTCTTGTACGCGTTGTATGGTTTTTTGTTGTGGTTCTTGGGTATTTTCTAGTGGTGTTTTCATTTTGCGTAACTCATTTTATTAAACTAAAAGTGGAATGATATATGCTATACAGATTACAAATCTGATCGATCTGGTTTATATTCTTTTCTTCCCATTGTTAACACCATTAGTTACAGACTAGCAGTATCGGTGAAATATTTCTATTTTTCACTTTCAATAAATTCATCTATTTCGATATTGTAACTTTCTTCATTTTCGATATTGTAGTCATCGCACTCTCCATATTCTTTTATAATATCAACTATATGAAGCTCTCCCATTGTCCATACCCCTTTTTTATGTTTCATTAACATAGCGGCTTCATGCATTTGCCTGCTTCTGCTTTTTCTTAACTTGTTAAATGCTTTTTTAAGATAATATCCATAATTATATTCATGCAGGTTAATTTCAAAAACATTCTTTGGGGTATTTATAGTTTCGATATCTGCATAGCTATTTTGTAAAGCACTTAGAGCGGACCTGTAATCTATATAACTATTTTTCATATATTTCTTCTGAAGAGGGTAATTATTAGAAAAGTAATTTTTACAAGCTCTTATTGAGTTCATAGAATTTTTTAAGATTTCAATAATATTCTCGGGAGAATTATGGGGGTTCCTATATAGTCTCTTTTTATTTCTTTTAATAAAATTTTCAGAATAAGTAATTCCATTTGTAAGATCAGGATGGTCATTTAATAGTCCATAAGCTTGCTGTATTGAATCAGTTAGACGATCTAAAAGTTCATTTATTCTATCTAGAGTAGCAGGGCTGTTTTTTGACCTTTCTTTTTTCATTTTATCTTTTAGTTCTTGTATACCTAATTTGATATTAGTTAATCTGTTGATCACCCTCAAATGAATCGGATCTCCAAATCTTTCAAAACCACCGTCATTATTCAATACTTTAAATTCGTTCTCTAACCAATATTCTCCTTCTGCACCAAAAATAGTTTCAGTATATTCTTTTTCTTTACCTCTTCTTTCTTCTGATTTGTTATGACTTTCTCCTACCAAATTAAGCTTATGAGGATTTATTTTCCGCTGTACAGTACCCACGTTTGCCATTACAACTTTATAAGGTTTGCCAGTTACCTTATTAGCATGCTGCACTGCCTTAACTCCCATCACGTCGGCTTCCTTCTCCAAGCCAGCATCGTCATTAATATTCACTTTTCCCTTAAACTGCATCATGGGCTTAACCCGACCTTGTTTTTGCTGCACTACATGCCAAGCTTCGTGAGGCAGGTGCTTTTGCTGTCCAGGTGCTAGGTGTATATCCGTACCCTGTGCATAGGCATGAGCTTGTAGTTGGGTAGGTTTACTGGAATTGTAATGCACTTTTACATCATCCATACTATAGCCAGAGAGGTTTTCTATACCAGATTTTAGTCTGTCGGGCAGGCCTGTTTTATTTTTTCGTTGGATGGGATTAATCGTACCTTCAGTACTACCCATTACAGATCTTAACTTGCGTTGTATAGCTATAGCAGGACGGTTGTCGGCAATCGTAGCTTCACCATCTGTACTGGATTCTTCTTGTACACGTTCTATGGTTTTTTGTTGTGATTCTTTGGTATTTTCTAGTGGTGTTTTCATTGTACGTAACTCATTTTTGTTTGATTCTACAGGCAAATAAATTTATAGCACGGATTGCAAATCATAAGTGTTCGAAACCTTTATGTTGAGTTTATTATTTCATTAATTTTATTAGGATCTCCGCCACATTTTAGGATGATATCTTTGATTATTAATACTTCCAGTTCATTTGTAAATTTTAATTTTGGA
>NZ_OMPF01000039.1:0-177693 GCF_900312735.1 Aquimarina sp. AU119 | reverse complement strand
TTAAGGTGGTTATAGCAATGGGGCTCACCTCTTACCATTCCGAACAGAGAAGTTAAGCCCATTAGCGCCAATGGTACTACAATCGTGGGAGAGTAGGTCGCCGCCTTCCTTGAAAACCCTTCAATATCTATTGAAGGGTTTTTTTATACCCAAATGTAATAATAATAAAATATGTGAAGAGAATAGAATTAATGTAAAATTCTATAAAGGAGGAGATTTCATCTCACTTCTACAAATTCAATCGAATATTACAGTTTAATAAGCACTAAGGCAACATCCTCTAAAACAAAAAACAGGAAATCCAGGTAGTAATGGTGTGCATTGTGATGCATTAGTACAACTTTCTCCAGTAGACCCACTTCCATTAGAGTTACATTGGCTAGAACGAGAACCAATAATGTTAGATTGTTCTTTTTTGGTAAGTTGTTGAACTCCTTTTACGGTTAAAATTTTTGAATACATAATTATTTGAGTTTTAAGATTACTACTAATATACTTAAAAACTTGAAAGTATTCTTGTTTAGGATGCTTTTGAAATAGAGGTATTAAGGTTTAGTTCAATTTTCTTAAAGAATTCTTCGTTCTTATATGGCTTTCTCATAAAATCACTAAAACCAGAATCTGGATGAAGTATTGCTTTTATCGTATCTTGAGTATCTGAAGCGGTCAATGCAATAATAGGTATGTGTGGATCAAATTCTCTAATTATTTTAGTAGATTCCATTCCGCCCATTTTTGGCATATTCAAATCCATTAAAATAAGATCATATCTTTTTTTCTTTGCCATTTCGATTGCTATGAGCCCATTATCAGCAATTTCAGAGTGATACTCCTTTGATTTAAGAATGTTTTGTGTAACTATTTGATTTATTTTATTGTCCTCAACTATTAAGACATTATAATCTTTGGTATTTAAGGAAATACAATTTTTAGTATTATTTTCTTTGTTAATAGCTTCATTTTTTTTGTCGATTTCAAAAGATATTGTGAAATAAAATGTAGATCCTTTTCCGGGAGAGCTGTTAATTTTAATTTCACCTCCATGGAGATTAACTAAATTTTTGACTATATGTAACCCAAGACCTGTACCTGTAGTGTGATCTTTAGAATTGGCTTGAGAAAACTTATCAAATATTAGTTCTTGTTTGTCTAAAGGAATTCCTCTTCCATCATCTTTTATTTCAAAGGTTATTTCAACTTCGTTATCGGTAATGACCGGGTTTATAAAATTCAGCCAAATATTTCCGTTTTTAGTAAACTTATTAGCATTACTGATTAAATTGATGAAAATTTGAGATAACCTTACAGCATCTCCAATAAGTTGATTAGGAATATCAGGATCAAGATTTAGATGTAAAGTATTGCCATTTTTTTCAGCTTGATATTCGAATGAATTTTTAATATCATCTGCAAGATTTTTAAGATCGTAACTAGATTTGTCAAGATGTATTTCATAAGATTCCATTTTGGTAACTTGTAATACGTCATTAATGAGATTAAGCAGGTGATCGGCTGAGAATTTCATGAGCTTTATAAACTTATGATTTTCTTTGTCTGTTATTCGTTCCATTAGAATCGAGGATAGACCTACTACTCCATATAATGGAGTTCTGAGCTCGTGACTAACCGTTGATATGAATTTTGTTTTTACAGCTGCCAGATGATCAGATTTTTCTTTTGAAATTTTAAGTTCTTTATTCCTTAATGCAAGAGATTGCCCAAGAGTTTTTATTTTTCTATGATTGTAAATAAAGAAACAAAAGAATATTAAGCATAATAGAAGCAGAGAGACAGTGAATATAGATATGGTTTTAGATTGTTTGGCTTTTTTAGTTTCTACAGTGTTTTTTTCTTCACTTACGGTTAACTGTTTTTTATATTGATGAGCTTCTTGCTTTTCTATGTCGAGAGCAGTTTGATGATGCTTAGTATATTTTTTTAGAATCGCATATGCTTTATCTTCTCTTCCAATTTTTACCAATAAATCTTCATATTTTTTATAAATAGTCATCGCCTGCCTGAACAATTGATTTTTTTCAGTTATAGTAGCAGCTAGTTCATAATACTTTATAGCATTACTATATTGTCTAAAACGATAGTAGTATTCTCCATAACTAGCATATGTAGTAGCTAATTTTGAGATGTCTTGTTGGTTATTAATGAAATATTTTTTGCATTTTTCTAACAGATCATAAGCTTTTTTGTAGTTTTTTGTTCTTATGTAAATATTGGCAAGGTTTAGTGCTAAAACATGCTGAGATTTTTCATTTAAATCATTAGAATTCTCATAAATATGCTTTATTCTTCTAAGCGCTTTTTTTGGCTTATTAAATCCGTTTATATACACTAAAGCAATATTATTATTTATATCTATGGACAATTCTGGATATCCATCGAGTTCTTTTATAAATAATTCAGCAATTTTATAATTTTTGATTGCTTCTTCGTAATCTTTATTGGTATAGTAAACTTTCCCTAGAGCATTATATGAATGCGCTTTTAGATAATATTTTTGTTTGGGATTAAATTTTTCTGAGACATCAATTACCGTTTCAATAGTCATGATACGACTAGCTCTTCCTAATGAATTAAAATGGTTTTCAGTATGAATAATAATGCTTTCTAATTCAGAAAACGACATTTCTTCATATTCATGTTGAGCATATGTAATTGAATAAAATAAATAAAAGCATATAGTAACTATATGATATTTTTTAATTCTTATCATTCAATTCAGTTTTGGGGTGCTCAAATATATGAAAAAAACACAAATAAACAGATAATACGTAAAATAAATACGGTAAAAACACATTTTTAGATAAAATAAAATTTAAATAGAAGGAATAATACTACTTTTTTGGAAATGAATTATTATAACTTTGGATTTTAGAAAGTAATAATAAACTATATGTTGATTGTATGTATTTATACATATCTGGGGTCAGGGATGTAATCTTGTTTTATAATTTTTATAACCTCGATACTTAAAAAATTAAATTCTTCAACTACTTTACCGTATATACGATAAATACCTCTTCCTTTTAATTTATATCTTTCTTGTGTTTTTGGAAATATTACAGTATCGAAAATGTTTCCGAATTGGTCTAAAAATGTTCCAAAAGCCATGCGCTTTCCTGAATGGGTCTTAGTATTTTTCATGGCAATTAAGTACCCATAAATATCTATGAATTTATTAGTGTATTTATAAAGTTGATTAGCACTATTTTTGTTTTTTGGAGGAGAAGCTAATATTTTGTAATATCCAGAAAGAGGAAATCCAAAAGATTCAATTTGTTCGAATGCGGTTTCTAGTTCTGAAGTTTTTAATTCTGGAAGTTTGTACTCTGTACGTTTCTCTTTAAATAGGAGGGGTTGATTATGTTGTTGAGTAGGTGCACCATTGATTTTAAAGTGAGCTTCCCATAATAATTCATGTTTATTCTTTTCGGTGAATCTGAAAGCTTCAATCTTGATAAGAATGCTTATCTGTTCTATGCTTATTTGTACTCTGTCAATAAAATTATCCAAAGAGGTGTAGGGGCCATTTTGATTTCGATCTGTTAGAATTGTTTGAGTAGTTTTGAGATCTAGGTTTCTTAGAATCATTAGCCCTAAGAATATATTTTTATCTATAATGGTATGTTCATGATTACTGGTGTTAATGCATGGAGTTTGTATTGTGGCTCCTAACATCTCTGCTTCATGAAGATATATTTCAGGACGATAAAAGCCTCCTCCGTTATTGAGTGTAGCGACTAAGTATTCTAATGGAAAATATGCTTTTAAAAATAAACTTTGATAGCTTTCTACTGCATATGATGCAGAATGGCCTTTGGGAAATGCATATCCGGCAAAGCTAGCTACTTGATTCCAGATCTCATGAATTAGAGACTCTTTATATCCTTCATTTTTACAATTGTTTATAAATTTTTCTTTTACGTCTTTGAACTCTTTTCGGGATCTAAATTTACCACTCATACCTCGTCGTAATACATCAGCCTCATCCAATGTTAGCTTTGCAAAAAAATGTGCTACTTTAATTACATCTTCTTGGTATACCATAATTCCATAAGTTTCATTCATTAAGTCAAACATAATCGGGTGAGATTTTTTTCTTCTTTCTATATCATGTTCGCGTAAAATATATTCTCGCATCATACCACTTTTGGCTACACCTGGTCGTATAATAGAGCTTGCGGCTACTAAGCCTAAATAGTTATCTGTTTTTAATTTACTCAATAACATTCTCATTGCAGGAGATTCAACATAAAAACATGCTAAGCACTTAGCTTCTTTTATTAAGGTATTAATTTTAGGGTCTTTTTTAAATCTTGAGATATCATGAATATCAAAATCGGCTACTTCTGGTTGATTGTATTTAATGATTTTTATAGCGTCTTTAATTTTTGCTAATCCGCGTTGGCCCAGTATATCAAATTTATATAGGCCTAAGTCTTCTGCTATGATCATATCGTAATGTACTGTTGGAAATCCTTTTGGGGGTAAATCCGTGGCAGAATAAAAATGTAAAGGATGTTCACTAATTAATATCCCACTAGCATGAATACTGAGGTAATTAGGAATCCCCTGGACAAGATTGCTATAAATAATAACTAATTTATGAATATGATCAAGAGTGTTGTAGTCATAATCACCTTCACTTAATTTGTCGATTTCAAATTTCGGAAGGCCAAATACTTTTCCGAGTTCTCTTACTGCACCTTTATAATGAAATGTGATGTATGTTCCTAATAATGCTACATGATCAAATTCTTCAAAGATGAATCGTGTAATATCTTGTCGATCTTTCCAAGAAAAATCAATATCAAAATCTGGAGGACTTGTACGATGAGTATTTATAAAACGTTCAAAATATAAATCTAATTCTATAGGATCTACATCTGTGATGCGAAGTAAGTATGCAACAATGCTATTTGCACCACTACCTCTACCCACATAATAATAGCCTTTACTTTGTGCATAAGAAATAATTCTCCAGTTGATTAAAAAATAGGAGACAAACTGCATTTTTGTTATTAGCGACAATTCTTTTTCTAATCGATCCAATACTTCTTGTTTTGGATTTGGATATCGATACAATAGCTCTTTTTGACAAAGTTCTCTTAATAGAGTATTATCTTCCTCAATAGTACCAGTATATGTTTTTTGGTTAAGAGAAGGTTTGTTTTTAGAAAAATCAAAATCAATAGTACAATTTTTCTGGATTGCAATGGTATTTTTAATAATGAAGTCAAATTCTGAGAATTTTTCTTCTATTTCATGATAGGGAATCATTTTTTCTGAAAAACAAGCTTGTTGAGTTTCAGGTAGTCGACTTAGTAAAATATTGTTATCGATAGCTCTTAACAGGCGATGAGCATTAAAATCTTTTTTATTTCTAAAAGTAACAGGTTGTAATATTACTAATTTATGTTCTAAACTTTTTAATCTGGAAAGGCGGAGTTTTGAGATTTCTGTTATAGATACACCGATAAATTCGTTAGTTAAAAACTCAGTTTTATTTAATGATATTACTTTTTGGATAGGGTATATGATATATGCTTGTTTAAACACCGGAGCTGTTTCTGGGAAATTGATTTTTTCATGAGAATGATATGATAAGAAATCATTTAGTTCTTTATATCCTTCATTGTTTTTGGCGAGACCTATGTATAAAGGCTGGTGGTTGTTTCTAAAATCTACTCCTATAATGGGTTTGATTTTATACTCTTTTGCTTTTCTTATAAAATTAAGACAGGCTGAAGTATTATTAATATCAGTTAAGGCCAAACATTTTATATTGTTTTCTTCAGCTAATGTTAAGAGGTCTGTCTCAGAAAAAGTTCCAAAGCGTAAACTGTAGTATGAGTGGCAATTAAGGTACATTTAGTATCAAACTGTACGTTATATTTTATTTGTTGTTTATATTTTGAATATTTATTGTTTTCTGTGTGCTAATACTATTGGTGGCTGACCATTAAAAGGGTTTTGCATTCTGCCAATTGTAGATGATCCTATGGCTGCAGCTCTAATCACACTTCGATCTCCATATCGAACTCTAATATTATCTAATGCCTGATACAGGTTAAGTTGTTTCTCATCATCTTCAAATAAGTTGATCTGATAATTTCCACTTACCAAATGACTAAACCGTATACCTATTAACCGTACTAATAATCTTTTCTGATATAATTTTTCGAATACCTCGAGAATTTTGGGAATAAGAATGTGATCTCCACTTGTATATGGTATTTTTATTTGTTTAGAGTATGTGTTGAAATCAGAATATCTGATTTTTACGGCAATGCAAGCAGTTAACTTATTCCCTCTTCGCAATTGATAAGAAAGATTTTCTGTCATTGCAATGAGAATATTTCTAAGCTTATAAATATCTATAGTGTCTTTATCAAATGTTCTTTCTGTAGAGATTGATTTACGTTCAGAAAATGAAATAACAGGTGTGTTATCTATTCCATTAGCTCTTTTCCATATTGTTAAGCCATTTACTCCCAGTACTCCTTTCATGATATCTGCAGGCATGTCCTGGATAGTTTTAATATAACGAACACCTAAATTTCGAAGTGTATAATAGGTTTTATCACCTACCATGGGTATTTTTTTAATTGATAGAGGAGCTAAAAATGGCTTTTCTGTACCAAAATCTATTTTTAATTGGTTATTAGGTTTAGCTTCATTAGTTGCTACTTTAGAAACTACTTTATTACCAGAAAGACCAAAAGATATAGGAAGACCGGTTTCTGTGATTACTTTTTGGCGTAGCTCTGAAGCATATTTGTAGGATCCAAAAAATTTATCCATACCAGAAAGATCTGCGTAGAATTCATCAATACTCGATTTTTCAAAAACAGGTACTTTTTCTTTAATGATTTCTGTTACCAGATCAGAATATTTGCTGTAGGTTCCTGCATTTCCTTTGATTACTACAGCTTCTGGACAAAGTTCTTTTGCTATTTTCATAGGCATACCAGAATGTATGCCATAGGCTCTTGTTTCATAGCTACATGCCGCTACAACACCACGATCACTAATGCCACCAACAAGCAGAGGCTTGTTTTTTAATGTGCTATTGATGATGCGTTCTACAGATACATAAAATGTATCCAGGTCAAGATGTAATATAGTTCTCAATACTAAGTTTTATGGAATAATTCCAAATATATGGAATTATTCCTATTACTTTGTAACTTAGTTATTAATTTTATTCACAATATAGCGTATAAAAAAACGACACCTATAAAAGGTGTCGTTTGAAAAAATTCTATTTTGGGGCTACAAAATAAAATTAAGCGGTTATTAGTTTTCTGCCATATTATAGCTAGCAAATTGCTGCATAGCAGTTTTAGTAAGTTCTTTTGCTCTGTTTACATAGAAATTCTTTGTGTCATGAAGAGATTCATTCTTTAAATCATTTTCACTTCTTACATAATCAGCTTGTGATTCAAATTTAGATTCTTCATTTAAAACAACACTCAATTCTTGTAAAGCGCTTTCTAATTTGTGTAGTGCTTGTTCAGCTTTTGATTTAATTAGAGATTGTTCTTTCAGTTCTGCTGCACGCTTAGCTTCAAATTCAGCCTTCTTTCTGCTTTGTTCAGCTATTTGTTGCTCTAATTGTTGTTGTTCGATTTCTAATTGACGACGCTTGGCTTCTAATTCCTTTTGCTTATCAGATACTTCTTGTGTTGCTTCTGCTAATTCATTTTCTTCTTCAATAGATGCGGTTTCTTCTACATCAGAATAGCTACCTACACTTGCTTGACAAAATGTTAGTTGTTCTAAAATTTTAGAACCTAATTCTTTAGCTCTTTTTGCAAAAAATCTACTACGCTCATATGTGTCTTGTTCTAATGAACTTTCCATATCAACTCTAGCTTGGTAAGCTGTTTCAGTTGCTTTTTTACAGTTACATTGGTCAGCTAAATTTTCTACTTTTTGAAAAGCTTCTATAGCTTTATCTGCATATTCTTGGGTGTGAAAAACATTATTAGCACCATGTGCTTTCTTACTATGAGAATACGCATAACTTGCAGCAGTTAAGGCATCGTCGTATACGTTTTGGGCATTAGTTTTAGGAATAAAACATAGCAATAATAAGATAAGTGCAATTCTTTTCATTCTTCGGGGGCTTTTAAATCACAAAGCAATAATACAATATTTTATTTGTAAAATCCAATAAAAAGGCCATTAATCGATAAAAAGCGTATTTTATCTTAATTTTTACGGGTAAACCTTAGTTTTAGTGATAAATATCCTACTGCTTGTGAGAAGGTAAGATAATTATTATGTGGACTTTATGATCCTAAAACGTTGATATTTGTTTTATATTTTATTATAATATTTGAAAAATAGATTTATAACTTAAAAATATTTATTTTGTAAGCTAATTATGTATATTACGTCTAAACAGCCCATGAAACAATTAATTATATCTTCAATAAATCATAATCTCAATAATGCTATTGCACTATTAGACGCAATTGATTCTAATACTTACAAAAACACTTCAGTGGGGCCATACTACTCTAGTATAGGTTCTCATATACGACACACACTTGATTTTTTTGACTGTATCATTAGCGGATTAGATTCTAATAATATTGATCTAACTGCTCGTAAGAGGGATGAGACTTTATCTACAGATAAGAAATCTGCAATAAACTATATATATCAACTTCAGGAAACGTTGTTATCTTATGTAGATGTGAATACTGATTATTTGATAAATGTCACAGATAATATGGGACAAGGAAAAGTAACCGTTAATTATACTTTAGAAAGTATCTTATCACATGCAAATAGTCATGCGACGCACCATTATGCTATTATAGGATATATTCTTGATCATTTAAAGGTAGAAATCAAAATTAATGGATTTGGTTATAATCCTACATCCCCAGTCAATAAAAGAGAAGGTATTTAAATAAAAGAAGCTTTTATTTCTTCTTCCCAAAAATCGATTCCATTATAGTTTTTAGGCCTTTGAATGCCATAAATATGGCAAATCCAGCACTAATTAATCCTAATACTAATATAGGTATGTATAAAGGATGTTCTTGATTTTTGAATGCAGAATGAATAACAACCGGACTAATAAACATAAAAATCAAAGCTATAGCCATACGTTGAACTCCTTTGCCTAATAATTCTTTATTTGTTCTTTTAGGCTCCATAATTATCTATTGCGTTTCGTACACTTCCATATTGTTCTAGTAACCTTGATGCTTTCTCTCGATCAATAGATAATTCTTCCATAATCATACGTGTTCCTCGATCTACTAATTTATTATTGCTAAGCTGCATATCCACCATTTTGTTGCCCTTTACTCTTCCTAATTGAATCATTGTAGCAGTGGAAATCATATTTAGGACTAGTTTTTGAGCTGTTCCTGCTTTCATGCGAGAGCTTCCCGTCACAAATTCGGCCCCCACGGTAACCACAACAGGAAATTGTGCAGTTGTGGCCAAAGGGCTTCCTTCATTACAAGTAATACAACCCGTAGTAATATTATTTTCGTTACAATGTTGTAATGCTTTTACTACATAAGGAGTTGTTCCTGAAGCTGCAATACCAATCACTACATCTTTTTCTGAAACATTATATTCTGTTAAGTCTTTCCACCCTTGAGTAGGACTATCTTCTGCAAATTCTACAGCTTTTCGAATGGCAGTGTCACCTCCTGCAATTAAACCAATCACAAGATCATGTGAAACCCCAAAAGTAGGAGGGCATTCGCTGGCGTCTACGATACCTAATCGACCACTTGTTCCTGCTCCTGTATAGAAAAGCCTACCTCCATTTTTTAGTTTTTGTACAATTTCTTTGACTAAAGCTTCTATTTGCGGAATTGATTTTTCTACAGCATCAGGTACCGTTTTATCTTCAGTGTTAATATTTGTCAATAACTCAGTAACACTCATTTTTTCTAAATGGTTGTGTTTTGAGGTTTGTTCTGTAGTTTTAATAAATTGCATATATCAAAAATACAGATTAAAGAGCGCAATAAGTCATATTATTGAGTAGAAATACTATTTTTTCTGAATTGTAAAAGGAAAACTATAAGTCTCTGAAAGGTTAAAATATCCCAATGGATAATTATCAGAATTTGTAGTATTGATAATATTTCCTCTTAATATTGCAGGTGGAGCTTGGAAAGGATTACCACCATCTTGTTCACTTTGTTCGATAAGAATACTAGAATAATTAAAATATCTTTGATCAATACCAAGAATTTTTATAGTAACTTCTCTACCTTCAACTTCTTCTGGGTTTTCATAGAAGTATGAGAATTTAAAGGGTTTTCCCTGATAAAAGCGATCTTCACTGGGTAGAAATAGATTAAAATCAAAATCAAAAAGATAGAAATCATTGCGATTTCCGTCATCGGTAAAACTAACTTCTATTTCGATTTCATTACCTTCAAACAATGTTCCATCTCCTTGTGCAATATTGTCAATAGGTACGGATGGGATAATTTTTGTAGTAGCTTTATAGGTCTCATTATCATGAATTACAGTAAGTTCGTAATCTGATTCAAAATCCCATAAAAAACTTCCGTTAGAAGGTATGTATGTACCAGGTTCAAAAGATAGTTCGTCAAAATTGTATATAAAATCAAATGTGAGGTTAGTAATATAAATTGTAGCATCACTAACAGTAGGAGTATTTTCATCAAAGAAAGGCGCAGACATTGTTAGTTTTATTTCTTCATTTTCGAGTCGTAAAGAACCATCTGTTTGTGTAACAAATTCTAATGAAGCGTCAATGACTAGTTTTGGCTCACCTTCGGGGACATCAATATCAACGACATCTTCACAACTCATAAAAAATAGAATCCCAAATGCTATATATATTACTTTCCTCATTTCTCTAAAATTTAAAATTGTAGGTTATAGCTGGTATAATCCCAAAAATTGAAGTTCTAATAGCTTCATTGGCAAAAGTATCTTGATTTCGACTAAAGTTAATAGAAGCAGCATTTCTGCGATTATATATATTATAGACGCTAAAGACCCATTCTCCTTTCCATTTTCTATTATTGTTTTTTCTTGGAGTTAAGGTAGCAGAGATATCAATTCTATGATACGAAGGTAAACGTTCACTATTTCTGGGTGCATCAAATACAGGAACTACCAATCCTTGAAACTCGAACTGCCCTGTCGGATAGTTAGTAGGCTGCCCGGTTTGGAACAAAAAATTTGCTCCAAATTTCCATTTTTCATTTAACTCATAACTTCCATTAAAGGATATGTCATGAGTTTTATCATATGGAGTATTATACCATTCTCCATTATTAATGCCTGGTTCTTGAGGTGTTCTTCCAGGAGTTCGTTGTTCTGATTTAGATAATGTGTAGGCCAACCAACCTTTAAATTTTCCTTCATTTTTTCGTAATAAAAATTCGAGACCATAAGCACGAGCTTCTCCATTTAGAATATCTTGTTCTATAGCATTGTTTGCAATTAGCTCTGCTCCATCAATATAATCGATTCGATTTTTAATTTCCTTATAGAAAATTTCTGTTTCGATAGAATAAGTATTGTCGTTAATATTTTTAAAATACCCTAATGCATATTGATTAAGTAATTGAGGTTTTATAAAGTTGCCACTTGGGGTCCAAACATCTAGTGGAGTAGGGGAATTAGTGTTGGATAGCAAGTGAAGATATTGAGCCATTCTATTATAACTTGCTTTTATCGAAGTGTCATCATTAAAAGAATATGCCAGAGCAACTCGAGGTTCTAGATTAGTAAATGTTGCTATTTGATCATTTCTGCTAAGATTTTCTGTTCCTATTGGTTCGGCAGATTCATAAATTTGAAGATTTTGATTAAATAAGAGAGGATTGTTATCTTGATATACATTTACTTCATTTTGCCCTAGTCTAACAAAGTTGCTTAGTCTAAGACCGTATCGAAGAATTAGATTATTAGAGATTTTATGCTCAGCATCTATATAGGCACCAAATTCATTTGCATATTTATTGATGAGTTTTTCTCTTTTGATTCCAGAGTCTTCACTATTAGGTTTTATTTCTCCCGGATTAAATCTATAATATATATTGCTAACCCCATAGTTCAGTTGAAATTTATCACTTAGATAATGTTTTAGATCATATTTTAAATTGAAATTCCTAATGCCCGAATCCCATTCAAAACCTACAAAATCGAGTTCTAAACCATAAAAATAATCAGAATATATTAAAGAAAGATTTGAAAATAATTTATCCGAAAATAGGTGATTCCATCTTAAATTAAGTACTGTATTACCATAGATGTTTTCAAAACTCTCATTAATGCCAAATACATCACGACCAAAATATCCAGAAAGATATATGTTATTATTTTCATTGATTTTGTAATTGAGTTTTGTGTTTAAATCATAGAAAAACGCAGTATTATCGTTATCAAAGAGTGGTAAGAAAAGATGTGCATAAGAACCTCTTCCTCCAATAAGAAATGCCCCTTTATCTTTTTTGATAGGTCCCTCTGCCAGTAATCTACTGGATACAGCGCCAAGGCCACCATTTATTTTAAATTTTTTACTATTTCCTTCTTTTTGATAAATATCGAGAACAGAGGATATACGTCCTCCATATTTTGCAGGAATTCCGCCTTTATAGAGTTTGATGTCTTTTATAGCGTCTGGATTAAAAACAGAAAAGAAACCAAAGAGGTGAGAGGAATTAAAAATAATCGCTTCATCTAATAGAATAAGATTCTGATCAGCTGCTCCACCACGAACATTAAACCCCGAAGCTCCTTCGCCACCACTAGTAACACCTGGTAAAAGCAAAATAGATTTGATTACGTCAGCTTCTCCCAAAACCACAGGAATCTGTTTTATGGTTGCAGCAGAGAGTCTGTTGACACTCATTTGAGGGGTTTTTACATCTAATTTCTCTATGTTCTCGGTAATAATTACTTCATCTAAAGCTTCTGACGCTTCAGTTAGTTGAAAATTTAATTTTTTATCCTCACTAAGATCAATTTCTTGTATGATATCCTGAAATCCTAAATAGCTAATTTGTACTTTATATTTGCCTTGTTTTAGGGTGATAGAATAAAAACCGTATTCATTAGTTACTACACCTTGTCCCATTTCTGGGAAAATAACATTGACACCAATTAATGTCTCATTACTTGAACGTTCTGAAATTACACCACTTAGAGTGAATTTTTCCTGACCTAATAAAGAAGAGTAGGTTAACAAAAATAGAAATACCAGCATTAGGCTGGGAGAAATGATTTTTTTCAATAGAGAAGTATTTTTGTTATGATTATCTAATATGTAAACTGTAAAAGAAAAAAGATGTTACGACTTCTACAACTACACAAAAGTTAATTTTGAGTTATATTATTTTATTGCACTCGAAAATAACCCTTTTAATTTAAATACTCCATTGAAAGTTTATGGGAAACCATTCTTCGTTAGGCGTTGAATTCTCCGAGGATTCAAAAGAAATGTTTTTTTTGAGATATACTTGATTGTCTTTTGTAAAGACATAAAGTGTATTTAGATTTTGACTATTAATTGTTTTTGATTCATTTATCATTTGGGATCTTTTTTTTATAACGGTTTCTTCCTAAGTTAAACACACCAACTTTTATACCAAAACTAGCAGAAAATCCATTGATACGGGTAATAGTGTCTGGAGATAACTCTACTTTACTAGAAAACCGGTATTTTATTCCGGTTTCTAATTGAACATATCTAGAAATATTATATAGGATGCTTACGCCAGGTTCTACAACAAATACGGCATCCCATTGATCTTCTTGATAACGTTCTGCTTCTTCATCATCGGCCCAATCAGTATTAACATAACCAGTAGCCCCGCCTCCTATTAAGAGAGGGAAAGAAAGGTTGATTTTGGCTCTGCTGAAAAAAATAGGTTCTAAATGAACGCCTGAGTAAACTGCCCCCAGATCAGCACTATTTGAGGAAAAAACACCCGATATGTTTTGATTAGAGAACAATCCTTTTGTTACAAATCCAATTTCAAATTTACGATTGGCTACATAAGCTATTTTGAGCCCTGCAATATATGTATCCCTGTTTTCAACTTCTCCATACCCTGCACTAATACCTATATATACACCGTGTACAATATTTTTTCGATCGTTAAATTCAATATAATCTTTAGATTTTTGGGCAATGCTGTTAAAATTATATCCAACCAGCATAAAAAGTAATATGATTCTTAAATGTTTCATTCTACTTGATTAGTTATGTTATTATCATTGACAGTTTAATTTTATAATGGTTGCACTGAAATGATTTTTTTTTTGATTTAGTATTTTTTTGATAGTACCTTTTAATTATTCTGTTAAAACGATGACTCCTTTTTTTCCTGTTATATGAAATTTTCCTGGATAACTACTATTACCATATGTTGCGCTAATATCTCTTATTCTCTTTCTTTTATCAATCATATCGGTTGTAATATTAGTAAATGATTTAGGAATTCTTAATAATCCCTGCTCCAAAGAAGCACTAAAATCAATAGCTAAACCAGATATATTAATATTTAATTCTGAAGATTCTTGATTAATAACTACAGCAGTGTTAGATTTTTGGATTTTAGATATCCAAAAATCAGCAACTTCCATAGTAAGGTTTATGTTTTCGTACACATCATTTAAGTACATACTACTAAACATTAATTCACCTTGAAGGTTCCCTATTTTGTTAACAGCAACCTGATCTTTACTCGAGTGTATTTCGAGAGATTTTACATGTTCAATTTTTATAATTGTCCCGCTACTGGTGATTTTAAGATCTTTGGATTCTTTTATATCAATCTCCCCATTTTTAAAACGTATGTTTCCGTAGGTAATTGATTTTGTTTTTAGTTTTCCAAATTTCATTTCAATATTCGCATTATTAAGATCTTTATTTATCCACATATCTCCATGTTGTGCATTTACTTTTAGTTTACCGACCCATTCGCTTATAATAATATCACCAAATTTGTTTATAAGATTAATTTCGGCATTAGAAGGTAAGTGTATTGTATAATCAATTTGGATATTTCCTTTGTCGAAATCAAATGGATTTACATTATTAAAAAGTTCTTTATTAAAGAATTTAGAAATCATACTGGTATTTTTTTCTTCAATAATAGAAGTGATGCTAATGAAATCCTCGGTAGTGTTAATTTGAGGTTTAATACGTTGCAGTAGCTCTTCTGCAGCTTCTTTTTTCTTTTTAACCACTTGTATGTCAATGGTTACTTGTATTGTTTTTTTATCCCAACCATTGATAATTACGTTACCATATTTGTTTTCCAAATGTAATTCGCCAGTATTGGTCAAAGCATATGTTTTTTCGATCTTTTTTGATACTTCTTCTTGTGCATGTATGCCATTCTTCATACAAAATAATATGAGTATCAACAGGAGATATTTATAAAATGTAGCCATCATTATTATTTGATTTTTTAGAATCATTGATCTGTTTCAATAAATTCTCGATCAATTCTATTCTTTTTTTATAATTGTTGACAATGGCCTCTAAAATGTATTCATTATTCAGGTTCTTTGTCATTTCTAATTTTAAAGTTTCATATTCCTCGTCTAATTCATCCATAAAAGACAGAAACTCTTTCTTATCTTTTGGTTGTAGCTTGGGATTGTTCTTTACCAGTTGAACTTGAAATGAGACTAAATCCTTGTAATAGTTATCAATGTCTCTAAGTTCTTGGTGTACTATATTGTTTTGGTTATTTGCGTTAAACCCAGATGTTATAAAGAAGTTTACTGTAGAGAAGGCCCCAATAAGAATCAGGATACTAGCTGCTATTTTTAGTAACGGAAATTTTCTCCATAACGGAATTGTTTTTGGAGTTTCTAACCCAGATTCGATATGAGACCACATCTTTGATCTATCAGCTTTGTATTCATCAAATTGATGTTTGTTCTCTTTTATATATTTTTCAAAATCGTCCATTGTATTATAAAGTGTTTACAATTTCAATAAGTTTTTTCTTTGCTCTATGGTACTGTGATTTGGAAGTAGAAATGGCAATGCCTAATATTTCTGAAATCTCGATATGATCATATCCTTCGAGTAGATAAAGGTTAATGATTTGTCGATATCCATCGGGGAGTACCTTAATACCTTTTTTTATTTTTATAATATCAATTGTTGCTACTTGATCATTTGCTTCTTCACTGATATGATACTCATGTTGATCAAGTGGGGTTAATTGTATTTTTTTTAATTTTAAATGATTTATACTTTTATTAATTACTATTCTTTTTAACCAGGAACCAAAAGTGCTTTCATATCTAAATGATTTTAGATTTTTAAAAGCTTCAATAAAACTTTCCTGAACAATGTCTTCTGCATCTTCTTTTGTACCTAACATTCGCATACTAATATTGTACATGGCATCTATATAGAGCTCATATAACTGGTATTGCGAATTCCTATCACCAGACTTGCTTTGCTCAACAAGATCTTTATGCGTATAAAGGATATTGGTTTCCAATTAGTTTTACTTGATTGTAATTTTCTTTAAAAGTACTTTTCTTTTCTAGTTATTACTATTGACAATCCAAAAAACAAAGGGTTGCATCTCATAGAAAAAAGAATGTGTTTTTATAAAAAAAAATAGAATAATAGAAAAAGTCTTCAATGAGAATAACTCTAGACAAAGTATAGTTGATTATTATATCTTTAGTGCAATTATACCTTTTACAATCAAGTTTTGCAATACAAAGAAAGGTAGGGGAGACTTAATTAGATTAGATTTTGGGTGATTTTAGTTTTCTGTAGAGAGTTGAGAGTGCCAGGAATCTTTAAACAAAATCATATTTGTTTTATAAATTTTTAATTCTTTTTTCCAAGAAGAATCATCACTGCTAGGAATTAATTTGGTTTCTTGTATGAGTTGAAAGTCATTGATATCATGATTGTACAAATATTTTAATTTGAAAATACAGTTTTCATAGGGGTGCGTATAGTATCCTGAGTAAAATATACTTAACTGAAAACCATTTTTGTTAATATCAATAGTTGTAAGAGGATCATTTTGATCATGAAAAATTAGATTGTTATTACTTGAGTGTAATTTATATGTGCCAGATGTATTTCCTAATGCAATAGCTAGTGTCGAACGATTTTGAGTTTTGTTATTTATCATGTAAATGAATGCATCGGCAATCCCATCTTTATTAATATCGGCTGTCTTATAGTATCTTAGTTCACAATTTTTAAATTCTTGTTCAATAAAGGTTTGTATTTTTTCAGTTTCAGTAAGTTTTGGAACTAATTTACCATTAGTGTCAACGGTATATGCTTTAGCTATTTTTTTTCTATAAAAACTATTATAAGAAGTGCCTGATAAATCAGGAGAGGGGATGTCAATACTTTCACCTTCTGAGTATATTGTGTTAATCGTATTTCTGGTACCGTTGATGAATGATGGGAAAATAGTAGTATTTCCTTCAAATAGACCTCCATCACCAACACCTGTATTATCTATAAAATACTTTAGTTTTCTACCATTCCAGCTATAGATAATATCTCCACTGGTTTGTCCACAACTTTCAGCATAGTGACAAATAGTTATAAACTCCTCAACTTGTGGAATTCCTAGATTGCCTAAGAGTGTTATATTATCTCCTTCGTTTATTTTTATTTTATCTATGGTTTTTCCATTTTTTATAGCGATAAGATAGTTTTCTTTCATTAAAAAAGTGACTTCTTTATTTTTTAGGCTCTCGGCTCCCATTGGTGTTAAAAATTGATTCCATACATAGGCTTCTTGATGTTTATACTTTATATGACTCCAGTACCCTTTTTGGTTATTTATAGTATCTTCTTTAAAACTATAGTTAAGAATTTCTACGCTGTTTGGTATCTGTAGTGTTGCTATGATAGGCGATTTTATAGAGGCTTCAGATCTGATATTTACATTATTGGCTGTTATATACCCTAATTGTGAATCATTTAGAAATGGGAGTTCTAATTTTTTGGTAAATGGTGTTAATGCACCTTCGTCCCATTGATAAAGTAAAAAGTCATTGGGTTCTTGAAATTTAAAAACTATTATTTCCTTATTGTCGCTATTATGGGTAGTACCAATGCTAAAGACTTCGGATAATTCTTTATTTGCTTTAAGTGCTATAGGTTGATGTGATATAAATTGGTTATTATGAAATATTTTTACGCCTATTTTACTTTCTGATTCTTCTTTTATAAGTAATCTATAATCGGTATTTGTATGAAGTTTAAAAGCAAACCTTGAAACAAGATTATTCCATACGTATGCGATCTTGTTTTGGTATTGTGTTTCAATCCAATATCCAGGAGTGCCATTAATTGTATCCCTTATATGAGTATATGTTTCTTGTAATTTGTCACCTGGATTTAAGGTTGCGATTACTTTTGATTTTATTGAAGAAGAGCTCCTTAGGTTAACATTAGCGTTATAAATAGAAACAGGGCTATTGGATATGTGATTCATATAGTATCCTCCTCTTTGGGAAAAGCCTATAGTTGATTGTAAAAGAATAAAAATAAGAAGAATGTAATACCGCATAGTTTTATGTATCCTATTAAGAGCAAATATAATATTGTAGATATCCAAAAAAGCCTACGAATATATATCCGTAGGCTTTTTTTATAGATTTGCCTGATCTTGAAAATAAATTGATTTTGTCAATTTACTTTATAAGATTCAATATTTATGCTTCTATAATGCTATTTAAAGTAGTACTAGGTCGCATTGCCTTAGATACTTTCTCTACATCTGGCCAATAATAACCTCCCATATCTACAGTACTCCCTTGGGCATTGTTGAGTTCAGTAATGATTTTAGTTTCATTGTTTGCTAGTTCTTTTGCTATTATAGCAAATTCACTTTGTAAATCATTATCTTGAGTCTGTTTTGCAAGTTCTTGTGCCCAATATAAAGCCAAATAAAAATGGCTCCCTCTATTGTCTAATTCATTTACTTTTCGAGAAGGAGATTTTTTATGATCTAGAAATTTTATAGTTGCTTGATCCAAAGCTTCAGCTATAATTAGTGCTTTAGAATTGTTATTGGTTTCACCTAAGTGTTCTAGTGAGACAGCCAAAGCGAGAAATTCTCCTAATGAATCCCATCTCAAATGTCCTTCTTTATTAAATTGCTGAACGTGTTTTGGTGCAGAACCTCCTGCTCCAGTTTCAAATAAACCACCTCCATTCATTAATGGAACAATAGATAACATTTTTGCACTGGTGCCTAATTCTAAGATAGGGAAGAGGTCGGTATTATAATCACGTAATACGTTTCCTGTAACCGAAATAGTATCCTGACCAGCTGCAATTCTTTCTAGAGAGAAACGTGTTGCTTCAACAGGAGACATAATTCTAATATCTAATCCTGTAGTATCATGCTCAGGTAAATATGTATTAACTTTTTTGATTAACTCTGTATCATGAGCCCTATTTTTGTCTAACCAAAAGATAGTAGGAGTATTAGTTGCTTTAGCTCTATTTACGGCAAGTTTTACCCAATCTTTGATTGGTGCATCTTTGGTCTGACACATGCGCCAGATGTCTCCTTTTTCTACAGTGTGTTCTGTGATTATATTACCTGCAGAACCAATAACTCTAACGCTACCGTTTCCTTGAATTTCGAAAGTTTTATCATGAGAGCCGTACTCTTCAGCTTTTTTAGCCATTAGCCCTACATTAGGAACAGTTCCCATAGTGGTTGGGTCAAAAGCACCATGTTTTTTACAAAAATCAATAGTTTCCTGATATATGCCTGCGTAGCTACTATCAGGGATAACTGCTTTGGTATCTTGAAGATTTCCCTGAGTATCCCACATCTTACCTGAGTTACGAATCATAGCCGGCATAGAAGCATCAATAATAATATCGCTTGGAACATGTAGATTTGTAATTCCTTCGTCAGAATTTACCATTGCAAGTTTTGGGCCTTTTTCATAGCATGCTTGAATATCAGCTTTTATTTCTTCTCTTTTTGCATCTGGAACTCTTTTTAATTTGTTGATGAGGTCACCAAAACCATTGTTAACTTCTACTCCAGCTTCTTCAAGAGTTTCTGCATGTTTTTCAAATACATCTTTAAAAAATACTTCTACAGCATGTCCAAAAATAATTGGATCAGAAACCTTCATCATTGTTGCTTTCATATGTAGTGAAAACAATACATCTTTTTCTTTGGAATCAGCTATTTGTTCTTCAAGAAAAGAAATAAGTGCTTTTTTACTCATTACAGTAGCATCTATGACTTCTCCTGATAGCAGAGAGGTTTTTTCTTTTAGTATAGTTGTATTTCCGTTTTGATCAATAAATTCAATTTTTACTTCATCGGCTTCAGCCATGGTAACTGATTTCTCGTTAGAGCAAAAATCACCGCTTGTCATTGTGGCAACATGAGTCTTAGAGTCAGAGGACCATTCTCCCATAGCGTGTGGGTTCTTTTTGGCATATTGTTTCACCGGTTTAGGAGCTCTACGATCAGAGTTTCCTTCTCTTAAGACAGGGTTTACAGCACTACCCTTGATTTTGTCATATCGTGATTTGATTTCTTTTTCATTGTCATTCTCTGGCTCTTCTGGATAGTTTGGCACAGCAAATCCCTGGAGTTGTAATTCAGCAATAGCGGCTTTTAATTGAGGAATTGAAGCACTAATATTAGGAAGCTTTATGATATTTGCTTCAGGTTTTTGGGCAAGTTGACCTAGCTCTGCAAGAGCATCAGCTTGTTTTTGCTTATCGGTTAATTTTTCGGGAAAATTAGCAAGAATTCGAGAAGCAAGTGAGATGTCTTTTGTCTCAATTTCGATATTTGCTGCTTTTGTGAATTTTTGAACAATGGGTAAAAAAGAATATGTAGCTAAAGCAGGTGCTTCATCAGTTCTAGTGTATACAATTTTTGAGTTATCAACTCCCATATTTTTGGTTTTTTATTTAGGGGTTCTCTTTTTTTAAGCTTAAAAAGATCTAGATACCCTAATTTATTATACTATTTATGTAAGGAAATAATTAGTCGTTTAATTATTCTTAGACAAACAATATTGGTTGATCTTTTTTGGCATTGACCATATTGAATATACAATATTATTAGTCAGAGATTTTCCGAGCGCGAAGATACAAATCTAGTAATGTAAATGCAACCTGTAAGGTGTTAGTTTTGAGTTAAAGACTTTGAATTGTAGTTTCCAAAAAATAAAAGGTAAAAAAAATAAGATATGAAAAATTAGCCCCTGTTTTTATTGATACTTTTAGAAAGATAAAAAGCCATATCAAGAATACGAGTATTTTGATATGGCTTCATCGGAAATAATTTTTATGCTAGCTGTTTTACCCGCTATTAGATAAAAACTTTCGTTTGTTATTACATAATCTTTTATTTCCAGATTAAGTAGATTTAAATTTACCAAATGATGATTTGTATAATTTATTTCTACTCATACGACTAATACGAGCGCTTGTGTTTCTAAATTACTAATGCAATTTTTCAGTTTTTCACCCAAATAGTCTAATGCCATTTAAAATTAAAAAGGTGTCAAGACTTAATTTTTTCTTTTAAATTTCATTTTGAAATGATTTTAAAGAAAGCCCTTAAATTAATTTCAAGGATGTACTCAAAAAAATAACTTTCGTCTTATATTTATTTTAATTATAAAGTGGTCTTTTTATGTTCAAAGAACGTATTGTGTACAATTACATAACGCAGAGAATCCTTGTGTCATCTCTTATTGAATGTAATCTTAGATAAAGATAAGCAAAATCTATTGTTTGCTCAATATTTCTTATTGTATTAGTTATCAACTGGTTATGAACTGGGGTTATTAACTTTTGTTCATAAAAAAAGGTCGTTGATTAACGACCTTTTTTGACTTGTATAAGAAGTGAAAATTAGTTTCTTCTTTCTTTGATACGTGCTTTTTTACCAGTAAGTTCTCTAAAGTAAAATATACGTGCTCTACGTACTTTACCTCTTTTGTTAACTTCAATTTTTTGAAGTGCTGGTAAATTTACAGGAAAAATACGTTCTACTCCAATAGTTCCTGACATCTTTCTGATTGTAAATGTTTCAGTAGCTCCAGAACCTCTTCTTTGTATTACAACTCCTCTAAAGAACTGTGTACGTGTTTTGTTTCCTTCTTTAATTTCGTAATAAACAGTGATAGTATCACCAGCAGAGAATTGAGACATCTCTTTTTTTTCAACAAATTCGTCTTGTACGAATTTTACTAAATCTTCCATTTTTGATATAGTTTCTTAGGTTTTGTTAAAACAACATTCACGGTTTTCGCCAGAGGTTGTTCTAATCAGGGTGCAAAAATAAGTATTATTTAAAGATTTCCAAGCTTTTTGAAATCTTTATTATTGTTTTTGTTTTCAGTTGATTATAAGATTGAAATGGATCTATCGTATAAAGATTTTATTTATTTGCACAGAGCAAGACTCATTCGTCTAGTAAATCTGGTCTTCGTTCTTTTGTTCTCTGATAAGCCTGCTCTTCTCTCCAGGTTTCAATTTTGGGAAAATTACCTGAGGTTAGGATTTCTGGCACTTTCCATCCTTTGTATTCTGCTGGTCTTGTATATATTGGGGGTGCTAATAGGTTATCTTGAAAAGAATCAGTTAGGGCAGAAGTTTCATTGCCTAATACTCCAGGAATAAGTCTAATGATAGCATCACACAAAATCAATGCTCCTAATTCTCCTCCTGATAATACATAATCTCCAACCGATAATTCTTTAGTAATAAAATGATCACGTACGCGTTGGTCTACTCCTTTATAGTGGCCACAAAGTATAATGAGATTCCCTTTTAATGACAACTGGTTAGTGATTCCTTGATTTAAGGTTTCTCCATCTGGGGTCATATAAATAACCTCGTCATAATCTCTTTGCGATTTTAATTTTGAGATACATTTATCTATAGGTTCGATCATCATTACCATGCCTGCGCCACCACCAAATTGATAGTCATCTACTTGTTTGTAACTGTTTGTGGTGTATTCTCTAAGATTATGGAGATGTACTTCGACTAATCCCTTTTCTATAGATCGCTTCATGATTGAAGCTTCAAAAGGACTTCTTAGGATATCGGGTACTACGGTTATAATATCTATACGCATCTTAACATTAAATTCTATACTGAATGCAAAGATGCAAAAGAATATAATATAAATCTAGAAATTAAATTTACTTAGCTCCTGCTTTACGTTGTTTGTTGATTTCATCCTGTAGCTTACGCATAACTTTTTGCTCTCGTTCTAATGATCTGCGTCTGTGATCTTCAAACTCTTCTTCAGTTTCGGCTAAAGCTTTCTTGGCTTGTACTGTTACAGCATTACTGTTTTTAAATTTATAAATAAACAAACTTAAAAAAGCTAAAAGAATTCCTATAATCACTAACATAATAGTGTTATAGCTTGATTTGGTTACTGCAGCTCCAAAAAAGCTCATACTATCTTTTTCTTGAGTTACTGCAGTGAGATCACCATTTGTTTTGGCAAGTGATTCTTCGAGACCTGTTATTGTAGATTGTTGTTCTGTAATCTTAAGGTTAGAAGTATTCAATTTTGATTCTAATGTCTTTAGTGTATCAATGGTGTTAGATTTAAGCTTGTTTATCCAAACTTGTTTTACTACTTTATATTCCTGATACCTTCCAGATTTTTGTATAACAATATCAAATTGTCCTTCTATCTTTTCTTGCTTCAAAGCTTGCTCGACCGTTACAGTTTCTTCCTGCGCGTATGAAGTTTCAAAAAAAGATAATAAAATAGTTAAAACTATTAGGTATTGTGATAATTTCATGCTGTTATTCTTAATTTTAGTGGTTGTATATACAATATCCCTACGTGTAGTAGTTAGAAGATAAAAATAACTATTTACAAATGATTTAGAGGAATATTATATATCCTTTCTTTTTTTGGTTATTAATTTCTTCTGTAACGGTAATAAATGTACGATATTGTGGTTAAAAAAAAAGAATTTTTGGTTGTAATTTACCAAAAAGCAAAATTATTGTTAATTTATTGTTTACTAATGCTTTATGTTGACTGATAATTACATGTTAGGTTATCGTAAATAAAAAAAGCCGTTATGATTAACGGCTTTTAAGTGTCTTGTTGAATATTTTAATAGTAAGTAAAACGCCTTACTTTGGCTATATATTTTGATAACCTAATTACTTGATGACTATATCCATATTCATTATCGTACCAAACATATAAAATTGCGTTATTTCCTTTGGTATCGACTATAGTAGCGTTACTGTCATATATTGATGGAGCAGAAGAGCCTATGATATCACTAGAAACCAATTCGTTATCTAGCGAATATTTTATTTGTTCTACCAAATTTCCTTCTAATGCATATTTTTTGAGTGCTGCATTTATACTTTCTTTAGAAGCCTTCTTTTCTAAGTTTAGATTTAGGATTGCTAAAGACCCATTGGGTACAGGAACTCGAATTGCATTAGAGGTTAGTTTACCCTCAAAACTTGGTAAAGCTTTAGAAACAGCTTTCCCAGCTCCAGTTTCTGTGATTACCATATTAAGAGCGGCTGCACGACCTCTTCTATATTTATTATGCATATTATCTACCAGATTTTGATCATTGGTATATGCATGTATTGTTTCTAAATGGCCGTTTACTACACCGAAACTTTCGTCTACAGCTTGTAAAATAGGTGTTATTGCATTTGTTGTGCAAGAAGCGGCAGAGAATATATCTACTTTATCAGGGTCGTTTTCTTTGTGATTTACCCCGTGAACAATATTTGGAATACCTTTACCTGGAGCGGTAAGTAATACTTTGTCAATCCCTTTGGCAGCCAAATGTCTGCTTAAAGCTTCTTTGTCTCTAAAAGCGCCGGTGTTGTCTATTAATAAAGCATCTTTAATTCCATAAGAAGTGTAATCTATTTCTTCTGGATTATTTGCGCTAATAATTTTTACAGTAGTACCATTGATAATAAGTGCACTATTTTTTAGATCTGTTTCAACAGTACCAGCAAAATCTCCATGTACAGAATCACTTCTTAATAATGAAGCTCTTTTTTCTAAAACTTCCTGATTAATTGCTCCTCTGGTAACTATGGCCCTAAGCCTTAATTGACTTCCTTTTCCTGTAATTGTCATCAATTCTCTAGCTACAAGGCGGCCAATCCTACCAAAACCATAAAGAACTACATTCTTAGGCGAAATTGGTTTGAATTTCTTTGCATCCTTTAGTTTATTCTGTACAAAGCGATTTATCGATCCATATTCCTCACTTGCTAGATGATATTCATATGTGAGTTTACCTATATCTAATTTTGATGGAGGTAAATTCATTAGTTTGATAGCTTGTGCGATTTCTACTGAATCAAAAATCGAGATTGGCTTTTGTACAAACTCGCCAGCGTATTCGTGAAGATTTATAATCTCACTAACATTTTTGTCAATTAGCTGATTGCGAAAAAGTACCAATTCTATAGAATTGTCGTACCATAAGTCGCTTACAGTTTTGATAAATGCCACTGTTGCGCGGCGTCTGTCTGCCTGAAAGGCAAGTTCTTTTTCATAAACTTCGTTAGAGCTCATAATGTGTTGTGTTTTACAGTCTTGAAATTTCGTGCAAAAGTATATATTTCAAACGTTTTCGTGAAACGTTTTTTGATAAAAAAATCCCATTACTTTATTAAAGTAATGGGAACTATTGTTTTTTATAGCTTTTTAATTAATTATTGAAAGACAAATTCACGTTTTTTTCCATCTCTATCTACAAGACTAATTGTGATGTCTTCGTCTTTATATTTATTTTCGATTATTTGCTTTACTTCAAGAACATTTTTTACTTTTTTACCATCAATTTCGCTAATAACTAATCCTTCTAAATTATATCTTTTCATTCTTGAACTCAATGCTTTACTAATTACAACACCATGATCAAGTTTAAAGTTCTTTAAATAATCTTTTGGAGGGTTTGCAACTTCTACACCAACATCATCAATGTTGTATCGTTGTATCTCATATTTGGATAAAGTAACTGGTAGTACTAGTTCTTTATTTTTTCTAAGTACTCTTACGTTAATAACATCTTTTGGCCTCTTGCTATTTACATATCCGGTTAAATCAGCAAATTTTCTAATAGGTAGTCCATCAATTTCTTTTATAACATCTCCTTCTAAAAGCCCTGCCTTTTTCGCTCCACTTTCTTCGGCTACAGAGGCAACAAATACTCCTTGAGAAGTAGAGATGTCATACTCTTCCATTGCTTTTGGGTTTATTGTGCCTCCTGTGATCCCTAAAATACCTCGTTGTACACCACCAAATTCTATAATATCGTCAATTATTTTTTTAGCATTATTAGAAGGTACTGCAAAAGCATATCCAACATAACTACCTGTTTGAGAAGTTATGGCGGTATTAATACCTATTAATTCGCCTCTTGTGTTGACTAAAGCACCACCACTGTTGCCTGGGTTAATTGCGGCATCAGTTTGTATAAAAGATTGACTTTTATTGTCAGATTCATCCAAATCTCTTGATTTAGCACTTATAATACCAGCAGTAACTGTTGAGGTAAGGTTAAAAGGGTTTCCTACAGCTAATACCCATTCTCCAATCTTAGCAGAATTAGAATCGCCAAAAGGGATGTAGGATAGTTTTTCATCTGCATCTATCTTAATCAGGGCAATGTCAGATTGTGGAGCAGTACCTACTACTTTGGCTTTATAAGATTTATTGTTATTTAATGTGATTTCAAGATCAGAAGCTCCATCAATAACATGATTATTTGTTACAATGTATCCATCTTCTGTAATGATAACTCCAGACCCGGCACCTTGAATTCTTCTTTCCTGTGCTCCTCCGTTTCTAAAAAATTCCATTAAATTTCTGGGTGCACGAGTGATTCCATATTGTTTGACATGTACTACGGCGTTGACTGTTTTTTCTGCAGCTAGCGTAAAATCAATACTAGCATTTGGTATACTTGAATTCGTGTTAGTGACCGTATAATTTACGGGAATTGAATTTGATTTAACTTCATTTTCCGTAACAACAGTTTCGGGTTCTAAAAACAGTTTATATAATCCTAAAGTAAATACTCCTGCAAGGACTGCTACAACCAATAAGCTCAAAAATCTTTTCATTTTCTTTTCTTTTTTGTTTGATTTTACCATTAACTTCTTTAATAGACTATCAATAACTATTAAAATTACAATTATAGTATACTTTTTTTATGATATTTAACTCACAATTAACAACAGTTTTATGTTGACATTCTTTGTACCTTTGTCTATATAATTGAAAGAACAATGACCCTTACTTTTTATAAATATCAAGGTACCGGTAATGATTTTGTAATCATTGATAATCGTGAATCTATACTTTCCAAAAATAATACCAAATTGTTTGCCAGACTTTGTGATAGAAAATTTGGGATCGGAGCAGATGGTTTAATGTTATTAGAGTTGCCTCAAAATAACGAGGATGATTTTACTATGGTGTATTTTAATGCAGATGGTAATGAGAGTTCTATGTGTGGTAATGGAGGGAGATGTTTGGTTGCATTTGCAGCTTTTCTTGGTGTGATTAGGGATAGAGCAACTTTTAC
This sequence comes from Aquimarina sp. AU119, assembly GCF_900312735.1. Taxonomy (NCBI): domain Bacteria; kingdom Pseudomonadati; phylum Bacteroidota; class Flavobacteriia; order Flavobacteriales; family Flavobacteriaceae; genus Aquimarina; species Aquimarina sp. AU119. Next base: position 150,081 of record NZ_OMPF01000039.1, on the reverse strand, counting down.
AGCTATAGATGGTAAGCATCATGCTGAAATTAAAAACGGTTTAGTGTATTTGCAGATGCAAGATGTGTTAGAGATAGAAAAGTATGATGATCATTTGTTTCTGGATACTGGTTCTCCTCATCATGTTACTATGGTTGATGGATTATCTGAATATGATGTAGAAAATGTTGGAAGAAGAATTAGAAATGGAGCTCCCTATTTTGAAGCAGGTAGTAATGTAAATTTTGTTGAGAAAAGAAATGGTAGTTCATTTGCTGTTCGAACTTATGAAAGAGGAGTAGAAGATGAGACATTGTCTTGTGGGACTGGAGTGACAGCTGTGGCACTTTCTATGCATGCAACAAAGCTTACAGATAAGGAAGCGGTTAGTGTTCAGACCCAAGGTGGAGAATTGAAGGTCACGTTTAAGAAAACTGAAAATGGATATGAGGATATCTTTTTGATAGGTCCTGCTGAGCAGGTTTTTAAAGGAGAGTTCTCATGGTAACACTTAAAGGAGAAAACATTTATTTACGAGCTCTAGAACCAGAAGATCTTGATTTTGTTTATATAGTAGAGAATGATGAACAGATTTGGGAGATGAGTTCTACGCAAACTCCCTATTCGAGATTTTTAATTAAACAATATTTGGAGCATGCTCATAAAGATATTTATGAAGTAAAACAATTGCGATTAGTCATTTGTTCAAATGATGATGCAGTTCTAGGATTAATTGATTTATTTGATTTTAACCCTACGCATAATAGAGCAGGTGTCGGTATTTTAATTGCAGAGAAAGAAAGCCGAGGTAAAGGTTATGGCGCAGAAGCTTTAGAACTTATAACAAATTATGGTTTTACACATCTGCATTTACATCAATTGTATGCGAATATTTCTGAAGATAATGGGACGAGTATTAAATTATTTGAAAAAAAAGGATTTAATAAAGTTGGAGTGAAGAAAGAGTGGAATTTAGTAAAAGACACTTATAAAGATGAATTTTTATATCAATTAATATATGTACATTAAAAAAATACTATTAGCTATTGCATTATTAGGTTTAATTGCAGGAGGAATTTTTGCATATTATGTGTATCAGGCAGTTTTTTCTCCTAATACTAGTTTTGAAAACGAAACTAAAACTGTTTATATACCAACTGGAGGAACATATACTGAGCTTATTGAGGTGATTAGTCCAATAGTTAAAGATATTTATAGTTTTGATAGAATAGCTAGAAGGAAAGGATATATTGATAATATTAAGGCTGGGCGATATATTATAAAGAAAGATTTGAATAATAATGATATTATCAATGTTCTAAGAAGTAAAAATGAGCCAATTCAAGTTAGTTTCAATAATCAGGAAAGACTCGAAAATCTTGCGGGAAGAATTGCTACTCAGATAGAAGCAGATAGCATTTCATTGTTAAAAGTTTTTAAAGAAAAAGCTTTTTTAGAAGCAAAGGGGTTTTCTCCAGAAACTTCTCTAGCTATGTATGTGCCAAATAAGTATGAATTCTTTTGGAATACTTCTGCAGAGCAGTTTAGAGATAGGATGCTAAAGGAGTATAATAAGTTTTGGAATGAATCGCGTCTGTCAAAAGCCAAGAAAATAGGTTTGACACCTGCTCAAGTTTGTACAGTTGCTTCAATTGTTCAAAAAGAGACAGCTAAGGTTGATGAAAGACCAAGGGTTGCGGGGGTTTATATGAATAGATATACTAATGGATGGAAATTAGATGCTGATCCAACAGTAATCTATGCAATTAAAAAACATCGTAATGATTGGGATGTAGTAATAAAACGTGTTTTGTATAAAGATTTAGAGTTAGATAGTCCTTATAATACATATAAATATGCTGCATTACCACCTGGGCCAATAACAATGCCTGATATTTCTTCTATCGATGCTGTTCTTAATTATGAAAAGCATGAATATTACTTTTTTGTTGCTAACGTTGAGAATTTTGGATACCATAAATTCGCTAAGACATTGAGTCAGCATAATCGTAATAAAAAACAGTATGTAAAGTGGATTAACGAGAAGGGGATAAATAGGTAGATTTATATCCTCTTTTTTGTAGGAAAAAATAGAGTTTTTTTCTGTACTGCTTTAAAAACTTCATCAATTTATTAACAAAATTGTATTTTTTTTGTGAATTACTATTAAAAGTTTAGGTTTATTTTTTTTCGACTAAAAGACTTGGTTCGACGTTTAAGTGTCAATTTTAAGGTTTTTTATACAAATTTTAGTGCTTTTTAAGCTTGTTTTTTGGTATAAAACGCTGTTTTTCAGCATTATAATAATTTTAACACTCTGTTCTTTTTTATTTTTGAAAAAGTCGTATATTTGCACGGCAAAAATTTAAGTAGAGGGGACCATTTTTTTAATGGCTACTTAGAAATTTTTTATATGATAAAGAGGATAATAGGATTATCTATATTACTTACAATTGGAGGGGCGCTTTTGTTGAGTTTTACAACAAAAGAGAAAGTAGATTTTAGCTCCTATAGTACTGCTGGTTTGGATTTGTACTACATTGCACCTAATTTTAGTGAAATTGAAGATGATAGCGCATTTTTTTCTCCTGAACTGGGGAAAACTTATGTAGGATTTAAAGAGGCTGTTGCTTTTAAAGAATCTCGTGGCGACTATGGGGTGGTGAATCAATTTGGTTATATGGGGAAATATCAATTCGGTAAAGGAACATTGGCTTTAATTGGTGTTAAAAATGTTTCAAAAAACCAATTTCTTAGAAATCCAGAACTTCAGGAAAAAGCTTTTTATGCAAATCTTTCTAGGAATAAATGGGTTTTACGTAGAGATATTAAATGGTTTGCCGGTAAAAGAATGAATGGTGTAGAGGTAACAGAATCTGGAATTCTTGCTGCTGCCCATCTAGCTGGGCCTGGTGCAGTAAAAAGATATTTGCGTACTGGTGGAGTAGAAGGGTTTGCTGATGCATTTGGTACTACTATTCGATATTATATGAAACGATTTGGAGGGTATGATACGTCTTTTGTCGTTGCGAATAGAAGAGCGAAAGCTGTATTGTGATTGTAGTTTCTTTATTCTCGTTGTATTATGTATATAGTAGGTCTTTTATGTAGATCTATTTCTTCTTTTTTCCATTCTTCAATGGTTTTGGTGGCAATGAATTCGGTAGTAAGTGTGATGTCGCATGCAATACACAATCGGGTATTGGGGTGTAGCATAGATGTTAGGTCTGCGAACATTTTGTCATTTCTGTATGGTGTTTCTATAAATATTTGAGATTGGTTCCTTTCTAGTGAGATTTTTTCTAAATGTTTGATAGTAGATTTTCTCTCATTTTTGTCAATAGGTAAATATCCATTGAATGTGAAATTTTGTCCATTCATTCCACTGCTCATCATAGCTAATAAAATAGAGGATGGGCCAACAAGTGGTGTTACAGGGATACCTTTTTCATGGGCTATTTTTACAACTTCTGCTCCAGGATCAGCGATTCCTGGGCAACCTGCGTCTGATAGTAGTCCTATTGATTCCCCGTTAAGACAAGGGGTCAGGTAGCTTGGGATTTCTGAAGTATCAGTGTATTTATTAACGGTGTGTATGACAAGAGAGCGTTGAGATTTGCTAGGGCTTACTTTTTTTATAAACCTTCTGGCAGGTTTTTCATTCTCTACAATGTAATGATTTACTTGTTCTAATACTTTTTTAATGGATATTGGTAGGACTTCTAAGGGGACATCGTCTCCTAGCCGAGTTGGTATTAAGTATAATTTTCCTTTGGGATCTAGGGGTTTAAGCTCCATAGGTTTATAAGTGGTTTTTAGTATAGGTTTTTAATGTTTAGGTGATAGGTTGTGTCTTTGTTTTTGTTGATTGCACACTAAAATAATATTATTTTTTTATTGTTATTGGTTATAACGCTATTATTTGTGTTTGTAGTATTTGTTTCTGGGGTATGAGATGTTTTGGTGTTTTTATATGGGTAGTGTTGTTTTGAGAGTGATGAGAGTAAAGCGTTATTTTTGTAGTTAATTGCTTTTTTGTAATCTTAAAGCTATATTTTCGCAAGCTTCATCAAGCATTCGAAAAACATCTTCAAAGCCTTGTTCACCGCCATAATATGGATCTGGGACATCGAGATTTTTATTTGGATGAAGTTCGTTGAGAATGTGATTAACTTTGGTTCTATCTTCTTCGTTATTCGTAAGTTTAATAATGTTTTGGTAGTTAGAGTGATCCATTGCGTAGATGTAATCGTAGGTTTTGAAATCACTTGCCTTAAATTGAGCTGCGCGTTGACTTGCTATGTCTATGCCATGTTTTTTGGCTACATCAATAGATCTTGTGTCTGGTTTATTGCTAATATGGTAGCTACTTGTACCGCAGGATTCAACGCTATATTTGTTTAGGTCGAGTTTTGATTTTAAGATTCCTTCTGCTAGAGGGGATCTGCAGATGTTTCCGAGGCATACCATTAGGATTTTGATTTTCATGTTTTTGCTTTGTTATTTGAGTATTCAAAACAGATCATGTATGCATATTTACTGTAAACCCGATGGTGAAATAAAGGGGGTGTCTTATGGTTTATTTTTTTTGGTAAAATATGCTTAATGTTTATAACGTAAGTTTCTTTCCTAGGTCCTCTACGTATTTTCTAAATTGTTTGTCTGTAGAAGAAAGGTTGTCCACTGTTTTGCAAGCATGAAGAACTGTTGCATGATCTCTCTTGCCAATTTGTGTACCGATACTTGCTAGTGAGGCCTTGGTTAGCTTTTTAGCAAAAAACATAGCTAGTTGACGTGCTTGGACAATATGACGTTTACGTGTTTTGGATTGAAGTGTTTCTACATCCATTTGGAAATAATCACTAACGACCTTCTGAATGTAGTCTATTGATACTTCTCGTTTTGTATTTTTTACGTAGTTGTCTACTATAGTTTTGGCTAAATCTATAGTAATATCCTTTTTGTTAAAAGAAGAATGGGCAATTAGTGAGATAATAGCGCCTTCCAATTCTCTTATGTTGGTTTTTATGTTGTTAGCAAGAAACTCTACTATTTCTTCAGGCATTTCCACGCCGTCACGATATAATTTATTTTTGATAATAGAAATTCTGGTTTCAAAATCTGGTTGATGTAGTTCTGCAGATAGTCCCCATTTAAAACGAGATAATAATCGTTGCTCTATGTCTTGCATGTCAACAGGAGCTTTATCACTTGTTAGGATTACTTGTTTACCATTTTGATGTAAATGGTTGAATATATGGAAGAATACATCTTGAGTTCCTGCTTTGCCTGATAAAAGTTGAATATCATCAACAATAAGTACATCAATTATCTGGTAAAAATGAATAAAATCATTTCTATTATTCTTTTTTACAGATTCAATATATTGTTGAGTGAATTTTTCTGCTGATATGTATAAAACAGTTTTCTCTGGGTAATTATCTTTGATGTTAACACCTATAGCGTGAGCTAAATGTGTCTTACCTAAGCCAACTCCTCCAAAAATAAGTAATGGGTTAAAAGAAGTTCCTCCAGGTTTGTTGGCTACGGCCATACCTGCAGAACGTGCTAATCGATTAGAATCTCCTTCCAAGAAATTTTCAAAGTTGTAACTAGGATTTAATTGAGATTCAATTTTTACATTTCTTATCCCTGGGATAACAAACGGATTTTTAAGTTCTGGGTTTTTACTTTTAATAGGAACGTCAACTTCTTGTGAATTAACCGGAGTGCGATTTGCGCTAGGTATTTTTTCAGTAAATGGTTTTTTGTTACCGTACGTGTTTTCCATTTTGATAACATAAACCAACTTTGCACTTTCGCCTAATTCTCGGGTTAATGAAACTTTAAGAAGATTTACATAATGTTCTTCTAACCATTCATAAAAAAATTTACTAGGAACCTGTATGCTCAGGGCGCTATCTGTAAGTTTTACAGCTTTGATTGGCTCAAACCAAGTTTTAAAAGCTTGGGGCGTGATGTTGTCTTCTATAAAAGACAAACAATTATCCCAAACTGACTGCGCGGTTACATTCATTCTTACTGGTTAGGTTTACTTTTTTTTGTTAAGATACTAAAAAGAAATTGTTGAAAAACTCCTTACTGTTTTTGCACGACAAATATGTGAACAAAAAATGTAAAAAAAAAACGATTTGGGTATTGAATATTAATTATTTTTTTTGCATAATTTGATAGTACTACTTTTAACTTTAATACTAATTTTTGATTATAACAATATGTCAATCACTTCAGAAACTTCATTAAAAGTACGATATGCTGAAACAGATCAAATGGGCGTAGTACACCATGGGAACTATGCACAGTACTTAGAATTAGCACGAATCGATTGGTTGTCCCGATTAGGGATTTCATACAAATCAATGGAAGAAAATGGTGTTATACTTCCTGTGTTTACATTAGACCTTAAATTTAAGAAATCTGCCTTCTTTGACGATAATTTGACTGTTAAAACTTCATTGAGGAAAATTCCTACAGTTAAAATAATTTTTGACTATGAAATTTACAATCAAAATCAAGAATTACTAACAATCGCTTCTACAACTTTGGTCTTTGTTAATGATAAAACAAGAAAACCTACTTCATGTCCTCCTTATTTACTTGAAAAAATAAAAAATTATTAACCCTCTATTCTTTTAATTTCTATTTCATACAACGGGGAGAAAATGTCTTTTATTTTATCAGAGATCTTTTTTCTTACAGAAATATAAATTTTGCAATTAAGTTCTAACTCTTGTTTGTTGATTTTCAGTTTGTTTTCTTTTATGATACGCATGACTTTATTCATGTCTTTGTATTCAAAAATAATAACATAATTGATGTTGATAGTTTTTTCTATAATGTGAGATGCTTCTAGGGCTAATTGAGCTGCGGTTCTATAGGCGTTAATTAGTCCGCCTACTCCTAGTTTTACACCGCCAAAATAACGTACAACAACGATTAATATGTTAGTAACCTCAAATGATTGAATTTGTCCATATATAGGCTGTCCGGCAGAATTAGAAGGCTCACCATCATCGTTAGAACGATATCTTGGGTTTTCTGTGCCAATTTGCCAGGCATAACACCAATGTCGTGCAGAGTGATGTTGTTTTTTAAGGCGTTCCAGGATCTGTTTTGCGTCCTCTTCGGATATAATAGGGAATGTATATCCAAAAAATTTACTGTTTCGATCTTTGAAAAGAATCTCGTTTCCTGAAGTGTCAATCGTTTTATAGGTGTCGTTTATGTCCAATTTGATCTTGCTATATAGAAAAGGCTACCAAAATTATACTCAATATAGCTAAAATGATCCCAATCCAATTTTTAAGAATTAATTTTTCTCTAAAAAATAAAATTCCAGCAATCGTTGAAACTAATAAAACGGCTACATTATTAATTGTAAAAACAGTAGAGCTATCCATACTGTCATGACGCAATGCTTTTATTAAAAAATAAATAGAAAAATAATTTGGTATTCCTAATCCGATTCCGGCAATAATATTTTTAATTGAAATCTTAAATTTCCCTAATATAGCTTTATATAGTATTGTAAATACTCCTACAATTGCTGCAAATCCGAAAATAGTTGCTGAAAAAACAGGAACATCATTTTGAGCTACATAATGTGTTTCTAAGAATTTTAGACTAGTATCTATAATACCACTTCCAATAAAAACAAGTAATGGGAAAATTAGATTTTTTCTTGTTATTGAAACTCCATCAGGAGTTTTCATAGAGGTTAAGTATACCGCTATTAGAGCAATAAGGATTCCGATTATTTTTAGAATACCTGTGCTTTCTTGGTAAGCTATAATACCAAATACTATAGGTATAGCTAAGCTCATTTTGGTCGCAACTGCTGCAACAGAAAGTCCGTTTCTTTGTGTTGTGACAGCCATAAGGTTGAAAACAGAAATAAAAACAATACCTAATATCATTGCTCCATAAAACCATCCTTCTTTTGATATTGTAACTATATCCACCGGTTCTGAATATGCTATAATTCCTGAAACACAAGCAACTACATAGTTTACAATAATAGCTTGTAAAGTGTCTACATTGTATCTTGAGAATAACTTGAAGATTATAAAAATCAAGCTTGAAGCTAAAACGCTAAGAATTAAATAGATCAAAATATATTAGATTTTATAGTAAATAAGTTTGTAATGTCCTCGGTTTTTGGATCGTTATTCCATACATGAATACCTAATTTTTTAGCTGAATCAGTGTTTTCCTTTGTGTCATCAATGAATAATGTTTCTAAAGGGTTTAATTGATGTTGCTCTAAAACAAATTCAAAAATAGACGTATCAGGTTTTCTTAAACCAATTTCATGTGATAAATAAAAGAAATTAAAACATGACTTAAATATATTGTAAAAAGAAACATGTTCTTTAATCCAGTCAATGTGCAATTCATTTGTATTGCTTAGCAAGATTAATGTATATTTTTTGGAGATAGATAAATTCTGAATGAATTGTAACCGATGCTCTGGGAAATCAAGTAATATGGCATTCCAGGCATTAATGATTTCTTTTTTTGTAGCATTGGTAAGTATTGTTTGAAAGGCATTAACGCATTCTGATGTAGATAACTTTCCTGTTTCATATGCGATATTGATTTCTTGTATTTGTGGAGGAGAGATTTTGCCTAAGAGCGAAAGTTCTTTTTGTATGGCAGGTTTGTCTAGATTGATAAAGACATCTCCAAAGTCAAAAATTATAGTCTTAATCATTATAGTATGTCCTTAAAGTGTCATTTTCTATTTTGGTTTCAGATGCTATATGTCCATTAAGTATAGGGCTTTTTATTCCAGAATCGAAGGTAGTATCCCCAGTAAAAACTCTTGCTTCATCCCAGAGTTCGCTATCAATAAATGATTGGATAGTAAACGTACCGCCCTCTATGATTATTGATTGTATATTATGATGATAAAGGATGTCGCATATTTTTTTTGTTAGTGAGTTTTTCGAATCAATAGTTTCATAAATGAGATGATGATGATTTTCTTGTCTGAATTTTTCAGAAGTGATTATAATAGTTTTTACCGTTTGATCTAATATAGAAGAGTCAATAGGTATTTTGCCAGATCTATCTATGACCACTCTTGTAGGGTTTATACCTGACCAATGTCTTATTGTGAGTTTTGGATTATCTTTTATTACGGTTTGATTGCCTACCAAAATAGCTTGCTCTTCTGCTCTCCATTTGTGTACTAATTGCCTTGAATAAGGATTAGTAATCCATACAGGTTCTCTTTTGTTGGTTAGAGCAGGAGCCACGTAACCATTTCTAGTTTCTGCCCATTTTAATATAATGTAAGGGCGTTTTTTGTTATGGAAAGTAAAGAAACGTTTATTTAATTCCAGGCACTCTTTTTCCAGGACACCTACAATTACATCGCAACCTGCATTCATCAATTTTTTGATTCCGGCACCTGATACTTTCGCAAAAGTATCTATAGTGCCAATAACTACCTTTTTAATTCCTTTTTCGATAATAAGATCACTGCAGGGAGGAGTTTTTCCATAATGACTGCACGGCTCAAGACTTACATAAATTGTAGCATCTTTTAAAAGAGAAGGTTTTTTGACAGAAGCGATAGCATTTACCTCTGCATGTGGTTTTCCTGATTGATAATGCCATCCTTCACCAATAATTATATCATTATGTACAATAACGCTACCTACCAAGGGATTAGGATAGGTTGTTCCCAGTCCGTTTTTGGCTAACTGGATACATCGTCTTATATAGTTTTCGTGTTTTGTCACTTTTACAATTCACAAAAATAAATAAAACTATGCGTTTTGAAACCTTTTGGGACTAGTTAATAGTGATGTTTTGTGAAATTATCTTTTAACATCGAAAACATATTTAATATGTTCTTTATTTTGGTCTTTTTCTGGATTCCATTTGATACGAACTATTTGAGTTTCTTTGGAAGGGAATATTTTTTCATTTACTCCGTGTAAAGCAATAAAAACAACACATTTTGAAAAATAATCTTTTTCTACATCTTTACCAATTGAAGAGATTTTGAGTGTAATTTCATTAGTACCGTTTTTAATAAGTTCCTGAGCTTCATTATTGAAAAACCTAGAGCTTTCTTTATTGAACTCATGTAATTTTTTGCCATTTAAATAAATTTCACCTTTGACTCCAGTAGCAGTTTCACCTTGAAGTTGAAAATATTTAAAAGCTTCTTCTTTTATTGGAGTGATTTTTATGATTTTAGGTTCATTCTGACTTAATTTTATTGTGCTAAAAGAAGTGGTGGTACAGAGTGTGATTGTGATTAAAATAGAGTCTAGTATTAATTTTGTCATTTTGTGTTCTATATCTGTTAATGTAAAATCGAGCATTAACTAACTTATAATGTTATATGCTATTTGTAAAGATCTATATAAGGTATTCAAAAAGGAACACTGTTTCCAGTGAAAAATAGATGTTTTTAGATAGGAGACACTTTTATTTTATAGAAATGTCTTGAGTCTTATCAATAGCATATGGATAAGAGAAGTTTCCTAAATGGTATCGAATTATACCTTTATATTGAATAGAAAGAGAATCGGTTTGTATTACTTTGAGAACACTACCAAGAATGCTATTTTTATTGTCTTTATATACTTTAGAAAGAGAAACCGTACCTTCTAGAGGTATGATAAATTCATTTTTAGAAGGGACATCAAATTCTTGTGCAGAAATTGTACCTACATCTATATTATCAACAAAAATATGGACATCTTCAATAGAAAGTTTCCCTTTTAAGTGGTTTGGATTGTTGAAAACAGCATCAGCTTTAAGTGTTATATTACGCACACTAATATTTTTAACCATAATATTATCAACGTATTTAAATTTTGGTTGTTTAGAAATAGAACAGCTTGTGATGCTAATAATTATTGTTGATAATAATAGAAATTTCTTCATTGATTCATGGTTAGATTTAACGTATATTTCAATATCCTTTGATAATAACGTAAAAGTAGTATTTATAATATAATGAGTAATGTCAAAATCCGTCTGTTAGAACCCAAAGATGATAAAGCATTAGCTAGTTTGATACGAAGTGTTTTGGTAGAAATGGGGGTGCCAAAAGTAGGTACAGCATATGAGGATGAATCTTTGGACAGAATGTATGACACTTATAATTATTCCGGAATGCGGTATTATGTGGTAGAAGAAAAAGGTGAAATAGTGGGAGGCGCAGGTATAGCACCTTTGCAGGGAGAAACTTCTGATGATATTTGTGAATTGCAAAAGATGTACTTTTTACCCGTTACAAGAGGAAAAGGAATTGGATATAAGATGATACAAACGTGTTTGAGTTATGCAAAAGAGCAAGGGTATACCAAATGTTATTTAGAAACTATGCCGTATATGCAAGCTGCCAGAAAATTATATCAGAAAGTTGGTTTTGTGTCATTAGAAAAACCTATCGGAAATACAGGTCATTACAGTTGCCAGGCATGGATGATAAAAGAGTTATAAATTAAAATAAACTTCCAGTTGAAGATAAAAGACCTAAGAACTAGTTTTGTGAATTCTCTATCCGGACTTTATGATTCTGCAGAAATTTTATCCTTTTTTTATTTGCTTTCAGAAGAAATTTTAGGCCTTACCAGAGTGAATGTCGCTATCAATCTAGACAAAATTCTTTCTGATGATGAGATTAGTGATTTTGATGCTGCAAAAAACCGATTACTACACCAGGAGCCTATTCAATATATAATTGGAAAAACTGATTTTTATGGATTGCCTTTTGTGGTAAATGAAAATGTATTGATTCCCAGGCCAGAAACTGAAGAATTAGTGGATTGGATTATAAAAGACCGACTTAACTCGAATGATCCAATAGCAATATTAGATATAGGAACAGGTAGTGGTTGTATTGCGATTTCTTTGGCAAAAAAAATACCAGAAGCTAGAGTATACGCAATTGATATTTCAGAACCAGCAATTAAGGTTGCAGAAGAAAATGCAAAATTAAATAAAGTAAACGTTACTTTTATCAAAGCAAATATTTTAGAGACTCAGGATTTATCTATTGATTTTGATGTTATAGTTTCTAATCCACCCTATGTTCGTGAGTTAGAAAAAATAGAAATGAAACCAAATGTGCTTGATAATGAACCGTCAAGAGCTTTGTTTGTATCTGATGATCAACCATTGGTTTTTTATGAAAAGATTACAAGTTTGGCAAAAAATAAATTAAAAAAGGAAGGATCGTTATATTTTGAGATTAATCAATATTTGGGTTTAGAAACTAAAGATATGATTGAAAACTTAGGTTTTACATCTGTAGAAATATGTAAGGATTTGTATGGAAATGATCGAATGATAAAGGCTTGTTTCGACTAGTGAGAAGATGTTAAATTGGCCGACATAAATAAGAAAATACAAATCTGGGATTTTTAATAGAAATTATAAGATTTGTAGAGATTCTTTTTTGAGAATTTAAAAGGTATAAATGTATGAATAATCTTAATTCAATTTGTGTATTTTGTGGAAGTAGTGAGGGTAATGATACTAAAGTTATTTCTGAAGCATTTTTATTAGGAGAAAAAATGGCTTTACAAAATATTACTCTGGTGTATGGAGCTGCCAAAATAGGAATTATGGGTAAAATAGCAGAAGGTGCTCTTGCTAATAAAGGAAAGGTAGTTGGGATAATTCCCGAGTTTTTGAAACTAAAAGAAGTAGTTCACCTTGGTTTAACACAGCTGTATACTACAGAGAATATGCATCAACGGAAAATGAAAATGCAAGAACTTAGTGATGGGTTTATTACATTACCAGGTGGGTTTGGAACATTAGAAGAATTGTTTGAAATTATCACTTGGGCTCAGCTTGGTCTGCATCAAAAACCAATTGGCCTATTAAATGTTTCAGGATTTTATAATGATTTACTAGGACTTTTAGAGAATATGGTTCGAAGAGGTTTTTTAAAAATGGAAAACTACGAACTTCTTATAGTAGAAGATGATATTGATAGGCTATTAGATAAGATGAGGAATTTTAAATCGACAGAAGTTCCAAAATGGTTAAAACCAGAAAGGACATAAAATCTGAAATAGATACTATATAGATAAAATTTAGTAATTTAAAAGAATACTTGTAAAAGGGGAATGATTGTTTTAGTAGTCGAAGGTTGGATTTGACTATTGAACGATATATATAATACAGATGAATACAGAACAACAAATTAATCAACTAAGAGAAGAGCTAAGAAAACATAATTATAATTATTACGTATTAGATGCTGCAGTGATAAGTGATTATGAGTTTGATATGAAACTCAAAGCATTACAAGAATTAGAAGAAAATCATCCAGAGTTTTATGATCCTAATTCTCCAACACTTAGAGTTGGAGGGGAGGTGACTAAGAATTTTGAGACTGTAGTACATGAATATCGAATGTATTCATTAGATAATTCATATTCTAAAGAAGATTTGCTAGATTGGGAAAAACGTATTAAAAAATTAGTTGATGGAGAAGTTAGTTATACATGTGAACTTAAGTATGATGGAGCTTCTATAAGCCTCACGTATGAGGAAGGGAAACTGATTAGGGCTGTAACAAGAGGAGATGGTATTCAAGGAGATAATGTGACTACAAATGTGAAAACCATTAATTCTGTACCGCTAAAATTAAAAGGTGATTTTCCTCCAAAATTTGATATACGTGGTGAAATTGTTTTGCCGTATGAAGGTTTTGCCAAAATGAATCAGGAACGAATTGCGGCAGGAGAAGAACCATATGCAAACCCTAGAAATACAGCTTCTGGTAGTCTTAAACTACAAGATAGTAGTGAGACTGCTAAGCGTCCGCTAGATTGTTTGTTGTATAATATCACAGGAAATAGATTAGGGATAGCGTCTCAGTTTCAAAGTTTGGAAAAAGCAAGAGATTGGGGGTTTAAAGTTCCAGCAGAATCCAAATGGGTAGGTTCAATCGATGAAGTGTTGGATTTTATTGGGTATTGGGATGAGCATCGTCATGATCTGCCATATGAAACTGATGGTGTGGTTATTAAGGTAAATGATCTTCAGCAACAAGAAGAATTAGGTTTTACAGCAAAAGCCCCAAGATGGGCAATGGCATATAAATTTAAAGCAGAACAAGCTTCAACAATACTTCATGAGATAACATATCAGGTAGGGAGAACAGGTGCAATTACACCAGTAGCTAATCTTGAACCTGTGGCTCTTGCGGGAACCACAGTGAAAAGAGCTTCATTGCATAATGCAGATCAGATAGAGAAATTGGATATTCGGGTAGGAGATACTGTTTTTGTAGAAAAAGGAGGAGAGATTATTCCTAAAATAATAGCTGTTGATTTTCAAAAAAGAGATCAGGCTTCAGAACCTACGGTTTATATAACAGAATGTCCAGAATGTCAAACAGAACTTATTCGTAAGGACGGAGAAGCGCAGCATTACTGTCCTAATTATGCAGGTTGCCCTCCACAGATTATTGGTCGCATACAACATTATATTTCGCGCAAAGCGATGGATATAGAAGGATTAGGAGGAGAAACGGTGGCACTGCTAGTAAATGAAGGTCTGATTGCTAATTATGCTGATCTCTATGAGTTAAAAAAGGAACAGGTAATTCCGCTGGAAAGAATGGCAGAGAAGAGTGCCGAAAACCTTATTGTGGGAATAGAAAAGTCTAAAGAAATTCCTTTTGAACGTGTTTTATTCGCCTTAGGAATTCGATATGTAGGAGAAACAGTGGCAAAGAAGTTAGCCAAACATTATAAGTTTATTGATGGTATTATTGCAGCATCAGAAGAAGAACTAGTAAATGTTGATGAGATAGGAATTAAAATAGCTCAGAGTGTTATAGAATTTTTTGCATCTGATGAAAATAAGACATTGGTTACTAGATTACAACAATATGGTGTTCAGTTAGAGGTTTCTGCAGAAAAACTGGCAAATCAAACAGATACGTTACAGGGTCAGACATTCGTGGTTTCAGGAGTGTTTGAAAAAGTATCTCGTAATGAACTTAAAAAGCTAATTGAAGATAATGGAGGTAAAGTGTCAAGTTCTATCTCTTCTAAAACTTCTTTTATTGTTGCCGGTGCCAATATGGGACCAAGTAAATTAGAAAAAGCAAAAAAATTAGAAGTTCCTATTATTAGCGAAGACGAATTTCTTGGTAAATTATCATGAAAACAAGAACCCTCATTAAAATATTATTAATTATAACGGGGGGACTTTGCGTGTTAAGTACAGCTATGCAATGGCCGGTTTTAGAATTCTATATAAAACCTACGACGGTGCCATTATTTTTTATGCTGTATTGGTTTAATACAAAGAAGATAGATGTTTTGTTTTTAATGGTTTTATTGCTTTGTTTTTTAGGAGATATATTTTTGTTGACAGATGTGGAGAATAGCTTTATGTATGTTTTGATGAGCTATAGTGTGTGTTACTTGTTATTGTTCTTTTTTTTATATAAAAACTATAAACCGATAGACTATGGCACAACAGATATTGTTTATTTAAGTGTTTTCTGGGTTGCCTGGACTCTTATCGTATATGAGATTTATGAAGCTATTGAAGGATCAATGGGTGGGATTAAATTTTATGGACTAACGTATTTATTAATATTGTATTTTTTATTTATAGGTGCTGTTTTTCAGTATGTCAATATTAGATCTACTAAGTCATTATGGTTTTTGATCGCGATACTCAATTTTGTTATAAGTGATTCCTGTTTTGCTTTGGATAAGTTTTATATTTCTTCTATAGAATTTGAAATTATAAATTCTATTTATCAGTTATTGGCCGTTTTCTTTTTAGTACAATTTCAAATAGCAAGTCCAGCTCCGTTAAAATTAAATAAGCTTTAATTAAGGTGTTGTGTAGAGTCTTTTTTTGTTTGATTTTTCCCAAAATTTTTGTTCTTGTAAAATTTAGTATATTGTGTAAGGGAAAAAAATGATTGTATAACAAAGTGTTTGGATTTAAAAAAAGTCAAATTTCAAGCACAAAATATAGTTAATGAATGGAGAGAAACTACTAAAGCTTTTAATTTCTTTTTTGATTATCTTACAAGTGCTTGGTTTTGTGTTTGAAAATGAGTTTTTAAACACATACAGTAGCATACTTCTTTTGATATCAATAATCACACTTTATTTCATAAGTACTAGACAGGTACAGGTGTATAAGGTAATCATTCTGTTGATCTTCTTTATACGAGAATTGATTGTTTTTTGTGAAATTGAAGAAGTTGTTAAATTTCAAATAATAGGACATATGATTGCTTATGTTCTAATGTTTTACTTCTTGTATTATAATCATAAGTCATTTAAGTACAATAGAAGGGATGTCTTTACATTGGTGCTAGGTAGTTCTTTATATACTGTTATATTTTTCATAGCATATATGGAGCTAGAAGAACCTATGGGAGAACTCAAAATACTAGGGTTTCTTTATTTATTACTAATTTATATGTTGCTCATAATAGGAGCAATGCATTATATTAATATAAGATCAGAAAAATCACTTTGGTTTTTTTTATCGATGTTAAATTTTGCATTTGGTAATTTCATGTTCTTAATAGATAGGTTTTATCTTGAGTCTTTTGAGCTTAAGTTACTTATGTTGATATGTGAACCCATTGCTCTCGTTTTTTTAGTACATTATATGATAACAAAATCTTTGATTCTTAAGGCTGAAGAGTTTGAAGGTTTTTGATGTTTAATACGAAAGAATTAAGTATTGATGACAGAGAAACTAACATACCGATTATTCTACCTAACAGGAATACTTACTTTGATTGTGTCAATTTTTGCGGAGAAATTGATCATTTTCTTTAAGCCTTCTGTGATTATTTCACTGTGTATTTTATATCTGATAAAAGCAAAACGAAAAAATTACTTGGTTATATTTACAATGCTATTAATTATGGTCTTGGAGATTTTAACTAGTAAAGATTTTATCCGTTACTTTAGAATTCTTAACATTTTACTTTCAGTATACTATATACTTAATATCATTTTACTTTGGAAAAGTTTAAAAAAGATAAAGGTTCAATTCAAGAAAATTTTCACGGTTCAATTGATAATAACTATGTTGCTTATCATGTATGTTCTGTTTTCTGTCGCAGATTTAATTTTACCTCAAGTATACGATCATAAGTTCTATCTTTTTGTATTAATAGCTTGTTTTACTTCTTTTATAGGGCTTTGCTATTATATTTATTTAAATAGTAAAACAATTATCAGTTCTTCCTTAATGGTTGCTGCTTCCTGCTTTTTAATAGTGAATATAGTTACAGCACTTGATAACCTTTATGTTTCTTTAGAGGTGTTTGTGTTAATAATAAACCTATTACAGATTTCGGGTCAATTTTTCTTAATTAAGTTTTTCATAGAACAGCAGAATTTAGTTCCGGTAAATGATGATTATTTCTAAGAGGAAGGCATTAAGGAAATAAATATCTAGTAGTTGAGGTGTAATTTTTTTAAATATTCTTGAAAAAAACAAGCATTACATATTTGTTCTTCTATCTCACTTTCTTGATGGTTATATGGGTCGCCGTTTTTCTTGATAAATGGTTGTTGATTTATGTAAAGCCATTTGTTCCTTTGTCGTTGGTTTTGTTGTATTTAAAATCAGTAAAAAGGATACGTTTTCTATTTCCTTTAAGTATGGTCATTATTGCTGTCACTGATATTTTAATATATGTAGATTTTGTAAAGTATTATATTCTTATCTCTATACTTATTGCTTTGTTTTATGTCTTGTGCATACTTATGTTAAAGCGCTATGTTAATAAGAAAGATGTTAAATTAAGTATGTTGTTTTCTCCTCCGGTGATAATTAGTACTCTATTAATTGCATATTTAATATTTTCTGTAACCGAATTGGTGTTGCCTAAGATTATAAATGATATTAAAGCTACAGTATTAATAATAGTTAGTGCACTTTTATTCTCTGGGGTAAGTTTTTTTATTTATTTGTCCGATCGTTATGAAAAATCAATTTACCTTTTTATAGCTACATGTTGTACTTTGTTTGTGGATTTTCTCTTGGCTATAAATGAATTTTATTTTTATAATAGGGTATTTACCGTGCTTATTAATATTGCAGAAATAGGGGGGATTTACTTTTTTGTAAGTTTTTTTATTGAAACAAAGCGCATAGATTCATCGTCAAAAGAGGAGGGGCATTTTTAAGATTGTTTCTTCTGGATAAATCAAAGTTTTTATCTGGTGTTTATAATTTATATTCGTAAATATTTTTAGGCTTCAATATCACTAATTAAAGACTTTGATAAAGAATAATAAAAGAAGAGGGTAGTGTTCAAAAAAAACATGCTACAACAATAGGAATCATTTTACCGTTTAAAGATCAGGTTGTTTTAATCGAAAAAAATGGGGGCTATTTGGGGATCGATTTAATTGGATATTCGAGAGATTTTGAATCTTTATTTTCTGTAGAACGATATAAGGTTTTATATCGTATTGAAATTCAGGTTGTTCCTTTTGAGTTGTGTGACTTGGTATTTTGGTGAAAACATAAAAGAAAAACTGATGGATAGATATAGATATTCTGGGATGATTTAGTTTTTGATTTTTCTTATATCTTCATAGATGATTGTAAACTGTAAAATAGCTACATTTGTGGCTTATTAATTTTTTTAATAAATGATTTTAAAGGGTCTTAAAAGAAATGCAATAAAGAAAAGTATCGATGCTCATCTAAAGAAAAGAGATGCTGAATCTAGAAGTATTTCTAATCTTAAGACACTAGCAGTTCTTATAGATGCGTCGCATTCTATCAATATTATTTCATTATTGAAACTAGCTAACGAATTAGGAGTTAGTTCTGGGGCGCTTAAAGTAATGGGGTACAAAGAAGATCAAAAAGATATTGAAGATGATAAGGATACGGCTTATTATAATGACAAAAGTTTTGGAGTTAATGGGGCAGTAAAAAGTAGATCTTTGCAAGAATTCATAAATAAAGATTATGATGTTTTGATTAATTTTTATGGAAAAGATAAAATGGAATTAAATTATGTTGCAGCTGCTTCCAAAGCCAAATTAAAAGTAGGTTTTGCAGATGTGGATAATCGAATCAATGATTTAATTATTGGAGCTACAACCGATGATGCTAACCTTTTTATATCAGAGCTTAAAAAATATTTAAAAATTTTACAGATTATATAGTATGAGTACTTTTCTTAGAGGGACAGGTGTAGCATTAGCTACTCCTTTTAATATAGATGGTTCAATAGATTATCAAGGAGTAACTTCTCTTGTTAATTTTTGTATAGAAGGTAAAGTAGAGTATTTAGTGGTTTTAGGAACTACTGCAGAATCGGTTACTTTAACCAAAGAAGAAAAGAAGAGTTTAATAACTCATATCATAGAAGTGAATAATAAAAGACTTCCTCTGGTAATTGGTGTGGGAGGTAATAATACTGCAGCTATTCTTGATGAAATGAAAGAGGTTAATGTTTCAGAATTTGATGCGATTCTTTCTGTTGTTCCTATGTATAATCGACCAACTCAAGAAGGGATTTATCAACACTATAAGGCTATAAACGATGCGGCAAAATTACCAGTATTGCTGTATAATGTGCCTTCTCGAACAGGAACAAATATGACAGCAGACACAACATTGCGTTTGGCTCAATTAGATAATATTATTGGGATTAAAGAGGCTGTTGGTGATTTTACACAGGTGTTGAAGATTATCAAAGATAAACCAAAAAACTTTCTTGTAATTTCTGGAGATGATGCTCTGGCTTTACCAGCTGTTGCTGCTGGAGGGGATGGTGTTATTAGTGTAGTGGGACAGGGGTTTCCAGAATCTTTTTCAGAAATGATACGATTAGGGTTGTCTGGAGAAACAAAAAAAGCTTTTGATATTTTATATCAACTTTTACCGGTTCTGGATTATGCTTTTGAAGAAGGAAACCCTGCCGGAATAAAGCATGTTTTGAAGGTAAAAGGAGTATGCGATGATTATGTGCGTTTACCATTAGTAAAAGTATCACAAAGCTTATCTCATAAAATAAAAGAGTATATTGAAGATTAATAGTTTTCATAGTAATGGCTAAAAGAATAAAAGATCCGGGAATAGGTAAGTCCTCAAATAAACACGCCAAACGATTTATAAATCAAGATGGATCTTTTAATATAAAACATGTCAATAGACCTAGTTCTTTATCAGAGAGTTATAATTACTTAATTAGTATTAGTTGGACAAAATTCTTTCTTTGGGTAGTACTAGGGTATACTTTGATCAATTCTATATTTGCACTTATTTATACTCTATTTGGAATTTCTAATATTGCGGATCCGACGGGTAATTTTTTTAGAGATTTTTTAAAAGCATTCTTTTTTTCGGCACAAACAATTACTACTGTTGGTTATGGAGCTATGGCTCCAAAAGGATTGCTTTTTGGAATTATATCTTCTTTTGAAGCGCTTATAGGATTACTGAGTTTTTCATTTATTACAGGATTGTTATATGGTAGATTCTCTAAGCCTAGAGCCAATATTAGATTTAGTAACACTATAGTTCTTCGAGAGCACAATGAAATATATTCTATTATGTTTAGATTGATGAGTAGAAGTACTAATGTAATGATTCGGCCCAAAATAGAAGCAACGCTAGCTTTGTCTCAAGAAGATAAAGAAGGGGAGTATGTAAACAGTTTTTATAAATTAAAATTAGAACGAGATTCTATTACCTATTTACCTACAACTTGGACTATAGTTCATCCAATAGATAAGTTGAGTCCATTAGCAAAATTTGAAAGAAAACAACTGCCAGAATTAAACGGAGAAATTCTTATTCTTGTAAGTTATTATGATGAATCTTTTGCTCAAGAAGTGCATCAAGTGCATTCATACGAACTAAAAGATGTAATACAGGGGCAAAATTTTGTTTCTGCATTCTATTATGATGATGAAGGGTATACTATTCTTGACCATAATAATCTTGATAAAACCATAAATAATACAGCACATAAATAGAAAATTGTCCTTCAAAAGGATATGGATGAATCTAAATGTTCTAAAATAGAGAGTGAATAAACTTAATTCTGCAACAAAGCTTTAATTATATAGTTATTGAAATGAGTCAAAATTGTTAAGTTTATAGTAAACTTAGATATATTTTGAGCAATTCTATCCAAAATTAAAGAACAATATATGAGGATAGATGAATTGATGAATTAAAGTTTTTGTAATACGGCAGAAATATATACTTTTGCCAGATGTTTTTTTAGCTATGATGAGATTATTGTATTTATTTGTTTTTGTATTATTCTTAGGGTCTTGTAGTGAGTATCAAAAGGTGCTAAGAGGTGAAGATTTAGCTGCAAAATATAAAACTGCCGAAGAATTGTACAAAAAAGAGAAGTACAAGAAAGCTTTGCGTTTATTCGAACAGATTGTACCTCAATATCGAGGTAAGCCACAAGCAGAAAGAATAATGTACTATTATGCTGATACATACTATCAGTTAGAAGATTTTTATCTTGCGGGATATCAATTTGAGAGATTTGCAAAGTCTTATCCTAAAAGTCAAAAAAGGGAAGATGCATCATATAAAGGAGCAAAAAGTTATTATGAATTATCTCCCAGATATAGTTTGGATCAAGAAGATACTGATAAGGCACTCGAAAAACTTCAGGCATATATAAATACGTATCCTGATAGTGAAAGATTAAAAGAGGCTAATGCTTTAGTGGCTGAGCTTAGAACTAAGAAGGAGAAAAAAGCATATGAAATAGCAAAACAAAATCATCATCGCGAAGATTATAAAGTTGCTATTGCAGCATTTGATAATTATTTGGTTGATTATCCAGGTTCTTCTTTTAGAGAAAAAGTATTATATTACAAGTTAGAATCTGAATACCTTCTTGCTATAGGAAGTTATCAAAGCTTGGTAAAAGAGAGACTTACAGTAGCTCAAGGGTATTATAATAACTATAAGAAGTATTATAAAACCGAAGGTGAATATATTGAAAAGGCAGATGAGATAGGAGAAGATATAAAATCAAGATTAGAACAATTCAAATAGAAAATAAAGTAGAAGATGGATTTGAAAAAAAGTAATGCGCCGGTAAACACAACTACTATCGATAAAAACCGTATAGATCAACCAACAGATAATATCTATGAAGCGATTTCGGTTATATCAAAAAGAGCAACACAAATCAATACAGATATCAAGAAAGAACTTCTTGAGAAATTGGATGAATTTGCTACTTATAATGATAGCTTAGAAGAAATCTTTGAGAATAAAGAACAAATAGAAGTTTCTAAGTTTTATGAAAGATTACCAAAGCCACATGCATTAGCTGTACAAGAATGGTTAGAAGGTAAGATTTATCATAGAAATACAAAGGCGGACACAGAATCTTTATAAATCTATGTCAATTTTAAGCGGTAAAAAGATTTTAATTGGTGTAACCGCTGGTATTGCAGCCTATAAAACAGCTAGCTTAGTTCGTTTGTTTATTAAAGCCGGAGCAGAGGTAAAGGTTATTATGACCCCTGCATCTAAGGACTTTGTAACTCCGCTAACCTTATCTACATTATCCAAAAACCCTGTGTATTCATCTTTCTTTAATGAAGAAGATGAAAATGCACAATGGAATAATCATGTCGATTTTGGTTTATGGGCTGATTTGATGTTGGTAGCTCCAGCTACAGCTAATACGATGTCTAAAATGGCAACAGGAAATAGTGATAATTTATTACTAGCTACTTACTTATCTGCAAAGTGTCCTGTGTATTTTGCGCCAGCGATGGATTTAGATATGTATAATCATCCATCTACACATCAAACTTTCAAAAAATTACAAGAATTTGGTAATATTATGATTCCTGCAGAGTCGGGAGAATTAGCTAGTGGGTTAGTTGGACAAGGACGTATGGCAGAACCAGATACTATCGTTAAATTTATAGAAAAAGATATTTTAGGAAAGCTTCCGTTAGAAGGAAAAAAAGTTCTTATTACTGCTGGGCCAACCTATGAAGCAATTGATCCAGTTCGATTCATTGGAAATCATTCCAGTGGTAGAATGGGAATCGAATTGGCTAATGTAGCTGCTAATCTTGGGGCTCAGGTGTGTTTGGTTTTAGGACCATCCTCACTTTCTGTTAATCATAGCTTAATCAGAGTGATTAATGTAATCAGCGCAAAAGATATGTATGAAGCGGTGATGTTAGAATATGAGACTTCAGATATAGCTATTGCGTCGGCTGCTGTTGCAGATTATAGACCTAAAAATATATCAAATCAAAAAATTAAAAAGAAAGATACTGCATTTTCTATTGAATTAGAGAGAACAAATGATATCCTTAAATGGATGGGAGCAGAAAAGAAACACCAGTTTTTGGTAGGTTTTGCGTTAGAGACTGAAAATGAAGAAGAGAATGCAAAAAGTAAATTAAAAAATAAAAACTTAGATTTGATTGTTCTTAATTCTCTTAATGATAAAGGGGCTGGTTTTAAAGGGCAAACAAATAAAGTGACTCTGATTAATCATAAATTAGGGATTAAAGCGTTTGATCTAAAAACAAAGTCAGAGGTTGCTCAAGATATATTCAATGAAATTAATACGCTAAAAAATGAATAGACTGTTCCTTGTTATCGCGCTTATAGTAAGTTTTGGAGCTAATGCCCAGGAATTTAATGCTACAGTAGTAGTTAATGCCGAGCAAACGGGGAATCCAAATTTACAAGTGTTTAAAACTTTGGAGCGTTCACTAACAGAATTTATTAACAATACAAAATGGACAGATGTAGATTATCGTACAGAAGAACGCATTAATTGTAGCTTTTTTGTCACAATAGTAGGATATGATAATGATGCTTTTACAGCAACTGTTCAGGTGCAAGCTTCACGCCCTGTATTTGGATCCAATTATTCAACTACTATTTTTAATGTTAATGATAAGCAGTTTAGTTTTAATTATCTAGAATTTCAGCCACTAAACTATAATCCAAATAATTTTGAATCTAATCTGATTTCTGTTGTTGCATTTTATTTATATACTATTTTGGGGGTGGATGCAGATACTTTTGAAATGAATAGTGGTACATCGTATTACGAAGAAGCAAAAAATATCGTAGGAAATGCGCAAAGTAGTAATACGTTGGGGTGGCAACGAGAACAAAACCCTAATAGATTTAGGCTTAATGATGATCTTCTGTCTAATACGTATGAAGGATATAGGAAAGCGATGTATACTTATCATAGAGAAGGGCTGGATGTAATGCATAATAATTTAAAAGAAGGTAAAAAAACAATTACCGAAGCAATGAAGTCGTTGGAAGATGTTCATAATACCAGGCCAAATTCATATATAATGCGAGTGTTTTTTGATGCCAAAGCAGATGAAATAGCAAGCGTTCTTTCCGGTGGGCCTTCTGTAAATATTGCCGAAACAATTCAGATACTCAATAAAATTGCTCCTACTTATGGAGATAATTGGAAAGAAATTAAATTCTAAGAATACTTTTATTTTTGTTGGATTTACTTCAGGTGTTTTTGATAATTATGTTACAAATTTTGTCCGTTTAAAAAAATAAAAGCAACAGATGTTTTTTTTAAAAACTATAGTATCTTTACTTTTTTAAAACAATAAATATTTCTATCCCTTGCTTAAAGGTCTTTCGATAAAAAACTTTGCGTTAATAGAACAACTACAGGTATCTTTTGATTCTGGTTTGATAACTATTACTGGAGAAACTGGAGCCGGTAAATCTTTATTACTTGGTGCTTTAGGATTACTTCTTGGTAAAAGAGCAGATTTAAATAGTGTTAAAGATAGTTCTCAAAAATGTGTAATAGAAGGCGTGTTTTCTGTAGCAAAGTATAATCTAAAATCTTTTTTTGAAAAAGAAGAACTTGATTATGAAGATGAGACTATAATAAGACGAGAAATATTACCTTCAGGTAAATCAAGAGCTTTTATAAATGATACACCTGTTACTCTGCAATCCCTTGCTTCACTAGGAGTAAGATTGATAGATATACATAGTCAACATCAAACTTTAGAGGTCACTACAAACGATTTTCAATTTGAAGTTTTGGATGCCTTGTCAGGAGCAGATCGAGAAATAGAATCATACAAAAGAGGACTTAAGCTATTAAAAGAAAAAGAAAAAGAGGTACATACGCTTATTGCTAGTCAAGAAGAATTTACCAAAGAGTATGAATATAATGCTTTTTTACTCAAAGAATTGAAAGAAGCAAAATTAAAACCTGATGAGTTAGAAGAGCTAGAAACGCAATATGAACGGCTAAACAATATAGAAGAAATTCAAGAACGATTATCCGGTTCGATTGCTATAGTTTCTTCAGAAGAGGTTGGGGTATCTGATCAATTAAATACGATTAAGGCTAATCTATCAAAAATAGAATCATATTCTGGTTCTTTAAAAGAGCTATCAGGACGAATCGATAGTGTATATATAGAATTGGAAGATATATATGCTTCGTTGCGAGATGAATTTGATAAGCTTGAAGCAGATCCTCAACAATTGCAAGCAGCAAGTGAACGATTACAGTTGTTGCATAATTTACAGATAAAACATAATGCCTCTGGTATCAATGAATTAATTAGTTTGACAGAGGTGTTGCAGGAAAAAGTAGCTAAAACAGAATCACTTACTGAAGATATAGAAAAAATTAAAGAAGAGATACTAGTTGTTCAAGCTCAGCTGGATAAAGTAGCAGGGAAGATTCATGAGAAACGAAATAAAGCACTTCCTAAGCTGATAAAAGAATTAGAGGATATTCTTAAAGCCTTAGGGATGTCTAATGCTACTTTTCAAGCTTCTCTAGAATTACAGGATAAATATTTAACTAATGGAAAAGAACTCTTAACATTTCTATTTTCTGCTAATAAAGGAGGGGCGTTTGGAGAACTTAAAAAAGTAGCTTCAGGCGGGGAGTTATCAAGAATAATGATTGCAATTAAGTCAATTCTTTCTAGATACGCTCAATTGCCTACTATTATTTTTGATGAGATAGATACAGGAGTTTCTGGTGAAATAGCGCATAAAATGGCAGATTTGATGATGAATATGAGTAAAAATCTCCAGGTTTTTAGTATTACTCATTTACCTCAGATCGCAGCCAAAGGACAAAGTCACTACAAAGTTTACAAAGAAGACCTTAATAATTCTACAATTACACAGCTTAAATTATTAAGCAAGGAGGAGCGAATTAGAGAAATTGCCGAAATGATAGGAGGAAAAGATATTTCTGATTCGGCATTGACTCATGCAAAAGCGTTGATACAGTAAAGTTAATAGTATTAGATTAAGCTGAATATGAAAAAACATGTTCTTAATTGGTTAAAAAACAGGTTTTTAAAACTTTGGCTCGTGTATTTCATCGATTATTTGCAGAATAAACCGATGAAATGATTGTTTTTTATCGATTTTAACAGTATGCCCACTATTTGTCTCTATTTATTTTGTAGTTTGCAAGCGTAGTTCCCAAATCTACAAACCCCCAAATTATGAAATCACCTATTAGAGTAATCTACATTGCTTGCATGGTAATGTTATTTTTTTCGTGTTCCTCAGAAAATGTTGATGATGATTTAAATTCTCCTATCAAAGAGTTTACTGTTCCAGAAGTAAAATCCATTGAGGTTGAAATTTTAGAGCGTATAAATAATTACAGAGCATCTATTGGATTATCTGTTCTGGAGACCTTGGATATTGTGAAATCACAAGCATATAGTCATACTGAGTATATGATTAAAGAAAATCAAATTTCTCATGATTACTTTCATGCTCGTAAATCATATCTCCTTACAAATGCAGGAGCAAATTCTGTTGCCGAGAATGTTGGTTATGGATATTCTTCAGCAGAATCTGTAGTCAATGCATGGATAAAAAGCGATAGCCATAGAGAAACAATAGAAGGTGATTTTACGAATTTTGACATTTCAGCAGAGCAAAATGAGGATGGGGTTATGTATTTTACAAATATTTTTATTAAAAAATAAAAAAATACTATCTAGATTATTTATAATCATTGAGTATTAAAAAAGCCGAACGTCTATTTTCTTCATGATCTTTTTCAGTACACTGTCTGTCATAACCTTTACCACATTTATTTAATAATTGTGATTCGCCATAACCTACAAAACTAGGAATTCGTTCTGTATTAATTCCTCTGGATATAATATAATCTCTAGTGGATTTGGCACGTCTTTGGGATAGTTTTAGATTGTATCTATTTGCACCACGACTATCTGTATGGGATTCAATTTTTATAATCATTTTTGGGTTTTCTTTCATTACACTAACAATATTCTCTAATTCATACGCGGCATCAGTACGAATTTCATATTTGTCAAAATCAAAGAAGATAGGATTGATTACAATTTCCTTGTTTATAATTAAGGGGGTTAAATATAAATCTATTTCAGTTTTATCTTTGTTTTTGGTTGTTGTTGAGAATTCTTTGGAATCAGGTTTATAATTAGCTTTTGTAGCAAAAATGGAAAACGTTTTTCCACATGGTATTTCTTCAAAAGTATATTCACCATTTTTGTTTGATAGAGTAGAACTAATAATTTTACCTGTTTGATCAATAATCTGGACTGTAACTTCAGGAAGAGGTTCTGATGTGTTTTTATCATATGTGATGCCGGTTAAAATTTGCATGCACTCGTATCGATCAAAAGTGTAAATATCATCACTTCCTATACCGCCAGTTCTATTAGATGAGAAATAACCAGAATCCCCAGTTGGATTGGAAAAAAATGCAAAATCATCATAACCACTATTAAAGGGTGCCCCAAGATTTTTGATTTCTATATCTTCATCTATGTCCTTTTTTAGTATATCAGATTTATAAATATCTAAAAGGCCTAAGTTTATATGACTATCTGAAGAGAAATATAATGTAGAGTCTTTTGCTACAAAAGGGAAGACCTCTCGCCCTTCTGTATTAATTCTATCACCTAAGTTTTCAATATTTCCAAATGTGCCATCAGTATTGATAGCAACTTTGTATATATCTGACTGACCATAACCTCCTTCTCTGTTTGAAACAAAATATAAGGTCTTCTCATCAGGACTTAAGGCTGGATGTCCGGTAGAAAAAGTTTTACCATTAAAAGGCAGCTCCTCAATATCTGTCCATAGACGATTTCGAAGTTTAGCTCTATAGAGTTTTAGGTTAGAGTTACCTTCTTTGTCATATGATGCTTTTTTTCTTTTATTAATATTATTTCTTGTAAAGTATAGCGTTTTTCCATCATTTGTTATTGCTAAAGCTCCCTCGTGTTCATTCTTTAAATTTATTTTATCTGAGGTAATGGGAGTTATATTGCTAATCACAAGGGTTGAATCAATTCGTTCAATTGTTGATTGATAAATATTTAAATAAGGTTCCCCATTCCACTTATAAATTTTTTGTTTTCCAAAAAGACTGTCGTTTGCTCTTGATGAAGAGAAATATAGGCTTCCATTTCTTTCATACCCTCCAAAATCAGAATATTTACTATTTGAACTTAGATTTACAATACGAATATACTTGTCTTTTGTGCTGGACAATTCTTGAAATTTTTCGAGTGTTATATCTTCAGAACCTTTTAGACGTCTGCTATTTTTTTGATGTGCTTTAAGTTTTTTTAGCCAATTATTTGCTTCGTCAAAATGGCCTAAACTTCTTAAAGTTTGTATGTACTTATAAATATATTCAGGAGCAATATCCTTGTACTTGCTAATCGCTTTATTATACCAAAAGTATGCTTGTTCTGAGTTTGAATTGTTGTAATAGCAATCACCAATTCTGGATAGAATATGTTTAGTACTATCTTCTTTTTTTAATGCATCTTTATATAATTCTTTTGCTTTGAGATAAGCAAAATCCTTAAAAAATTTGTCGGCTACTTTTGATTTTTGAGCATAAATAAAAGTGCTAAAAAAGAAGATTAAAATTAAAAGGATTCTATTTTTCATATAGATATAAGCTTAAAAGAATCTTGGGGATCTAACACGTTTTTCGTTAAACAGTTCATACATGAGTAATATTTCATGAGTAGCTCCTATATATGGTCTCAGGTCAGAAATAAAATGTTCATAAGCATAACCAACTCTAAATTGTTTTGTTATTTGAAAATCTGCTAAAGCACCTACTGAAGCAGTGTCTTTATTATATCTATAAGAACCTCCGAGCCATAATTTATTATAGAGAAGAACATTTGCGTTTACATCCATCGAAAGGGGCGCTCCGTTGGTAGCTTTAAATAAAATCGATGGCTTTAATTTTGCATTTGTGCTAAGGTCAAACACATATCCTCCAGTAAAATAATAGCTCACACGTTCTAGTGCAACGTATTCTACAGAAGTAGTTTCAGTAGTGCGATTATTATCGGTGTTTAATATTCGGGGAGCAGAAAGTCCTACATACCACGCATTCGAATTTAAATATAATCCAGCACCAATATTTGGATTCAATCGATTAGCATAATTTCCGAAGAAAGGGTCTTGAGTAACATCAGGATCGTTTAAAAACTCTTGATCCAGGTTATAATGTGTAACTCCTCCTTTAAATCCGAAAGCTAATTTTGTTGTCTCTGTGATATTAATAGAATATGAAAAATCACCATAAATATATAGGTAGTTTTCAAAACCAGGAGCATCCCTTATGACAGATAATCCAATTCCGATTTTATCATTTCTCAATGGAGAATGAACTGATAATGTTTGAGTTTCTGGTCCTCTTTGTATTCCTGTCCATTGGTTTCTGTGTAATCCTACAATACTTAGTGTTTCTCTACTACCGGCATAGGCTGGATTTATAGATATAGTGTTAAACATATACTGCGTGAACTGCGGTAGTTGTTGTGTATATCCGATCGAACTAATACATAGTATTAGTAATGTTATTTTATTTTTTACCCCCCTCATGGATTATTTGTTTATCTAGTTCCGATATATAATGGACTACTAAATGGTTTTAAGCCGCTATCAATTAAAGTTACAATACAATAGTATGTACCGCTAGGAATCTGATTTGCAGATCCCACAGAAGATTGGTTTGCTATTCCATTCCAATCATTTTGATAATCACTTGATTTGTATATAATCGCTCCCCAACGATTAATAATTTTTACATCTATGGTGTAACCGCAATCCTCGACACCTTTAACTAAAAAATATTCATTAAAGGAATCTCCGTTTGGTGTAATTACTTTTGAAATTTTTATATCACCTTCTCCTCCGCAAGTTAGTACTGCACATCTATTATGCACTTCTATTTCTGCTTCAAGGAATATTGGGCAGACAGAGTTGTCTAAAGTATAGCTAAATGTTACTGTCTCCGAATCATCTTCATCTACTAACTCTATAGTTAATGGATCAAAAAAATTGTCATCAATTACAGAGGTATTTCCAGATGTGACCTCCCAGATTCCACTAGTGTCAACATCGTCTTCTAATAAATCAAATAGATCAAAAATTTGCGATTCTATTTCATCGAGAGCACATAAACTTCTGTCGTTTACAATTACAGAATTATTTTCTAATGTTATTTTGGCATTTATTGTTGATGTGTTATCACAATCATCTGTTATGGTATATTCTACAGATAGCGTCTCATCAATTAGATTATCAAAATCATAGTCAGAAGTTACTATTGTAGTTGTACTTGCATTACAGTTATCATTTGCACAACTTTCTAATAAAATGATATTATCGGCGTTCCATTGATTTGTAATTTCTTCGATATCGATCGTAGAACAAGCTAAAGTTATATCAGGTACTGCACAGTTTGTTAAACTTGGAGGAGTAGAGTCAAGAAGAGTGAGGGTTACTGTAAGTGTTGTTGTGTCTCCATTTTTATCTGTAATAATATAGGTGACTTCTATGCTTCCGCTTTGACCGCAAGTGCTAATGAGATTATTAAAATCATAATCTGAAGTTACCTTACCTGTAAAATCTTCATTGCAGATATTTGTTACACAAGATTCTAATTCTAAAATATTATTCGAGTTCCATAGATCGGCTATAGCTTCATTGTTTTCTCCATCACATTCGATTGTTTCATCTGCGATGTTACAAGTAGTTAAATCAGGAGGAGTAAAATCAGAGATCGTAAAATATACAGTCGCTCTGTCGCAAGCTAGAGGAGTATTATCATCACAAACAGAATATATAAAACTATCTGTGCCTGTGAATCCTATGTTGGGAGTGTATATAAAAGTTCCATTAGCATTGAGCTGTAAAGTGCCATTATCAACATCGTCTACAGGAATTGTATTAACGATTTGGGTATCTCCTTCAGGATCAAAATCATTATCCAGGACATTATCTGAAATATTGTCACAAGCTATAAAATATGCATCATCATTTGCAAATGTACTGTTGTTTTGATTATTTATGATTGTAATTGTTACCGTTGTGGTGTCGCATAAAGAGGGATTGCCATTGTCACATATGGTGTATTCAAAAGAATCCTCTCCGGTATATCCATTAATAGGTGTGTAAGTAAATGTTCCTGTATTGGGATTGATGATTACGATAACACTTTTCTGGGTTGTTACTGTAGTGGTTGTTACCTTGATTGGATCTCCATCAGGATCAAAATCATTAGTAAGTACATTGCCGTTTACTGGCGTATTGATTTCTGTAATTGCCGTATCTGGATTTGCAATAGGAGGGGTGTTTTTAGGATTTCCATTAGGAAGTACTTCAATATATACCGTTGCTGTATCACAAGCTACCGGACTACCATTGTCACATATGGTATATTCAAAAGTGTCAACTCCAATAAAGTCGATAGGAGGAGTATAGGTGTATATTCCAGTGTTAGGTTCTATAGCTACCTCTATCCCTTCTGTAGTAGTTACAATAAGTGTGGTTACGGTTTGTGTATCTCCTTCGAGATCAAAGTCATTGGTTAATACATTTCCAGAGACAGGAATATTCACAAAAGTATTATTGATGTCTGTTATAGCATGAGTACAATTAAATGAAATCTTTGTACAAGCTATAGAGGTACAATTGTTAGCATCCTTAATGGATACTGTGTAGTTATCTTGAGGGAGATTTAAAAACGTTTCATTAGCTTGATAAGTGACTCCATTATCTATGGAATAGGAATAAGGAGGTGTGCCTCCAGTTCCTTTTGATGTAATTTGACCTAAACCTTCGCATGCAATATCGGTTTTGGTGTCAATAGAAACAGATAAAGCTTTTTGAGGTTCAGAAATAATAACAGTGTTTTTAACTAGACAGTTATTGGCATCAGTAATTGTTACAGTGTATCTGCCAGCAATTACATTGGTTAAATCTTCATTAGAAGAACCGTTATTCCATGCAAAAGTATAAGGAGGAGTCCCATCATTTACTGTAAGGTCGATAGCTCCGGTTGCATCGCCTGTACATAATACATCTGTTATCGCATTAGTTGTTTTAATTTGACAAGGGTTTACACATTGTATAACAATGCTTCTTGTTAATGTGGTACCATTGGCATCTGTTACTGTAACGCTATGTGTTCGATTTGTAAGAAGAGTTGCAATTTCAGTAGTCTGGTTATTGGCAGAAGCACTCCATTGATATGTGTATCCTGGTTTTCCTCCAGAAGCAATAGCTTTTGCTTTACCATCACAACATATTCCGGTAGATGTGGCGTCTTGTATTTTGATTATCGTAAGACTAAGTGGATTGGGAGGATCAGAAATTGAGCCTGAATCTCTTATGGTTAATGAGTTGTTTTCATCCTTATGGATAGTATCTCCGTAAACATATGAAGAGATGTGTAATAGTGTAAAAACACAAGTAAATAAAATAATTTTCTTATGAAAGAAGAGTAAAGTAATAATTTTCATAGGCCCCCATTTTTATTGATTTACTATAAGAAAATCCCCATTTTTTTGTTGTCTTAGTATCTCAAAAAAATTACAAACAATCGATAATAATAAGTAGTTCAGTAATTTTTTTCATCACATTATTTTAATTAGCAAGCTTATCTTATGTGCAGAATTTCTTCTGTATATAAGATTGGATGTACATACTCATACCAAGAATTGATGTTTTATCTGAATTAATACAAAACGATATTAATTTTAGAATCAAAATATCTCTTGTGCACAATTAAGTACCTTGACATAGCAATAAGCTAATGCCTATTTATACATAGTAAGGGGGGAATAATAAATTATACTTTTTTGCGGGGGAGCAATATTATATTTTGGGGGGATTTATGATGAATATTATTTTCAATAGTATGTCAAAAATTATACTCATTATAAATATAGTGTCAAATATATGTTATATATCAATAAAAATCAACTAATTGAAAAATAATAATTTTAGATTGAATTAGTTTTTGGAGGTTAAAGTTATTTATTTTTCATGTCAGAACTTAGTATTAGATAATGATCTGTTTTAGATTTAGTTATAGTCCTTTTAAAGATGGTAAAATCCTATTGTTTTTGCAATCATAAATCAAATATTTATAAAGGATTTTGAGTTCTGTTGATTTATAATAGTACTGTTTTTATAAAAATCTCTTTTTTCGGTATAGAACTAAATCTATTTCCATTCGTTGTGGTTTAGGTCGTTTTGTTATCTTTACCGCTCGTATAACTATACTTTAATTTATAATTAAATGTCACACAATTTATTAAAAGGCAAAAGAGGAATTATTTTTGGAGCGCTTGATGAAAATTCAATTGCTTGGAAAACCGCAGAGCGTGTTTTTGAAGAAGGAGGAAGTTTTGTTCTTACAAACGCTCCTGTTGCAATGCGTATGGGTGCAATAAATACTCTTGCAGAAAAAACTAATGCTCAGGTTATACCTGCAGATGCTACTTCATTAGAAGATTTAGAAAATCTTGTAGAAAAAGCAATGGAAATTTTGGGTGGTAAACTTGATTTTATATTACATTCTATAGGGATGTCGGTAAATGTGCGAAAAGGTCGTCACTATACTGATCTTAATTATGATTGGAGTCAAAAAGGTTGGGATGTTTCTGCCCTTTCTTTTCATAAAACCATGCAGACATTGTACAAAAAAGAAGCAATGAGCGAGTGGGGAAGTATTGTTGGATTGACTTATATGGCAGCACAACGTGTATTTCCTGATTATAATGATATGGCAGATAATAAAGCATATTTAGAATCTATAGCTCGTAGTTTTGGATATTTCTTTGGTAGAGAAAACAAAGTACGTGTGAATACGATTTCTCAATCACCTACGCCAACTACTGCAGGAAAAGGAGTAAAAGGATTTGATGGTTTTATTGAGTATGCAGATAAGATGTCTCCTCTTGGTAATGCTACTGCTTCAGAATGTGCAGATTATACAATTACCTTGTTTTCGGATTTAACCAAAAAGGTTACACTTCAAAATTTATATCACGATGGAGGTTTCTCAAATATGGGAGTAAGCCAAATGGTGATGGATAAATTTGTAGAAGAAAAATAAATACAGCTTTGTATTAATATAATACTCATAAAATCCCATTCTTAATTGGTATGGGATTTTTTGTAGGTTACCTTTGTGATATGGAAATGTATTTCTCCTTTATTGTTCCCGTATATAACAGACCCAATGAGATTAAGGAGCTGTTGGATAGTATGGTGATAATGGATTACGATAAAAAGTATGAAATTGTTATTGTAGAAGATGGATCAACTGAAACATCAGAAGATATTATTCAGACTTTTGTAGATAAGCTTTTTATCAGTTACTATCAAAAACCTAATACTGGCCCTGGAGATTCTCGTAATTACGGTATGCGTAAAGCAAAAGGAAATTATTTCATTATTTTAGATAGCGATGTGATTCTTCCTAAAAATTATTTATCTAAAGTTGATGGTTTTTTAAACAAAAAATTTGTGCATTGTTATGGAGGTCCAGATGACGCACATGAGAGTTTTTCTAACCTTCAGAAAGCGATAAGTTATAGTATGACCTCTTACCTTACTACAGGAGGAATTCGAGGACGAAAAAATACTTTAGGTAAATTTCAACCCCGAAGTTTTAATATGGGATTGTCTAAAGATGCTTTTCAGGTTTCTGGAGGATTTGGAGATATACATCCTGGAGAAGATCCTGATTTAACGATAAGATTGTGGAAATTAGAATATGATACAGAATTGATTCCTGATGCAAAAGTTTTTCATAAAAGAAGAATTTCTTGGCAAAAATTCTACATACAGGTCAATAAATTTGGATTGGTAAGGCCTATTTTAAATAAATGGCATCCAGAAACCGCTAAACTTACCTATTGGTTTCCCACTTTATTTTTGTTTTATGGTGTATTTTCAATAATAACTGCTTTTTTTGGATGGTGGTATTTTATCACTTTTTTAGGACTATATTTTATTTTAATATTTTTGGGAGCAACTTTAGTTTATAAAAATATTTCAATAGGTTTTCAATCTATATTGGCAGTTTTTATACAATTTTATGGATACGGAAAAGGATTCCTGAAATCTTATTATTATATTCATCTATTGAAAAAAGTACCCGAAAGACAATTCGAAAAGTTGTTTTTTTCAAAGTAATACATATGCCAAACAGAATAAGCAATAGATTTTCTCTAAAAAAAAGTAATGTGAAGACTTTTTTCTTTTTTCTAATATTCACATCATTACTATGGCTGTTTATTCAATTTTCTAAAAATTATACTCGAGAAGTAGAAGTAGCTGTTCAATACACTAATATACCACAAGATAAAATTTTCAACGAGGAAAGTGATCAGGCACTACGTATGGTTTTAAACGGAAATGGTTTTAGATTAATGAGCCATAATTGGAAAAAGAGAATACTAGAGTTTAATGTTGAAGATGCAGTAATTAGTGATGACAATCAATATTACTTTAGAGTTAATAAAGAATCTGCGGTATTGAAAAATAAATTAGATTTTAAGGGAAGAGTTTTATCGATACAAAAAGATACCCTAAGGCTAAAAGTAGACCTTAATTTAGAAAAAAAGATTCCTGTTAATATTGCTCAGGATATTCAATATGCTGTTGGGTATGGCAGTGATAAAGGGTTAGTAGTTTCTCCGGATTCAGTCATGATAAGTGGACCCTCACAAGTAATTGATACTATAGAGAGGATATATACAGAGAACCTAAATCTAGAAGGTCTTAATGTTGATTATACTTCTGAATTGAATATAGATGTTTCAAGTTTTTCTTCTACGATAAAAGTGGTTCCTTCCAAGGTAGAAGCAAATATTTTGGTTAGTAAATTTACTGAAGGAAATCAGAAGATTCCGATTACTATTAATAACATACCAGAGGGAGTCGAAATTAAAATTTTTCCAAAAGAAATAACAGTTGTATACCGTGTAGGTTTAGATAAGTATAATGAAATAAGTCAACGAGATTTTATGGTTGTTGCAGATTATGCAAAGGTATCTGAAGAAAGCTCATTTTTAACTTTGGAACTAGTAAATAAACCCGGATCAATCCATGATGTTCGTTTGCAGGAAAAACAAGTTCAATTTGTAGTTCTAAAATGAGAAATGAGATAAAAGTTGTCGGGCTAACAGGTGGAATTGGTAGCGGGAAGTCCACAGTCGCTAAAATGTTCGAAAAGTTGGGAATTCCCATATATATATCAGATGATGAAGCTAAGAAGTTGATGAACGAAGATGATGACGTCAAAAAGAAAATCATAGCACTATTAGGAGAAAACTCCTATGTGGATGAGACGTTAAATAGGGGGTATATTGCAAATATAGTTTTTAATGACCCTTTAAAATTAGAAAAGTTAAATGCGATTGTACATCCTGCAGTGGCTAAACACTTTGATTCCTGGAAGAGTTTGCAAGATTCGGTATATGTAATAAAAGAAGCTGCAATACTTTTTGAAAACGGAGGGCATACACAATGTGATTATACGATTTTGGTTTCAGTACCTTCAGAAATTAGGATTCAACGAGTTTTAAAAAGGGATAATATAACCAAAGAACAGGTGCTTTCCAGGATGAATAATCAGTGGGAGGATGCCAAGAAAATACCATTGGCAGACTTTGTAATCTACAATCTGGATTTAAAAGATACTGATAAACAGGTAAATAGGATACATAAAGTCATATCTTCATAAGTACTTTGTAATCCGAATCTTTCATTTTGTTAACATTTGGTTAAACCGTAAAGTAGCTAAATGTTAAAGTCTTACTTTTGATTTATGAATAAAAGGTTATTCGTGTTGCTGATAATCCTGATGAGTTTGTCGTTAATTGGGATTATTTTTGTTCAGGGATATTGGATTAACAACACAGTAGAGAATAATGAAGAACAGTTTTCTTTTAATGCAAAGCAAATATTAATATCTGTATCGAATCGAATTCAATATAGAGAGTTTGAGGAAATGTTTTTTCCATTGCAGGAGATTTTGGATAGCATAGAGGAGCCTGATAATAAAACGATACGTCAGCTTCTCAATATTAGTATCGATAATACCACAAAGTCATTTGCTTATACTGATGGTATTTTAGAAGAAGATTATAAGTTATTTTCATCTTTTGTCAATTTTAATATTGATACAGTAAGGTTGAAAAACATTTTAAACCGTAATGTTGACAGTGCAACACAAGACGGTAAAAATGATTTTACGAGGCGAAATTCTAAATCTAAGTTAGAGAGAATAAGAGGTCTAACAGATCTCCAAAGGATGGATTATGAAATAGTGATAGGAGAAATAGCGAGTTTTATCCCTATTCATAGAAGAGTACAAAAGAAGGAAATAGAATATTTGCTTAGAAAAGAATTAGAAGAGAGAGATATAAAGGTAGATTTTGAGTATGCTATTTATAGTAATGCTTTAGCTACAAAAGTACGTTCTGATGATTTTAGTTTGGATTATCCTACAACATACGCTATACCGCTTTTTGTAAATGATGAAGGCGTAAGTGAGTATCAATTGTATGTTAATTTTACTGGGAAAAAGCAATATGTGCTTTCTACCATTAAAGGGATGGCGATATTATCGATAATTTTTACATTAATTATTGTAGTCGCTTATTCGAGTGCGTTGTCACAATTGATGCAACAACGCCAGATATCACAGATTAAAACAGATTTTATTAATAATATGACGCATGAGCTTAAGACTCCGATAGCTACTATTAATTTGGCTTTAGATTCTATAAAGAATCCAAAGATATCAGGAGATCAAGAAAAAGTAAAGCGCTATATGAATATGATACGTGAAGAAAATAAAAGAATGCATGCTCAAGTTGAAAATGTATTAAGGATATCTCAGTTAGAGAAAAATGAGCTTAATATTAAAAAAGAAAGACAAGAGTTACATGATATTATTGAAGATGCAGTAACACATGTTTCTTTAATTGTTGAAAATAGAGAAGGGTATATTAAAATGCATTTAGGCGCCCTTAAAACAACTGTATTGGCTAATGATAGCCATTTGACAAATGTGATAGTTAATATTTTGGATAATGCAATAAAGTATTCTGAAGGAGAACCCAAAATAGATGTATATACAGAAAATGTAAAAAATAGTATTGTTCTTAAGATTCGTGACCAAGGGATTGGAATGAGTAAAGTAGCACAGAAGAAGATTTTTGAAAAGTTCTTTAGAGAACATACAGGAGATCTGCATAATGTAAAAGGACACGGATTAGGACTAACATATGTAAAACGAATTATTGACGACCATCATGGTCAGATATGGGTGGAGAGCGAAAGGGGAAAAGGCTCCACATTTATAATTAAATTACCGTTAATATCTTAAAATATGGAAACAGAAAACAAAAAGATTTTGCTTGTAGAGGATGATCCAAACTTTGGAACAGTTTTAAAGGACTATCTTGTAATGAACGAGTATGATGTTGTGCATGCTAAAAATGGTATGGAAGGCTTCGAGAAATTCAAAAAGGATGATTATGATATGTGTATCCTTGATGTTATGATGCCTTATAAAGATGGATTTACATTAGCAAAAGAGATCAGAGAAAAAAATGAAGAAATTCCTATCATTTTTTTAACCGCTAAGGCAATGAAAGAAGATGTCTTAAAAGGATATAAAGTAGGAGCAGATGACTATCTTAATAAGCCTTTTGATAGCGAGGTGTTATTGATGAAAATACAGGCGATCATGCAACGCAAGAGTACAGAGTCTGTTGCGGATAGTAAGCAATTTGAATTTAAAGTTGGAGGATTTCACCTTAATTCAAAACTTCGTTTTTTAACATTTAAAGAGGAGGATCCGATAAAACTTTCTCCTAAAGAAAATGAATTACTTCGTTTGTTAGCTCTTCATCTTAATGATTTGATGCCTAGAGAATTAGCGCTTACAAAAATATGGAGAGATGATAATTATTTTACTTCTCGTAGTATGGATGTATATATAGCTAAACTTAGAAAATATCTAAAGAAAGACGAGAATGTTGAGATTCTTAATATTCATGGAGAAGGATTTAGGTTGGTTGTTAGAAACGAAGAATCCTAAATAATAGTAATAACGGTAACTAACTTTTAGAAGTTCACCATAATAAATATTTAATTATGGTGAACTTTTTTTATGTATGATACAATAGACTTGTAATCTTCTTTATAAGTAAACCATTTGATTTCTAGATCTTTCTTAAACCAGGTAAGCTGTCTTTTTGCAAAACGTCGGGTATTTTTTTTAATCTCAGATAATGCAAAATCCAAATCCCATTCACCATCTAAGTGTTTGAATATCTCTTTATATCCAACGGTGTTTAGTGCATTAAGTGATTTGTATGGATATAAGTCTTTGGCTTCTTTTATCAAACCATCATTTACCATTAGATCTACTCTTTGATTTATTCTATCATAAATAACTTCTCGTTCTGCAGTGATACCTATTTTGGTAATAGA
This sequence comes from Aquimarina sp. AU119, assembly GCF_900312735.1. Lineage (NCBI taxonomy): Bacteria > Pseudomonadati > Bacteroidota > Flavobacteriia > Flavobacteriales > Flavobacteriaceae > Aquimarina > Aquimarina sp. AU119. Next base: position 110,247 of record NZ_OMPF01000039.1, on the reverse strand, counting down.
AAAAGGTCTCTTTTTTTTGGGTTTGTTGAGAAAAGATGAATAAGGCATTCCGCTTTCAATACAAACTTCTAAAGCTCTCATTACTCTATGAGTGTTTTGTAGATCAACTTTTTCATGATATATAGGGTCTAATGCTTTTAATTGTTGTTGTAAATATTCAATCCCTTTAGTGTTATATTTATCCTGAAGATCTTTTCTAATTTGCTCATCGACTTCGGGGAAATGATCTAATCCTTTAGTAATTGCATCGATATAAAGGCCAGAACCACCAATAAGAATAACATAATTATTTTTTTTAAATAACCTCTCTAGAGTATTTAGTGCATCTTTTTCATAATCGCCTACACTATAGTTGTCCTGGATACTTCTATGCTGAATGAAATGATGCTTAGCTTGTTTGAGTTCATCGAGAGTAGGAGCAGCTGTACCAATACTCATCTCTTTGTAAAACTGCCTACTGTCTGCAGAAACAATTTCACAATCAAAATGTTGTGCAAGTTGAATGCTTAAGCTTGTTTTTCCAATTGCGGTAGGGCCTACAATAACAATTAAATTTTTATTCATTATATAAATCTTCTCCACACTTATGACAAAATTTTGCTCCGTCTAAATGATTATCAGCATTACAATTACTACAATGTTGGGTATTCAATGGCATTTTATGTTTAACTTGTTGGGTATATTCGGCACTAACAATACCGGTTGGAACAGCTATAATTCCATATCCCAATATCATTATTATTGAAGCGATCAATTGCCCTAAAGGAGTTTCTGGAGATATATCCCCATACCCAACAGTTGTGAGAGTGACGATACACCAATAAACGCTTTTTGGGATACTATTAAAACCATGATCTGATCCTTCTACCAGATACATTACGGTTCCTAAAATTATAGCAACAATGATCACAGCAAGCAAAAACACAGATATTTTTACTCTACTGGCTTTTAAAGCTTTTACTAAATTATTAGATTCTCCTATAAAACGTGCAAGTTTTAATATTCTAAAAACTCTTAATAATCGTAAAGCCCTTAAGGCAACAAGAGCATGAGTTCCTACAAATAGTATAGATAAATATTTTGGAACTGTAGAAAGGAGATCTATAATTCCAAAAAAGCTAAAAATGTAGTTCTTTGGTTTGTTAATAGCTATAATCCTTAAAAAATATTCAATAGTAAATACTATGGTAATAACCCATTCCAAGGCATTAAACAGTGAAGCATATTTGTCATTTAGATACGAAACACTTTCTAACATAACTAGTATAATACTAGCAAGGATCATAATAAGAATAATTACATCAAATGATTTCCCGGCAGGTGTGTCTGCTTCATAGATAATCTCATGTAATTTGTCTTTCCAGTTTTTCTGAGATGAATTATTGTTCAAACTTCTTGATTTTGAATAAAAATAATAAAAAAACTAACTCTTTTTCTTTACACCGATGAGAATGTCATTTTCTATATTAACAATGAGATTAAAGAATTCTTTCAAAATGGAATAATATTCTGTAGGATAGTAAGAGGAGTTAAATGTTATTCTATGAGTGATGATTAGTTTTTTCGGATTTTTTTGAAAACTAATACCAAGTTGACCTAATTTGTTAGGAATTTGATACAAAGAGTTTTTTGGAATGTCTACAAATTTATAGTTTTCGGGTAATTCTATTGAAACTAAGTAGGTGTATGTGTCTTTGTAACCAAAATCTATGGGGTAAGTTCTTTGGTTAAGTTTAAAAGGATTTTGTTTAAAAAAGCTTTTAGTAAATGGCTTAAGATAGAGTATGTCGTCTATTTTAGAAACATCATCTCTTGTAAAATCAAATTGAAACTCGATAGCTTTATCGTAGTTATTTTTGTTTTTAATATGTATATCTGTGATCGTTATTTCTGGATCCTGATTTTTAATATTATTAAGGAAGTGGTTCTCGCCTAATGCCTCTAATTTTTTTCTTTTGAAATGAGAATGATATCCAGAATAAAGATGTTTTGCTTTACCACTTATTTTTAAATCTTCATTAAGTACAATCTCTTCCTTAAAAAAATGAGCAGAAATTTGCTTAGGTTTTATATCAATCCATGAACTACCATTCTTAAAATCTAATAACCTACCATATTGATTTAAGCACCTAAATGGAACTTCCCCAAATACTAATGTTTTTTCTGTAGCATCTAATAAATAGGTTTTGTTATCTATTGAGAGTTGTACAATCAAGTAATTAAAACCAGAGATGACGGGATGTATTTTGGTAGCATAGCCATTATTTCTAGTAGATAAAAGTACAGGATGTACTGTAAATTTTTGCTGTTTTAAAATGTTGTGTAAGAGTATGTTGATGCCACTAACATTACCAATTTTTTCTTTAATTACCTCATTAATATTTACGTCTTTAAAGATTTTGTTTTTCTTATTCCATGTATAATTACTAGAGATGTATCTAAATATTTTTTTGGCTTTTTTTATATCATTATGTGTAGCTTTTATACTATCAGGAAGAATCCCTTTTGTAATTGCTAATTTTTTGAGTTGCACTCCTATCGCAACTTCTTTTTTGAGTTTGTTGTCAACATTTTCCCAGGTTTCTGTGTATTTTTTATTTGTTCCATCAAAACCTTTAAACTCTTTCAATTCATAATCTATTCTTGAGAAGTAGTTCTCTTTGGCGGTCATATACTTTTCTTCCTTAAATGCCGGGATATTTTTCATTATGTATACATTATGAGAGCAATCAGCATGCCCTCCGCTAGAAACTTCTAAACATTTTTTGAGTATTGTAGATGTGTTAGTTTCTAGTTTTAGTGTCCCAACCAATTTTATATTATAGATATAATTCCCAGGAAGATCTGCAATATATTCGCTATGTAGTTTTGGAATATCATCCTGAAAATCCCATCCATTAAATTTATACATAAATGGGGATGCTAGTTGGTATTTATAGGTAAGTACTGATCCTGGCTTTACATTAGGAAAGGTGAACTTTACTAGTGTATAATTTTCGTCATATGCTTCTGTGTATATATTTTTCTTTTCTATTTTGGTTTTTGAGATTTCACCATTTTCCAAATTATAAGTGTACGCTTTTAAATCATCAAATTGCTCTTTTCCACTCTTGTTTTTGAATAATAATACACTTACAGTTGCCTGATCAAACCCCTTCTCATTAAGTATTTTAATCTTTGCTTCATAATCGGTAAGCAGGTCATAATTTCCTCCGTTCTCAACTCTACTAAACCCTTTTTCATATATGAAAAAGGCATTTGCAGTACTGTCTTTTTTGTAAATGGTGTTCTCTAAGTCAGCCTTACTAACCAGCATATTTGCGCTGTTATAAGTTTCTTGAGAATATGTAAAAAAAAATGAAAGAGTTAAAAAGATTAATAGTGTTAGGTTTTTAATCATTTTTTGGTAGTTTGATAATCTTTAATTTTTTATGCTGGCGCACGTAGCTCTGAATAATATGTTGGGCGTCCCTGTTGTGGGTCATCGGAGTGATAATTGTTCTTAAAATATCGATATTTTGTATTTGATGATTAAGATTAAAATATCCAATGCCTTTAAACCTACCATTTTCTACGAGTATTATACTTTGTTCATCAATATCTCTTCCTCTATCCACAATAACCATATCTTGACTTTGAAAAGAACTATTGAAAATTAATTTTTGTGCTCGAATATTGTACTCTTCAGGAGATTCGTTATTGATGCAAGCTCCAAGACATTTTTTTATGGTGTAATTAAAGCAATTGCTTTTACCATTATCTAATCCCATTAATTTTTGACAAAGATTATATTCTTCTGTCCATCTATGCATGTAAGATTTGGCTTGTTGTCTATTAGAAAAAGTAGTAATACTGTTTTTTTTAGAATCTACTTTGCCTACTGTTAAATTTATATACCCATTATCATCTGTAAAATGATATAATGCCTGGTCAAATTTAGTTTTGCGTAAAGCTCTATTGTATCTTGGTTTATTGCGTTTTATTTCTTCGCTCTCTTTTAATAGAGCAAGTAATTCACTTCCTGTAATTTCATGGGTTACAGTTACCACCTCTTCTTGTATTCTTTTGGATTTTCTATTATCGTTAGTGAAATGCTGATTGAGACGCTTTTTAATGTTTTTACTTTTACCAATATATATAATAGTTCCGTCCTCGCGATGCATATAATATACTCCTGTGGCGTTAGGTGCTTGTTCTATAAGTTTAAGAAGTTTGTCATCAACCTGGCGTTTGGTTTCTGTTCTAACGGTGTCGGTGATTATGGTTTTTTCCAGATCTTTTGATAATAATAGTTTAAATAGTTTTACTGTTGCCAAAGCATCTCCATTTGCTCTATGTCTGTCAGAAAGTGGTATTCCTAGTCCACGAACAAGCTTACCTAAACTATATGATTCTTGATCTGGAATTAGCTTTTTAGAAAGCTCTACGGTACACAATGATTGTCTTTCGAATTCAAACCCTAATCTGGAAAATTCGGTTTTTAAGATTCTATAGTCAAAACTGGCGTTATGAGCAACAATAACACAGTCTGTTGTGATTTCAACAATTCTTTTTGCTACTTCATAAAACTTTGGAGCATTACGAAGCATTTGATTGTTTATTCCTGTAAGATTAGCAACAAATGGTTGTATAGGTCTTTCAGGATTGATAAGACTGATAAATTGGTCAATTACACTATGTCCGTCAAATTTATATATAGCAATTTCGGTAATTCCTTCTTCATTATATTTTCCTCCTGTAGTCTCTATATCTAAAATTGCATACATATATAATGTCTGTCGTAGCGGTTACGTTTTTTTGTTTTTGTTAAATTAAAATTATTTGCTGTTTATCCATAATTTCTGGCTCCAAAGATAGAACTTCCTATTCGAACCATGGTACTACCGCAATCAATTGCTGTTTTATAGTCTCCGCTCATGCCTATGGATAAGGTTTCGAGATAAGGATATTTAGGTTTTAACGTTCTAAACAGCACAGCTATTTTTTCAAATTCAGCTTTTATTTGTTGTTGGTTATTAGTAAAAGTAGCCATCCCCATTAGCCCTTTAATACTAATATTAGTGAGGTTTTTTAATTCTTCAGAATCTAGTAAATTAATGATGTCTTCTGTATCTAAACCAAATTTACTTTCTTCCTCAGCAATTTTAACCTGTAAGAGACAATCGATTACTCTATTGTGTTTTTTTGCTTGCTTGTCAATTTCTTTAAGAAGTTTATAGCTATCTACAGCATGAATGAGATTTACAAAAGGAGCCATGTATTTAACTTTGTTAGTCTGTACATGACCAATCATATGCCAATTAATGTCTTTTGGCATATTTTCCCATTTTTCAGCCATTTCCTGAATCTTATTTTCGCCAAAAATGCGTTGTCCGGCTTTATAAGCAGTCATTAGATCAGAAATAGGTTTGGTCTTGGATACAGCAACCAGAGTAACTTCTTTTGGAATTGAAGTTTGTATGTTGTGAAGATTTCTTTCGATGTCATTCATAAGCTACAAAGATATCTAAAAAAACCATTTTTACTCTAAAACTCATATATAGTAATGCCGCTTCTAAGTTTAGGTTCAATATAAGTGCTCTTGGGAGGCATTGTTAATCCTTCGTCTGCAATTTTTTTCATTTGAGCTACCGAAGCAGGAAATAATCCAAATCCAACTTTAAACTCTTTGGAGTCGACCATGCTTTTGATATATACGATGTCTTTTTTACCATGTGCGTAATCAATTCTAGTATCACTTCGTACATCTTTTATTGCTAATATAGGATTCAATACTGTTTGGTAAAGCACTTGTGCATCCAATTCCTCAAGTGCATTAGTAAATTCATAAGTTGTTTTTCTAAGATATAAGGAATAAAACTCACCATCCAGATACATGCTGAAATGATGGGGTTTTGAAGGTTTGTAAACTTCGATTCCTCTATTTTCAATTCGAAACCACTCATCTAACCGAATTAAAAACTCTTCTTTTGATAATCCATTAAGATCTTTAACTAATCTATTAAACTCATAGATTTTTAAATCTGATTCGGGAATCAAATAACTCATAAAAAAATTATAAGCTTCATTACCAGTATGCTCAGAATTATGCGTTTTTAAATCTTGTGCCAATAATTGAGAAGAAGCAGAGCGGTGATGTCCATCAGCAATATAAATTGTCTGAATCAAAGAGAAAGCTTCTTTTATTTCTTGGATAGAATTTTTATTATCTATTTTCCAGAGATAATGGGTGTCTCGATTTGTGGTTGTGAATTCATATTCTGCTCTATGCTCAATGGTTTCATCAATAATTTTTGCAATTGTGGGATTGTCAGGATATGTGAGTAATACAGGTTCTGCATTAAATCCTACTGTTTTTAGATATTCTTTGAAGGTGTTTTCGCGATATTGTATGGTGTCTTCGTGTTTTTTGATAATGTCATTTTCATAATCTTCAGCACTAGCGGCCGCAATTATACCACAAAAAGATTCATGCTCACGATTTACAATTTTATAAATATAATAGCAAGGAGTGTCTTCCTGTATAAAGATTTCGTCTTCTTTAAATTCTAAATACCTATTACGAACTAATTTATAACGTTCTTCGCCTGATATTTCCTTCTGATATTTATATCCTGGGTTTACAATATGAAGAAAAGAATAAGGATTATAATCCATTCGCGAGTCTCGTTCAAAGGGAGTGTAGCTTTGGTATGATCTGGAAGCTACTAAGCTTACTTTATCTCGTGTTGGCCGTACAGCCTTAAACGGAAGGATTTTTGTCATTAATTGATATTTATAAATTCTGTTGGATCAAGATATCCAGAAGTTTCTTCAGAATAACCACCTCCGATATCCATAAAGATATCATCTCTTATCTCCAAATGCAAGTGTGCCCAATATATACCATGTGCATTACCAATAGTTCCTATTAAGGTTCCTTTTTTTACAAAATCACCTTCTTCTATATGTATAGTATCACAGTGGGCATATACCGATTCATAATATTTCCCTTTGTATTTATGTATAATTCGGATAACATTACCCCATCCTCCTTTTATATCTTTTGCAAAAGATACATATCCATTTCCAATAGCGTAAATAGGATCTCCTAAATCGGTATTACCTCCACCAACGCCATTCCAGTCGTCGCCTAAATGGTTGTTTTCTTTGAACTTTTGAGCGTTATAATACCCTTTAGCGTTTGGCTTACCTACTGGATATTCAAAATCACTAGCAATCCAGTCAGGGTTTTTCTTAAATAAAGTGTCGTATTTTTGGTATTGATTCTGGACTAAGGCAGGGTTTGTTTTTTTATTTATGTTTTGAGTAACAGAATAACTTTTTGTTTCATTTTTGCAGGACAAAAATGAAGATAAGATTACTATAACAATTACTAAAGGTATTTTCATTTTTGGATTATAATAACTTTTTTCCTCAAACCTCAAACCTCAAACCTCAAACCTCAAACCTCAAACCTCAAACCTCAAACCTCAAACCTCAAACCTCAAACCTCAAACCTCAAACCTCAAACCTCAAACCTCAAACCTCAAACCGTTGATTATATAAACTGTTTTGCTACATGCTCTGCTTTTCTACTTTGGCTATAATCATAGAACCCTTCACCATTTTTTACACCGAGTTTACCAGCCATAACCATATTCACTAATAATGGACAAGGAGCATATTTAGGGTTTTTGAAACCATCATACATTACATTGAGGATAGAAAGACATACGTCAAGGCCAATAAAATCAGCAAGTTGAAGTGGTCCCATAGGATGAGCCATACCTAGTTTCATAACCGTATCTATTTCTGCAACACCTGCCACGCCATTATATAACGTTTCAATAGATTCATTGATCATAGGCATTAGAATGCGATTTGCTACAAATCCAGGATAGTCATTTACTTCAACAGGGGTTTTGCCTAATGTTTTTGATAACTCCATGATTGTATTCGTCACTTCATCAGAAGTATTGTAACCTCTAATAATTTCAACAAGTTTCATGATAGGAACAGGGTTCATAAAATGCATTCCGATAACCATTTCGGGACGATTTGTTACTGCCGCAATTTGAGTAATTGATATTGATGAGGTATTCGATGCTAAAATAGTTTCATCAGAACATGCATCATTTAATTCTTTGAATATCTTAAGCTTAAGATCAATGTTTTCTGTGGCTGCTTCAACAACAAGTTCAGCATATTCTACTCCGTCTTTAACATTAGTAAACGTAGATATATTTCCCAAAGTAGCTTCTTTATCAGCTTCTGATATTTTTTCTTTAGCAATCATTCTATCCAAATTCTTTGTAATAGTCGCTAAACCTTTATCCAAAGACTGTTGTGATATATCGATTAATTGTACTTTAAATCCTTTTTGAGCAAAAGTATGTGCAATACCATTTCCCATAGTCCCAGCACCAATTACTGCAATGTTTTTCATGTGTGTATTGTTTATTTATATGAGTGTGTAAATTTTGTATTAACGCTAGAAACAGTCAATGATTTTTAATGCTACTTCTAACGCTTTTTTTCCTTGTTCTAATGAAACGATAGGAATTGAGTCATTTTTTATAGCTTCGGCAAAAGTATCTAGTTCATCCAATATTGCATTATTAGAAGGTACATTAGGGTTGTCAAAATATATTTGTTTTTTGATGCCTTCTGCGTTTTGTAAAATCATGGCAAAATCATCAGGAGTTTCTGGTGCATCTTTCATCTTGACAACCTCACATTTTTTCTCAAAGAAATCGACAGAAATGTATGCGTCACGTTGAAAAAATCTAGATTTTCTCATATTCTTTAACGAAATTCTACTAGCTGTAAGATTAGCTACGCAGCCATTTTCAAATTCGATACGAGCGTTTGCAATATCCGGAGTTTCACTAATTACTGAAACGCCACTAGCACTAATATGTTTTACTTCAGAATGAACAACACTTAGAATAGCATCAATATCATGAATCATAAGATCCAAAACAACAGGAACATCTGTTCCCCTGGGATTAAACTCTGCTAATCTATGAGATTCAATAAACATAGGGTTGTCTATTTTGTTAGCGACAGCAGTGTATGCAGGATTAAAACGTTCTACATGACCTACTTGTCCTTTAACACCATGTGTATTTGACAGCTCAATAAGTTGTTGAGCTTCTGCGACAGTATTGGTGATTGGCTTTTCTATAAAAACGTGCTTACCTGCTTTAATAGCTTGTTTTGCTACTTCAAAATGAGCAAAAGTTGGGGTTACAATATCAACCACATCAACAGCATCTATGAGTTCTTCTACAGAATTGAATAATTGATATCCAAACTCTTCAACGATAGATTTAGCCTGACTTTGACTAGCATCATAGAAACCTATAAGATTGTAATTTTCTGACTGTTCTAAAAGACGTAAATGGATTTTACCAAGGTGTCCCGCACCGAGTACTCCGGCTTTGAGCATAATTCAAGATTTTACACAAAAATAGTATTATTTATAAATTTTAAATCCTAATTATATCTAAAATCTAAAATTTTAATTCTAAAAGGGGAATAAGTTGTAAATACTTCAACTAAATGTTTTTTAAATGAGCATTTTTAGAATATATAAAAACGATAATTTTTGTTTTATTTGTTTTGGAAATCATAAATTATTATACTCTTAATTCTATAAATAATTGATCTAATAGCAAAGAGTAAATTTTTGTAATATTTTCAACTCAAAATATTTAAACAGATAAAATGTTTATGTAATTTTAGCCCTCTAAATAACCATCAAGATAGTGAAAGATACCCTTAGACATGCCGGAAAAAGAAAACAGTTAGTTGAAGTATTAATTAAGAAAGGAATCAAGAATAAAGCTGTGCTATCTGCTATAGAAAAGATACCCAGACATTTATTTATGGATTCTGGGTTTGAAGATCATGCTTATCAGGATAAAGCTTTTCCTATAGCTGCAGATCAAACAATTTCTCAACCTTATACTGTAGCTTTTCAAAGTGAATTATTGGAAATCAAAAGGGGGGATATGGTATTAGAAATAGGAACAGGATCGGGCTATCAGACAGCTGTATTATGTGAATTAGGAGCAAAAGTTTATAGTATTGAACGCCAAAAAGAATTGTTTAAAAAAACAAAATTGTTTTTATCCAAACTTGGATACCGCCCTAAGCATTTATCGTTTGGTGATGGGTATAAAGGCTTATCAGAGCATGCACCTTATGATGCAATTATCGTGACAGCGGGTGCTCCTTATGTTCCTAAACCATTATTAAGCCAATTACAAATTAATGGAAGGTTGGTAATCCCCGTAGGAGAAGATGTACAAATTATGACTCTTTTTATTCGCAAAAGTGAAACTGAATTTGAAAAGCGAGAGTTTGGAGAATTTAGATTTGTTCCTTTATTAGAAGATAAGAATTGATCAAGTTTGTATTATGAAAAAAACTGAAATAATTTTAGGAGCCTTAATTATTTTTGGAATCTTACTATTTGTATTGAACTTTCCTTTTGGAGCTATTATTGCAATATTGTCTCTTGTAACACTTTCTGGTTTCTATTTCTATTTTAGTTTTGCATTACTTAATGGAGTGAAGTTTCATGAAATGTTTAGAAAAGAATCCTTCAGAGGAATTCCCGGGGTCAGAATTTTTGCTACAATAGGAGCAGGGATAGGGTTTTCAATCATAGTTTTAGGGATACTTTTTAAAATATTTAAATGGCCTTTTGCGAATCAAAATTTGTTGATCGGAGGGGGGATAACATCCGTAATTTTAGTAGTGAGCTTGATAAAACTATGGTTAGGAAAGAAAGAGGTGTATGCGGGAATACTTTTAAGATCAGTTGTGTTAGGAGTGGTGTGTTGCTTATTGTTTTTAATGCCGAGTTCTATATTGATGCAGTTAAAATATAGAGATTACCCTAATTATGTTGAAACCTTGAAGGAATTGGATGCAGATCCGGATAATGTTCTTTTACAAGAAAAAGAACGTCAGGAATATAATAGAATTAATGGAATAAGATAAATAAGAATATAATCAAGTTATCTAAAATCCTTTTTAATACGATCGAGAGCTCTTTTATTATCACGATCTTTAATCGTTTCTCTTTTGTCATACATTTTTTTACCACGAGCAAGTGCAATATTTAACTTGGCTAATCCACGATCATTAATAAATAAGCGGGTAGGGATAATGGTTAATCCAGAATTTTTTACTTCTTTTTCTAATTTTTTTAATTCTTTTTTATTCAGAAGTAATTTTCTTTCACTTTTGGGGTTGTGATTAAAATATGTGGCATGTGAATATTCTTCTATATGCATGTTGATTACAAAAAGCTCACCGTTATTAAATTCACAAAAACTTTCTGCAATACCTGCTTTACCTTCGCGTATTGCTTTGATTTCGGTTCCAGCTAATTTAATTCCTGCTGTATACTTATCCAGAAATTCATATTCGAATTTTGCTTTACGGTTGAGTATATTGATTTTATTTGGATTCATGTTTGTGAATTCGAGATGCTTTTATAAATGAATGCAAAAGTACAAAGCTTTCTCGAAAGAAAGCTTTACATCAAAAGTGAATATTTTAAATACTTTCTATGGTTCTTGAAATTGTATTGTGGCAATCTTACCATTGGGACTTAACAGAAGCTCCATTACCAAACTTATTTTTTCAAATTCTGCCGTGTAGCTATTGATATTTTCTGCTGTCTGTATGAAAGTAAGGTTTTTTAGGTTTCCAAATTGCTCATGACATCCATTCACAAAACGTTTCACTCCTTCTTTTGTCATCGTTTCTTGCATTTCGAGAGTATATAACGCAAAAATGGCATCTACATTCTGCGCATTAAAGTTTTCTTGAAAAGCTTTTATAGTATTTTCATATGCAGTAGCATCCTGAGCTAGGATGTGCTGAGTAGAAAAACAAATTATAAGTAGAACTATATATTTCATAGCATTAACATTTGGGGTTTTGAAAGTGCAAAATAATTATCTTTTTTAAGATTTAAAAAAATAAGGCTAAAAAACAGATAATTACCTAATCCTCTTTTTGGGGTATAAAAAGTGAAGTTAATGAGTAAGTATGTTATATGGGTACCGTCTAATAGGGCGATAAACACTATTGAATTTTGTGTGACCTTAATTTTTATGTAATTGGGGTTTAACAAAATTGTGACAGTAATTTATCCTGTAAAGTTTAATTTAGTTTTTTTAATGATTGTTATGAAAAGGTATTCACTTTTATTATTGATTATAGTTTTAGCTTCATTCACTTTGGTTTTGCCCCAGTTTTCTGCAGCAGAAATTATAGATAAAGCTATAGATCATGCTGGAGGTCATAGATTTGATAATGCAATTATGCATTTTACATTTAGAGGAAAACAATATAGAAGTGAAAGAGGAGAAGGAATCTATGCATTAGAAAGATTTGTGGATGGACCAAATGGATTGATTCATGATATTGTGAGTAATGCTGGTTTGAAGCGTACTATTGAAAATTGTCCTGTGGAAATTACTGATTCATTAGTAACCAGAATTAGTGATGGGGTAAATTCTGTGCATTACTTTGCAAACTTACCTTATGGACTTAATGCTCCTGCCGTACAAAAAGAGTTAATAGGCGAATCAACTATTGATAATGAAGGGTATTATAAGATCAAAGTCACTTTTGCTCAAGAAGGTGGAGGAACTGATTTTGAAGATGAATTTTTATATTGGATAAATAAAGAAGATTTTACAATAGATTATCTAGCTTATAAATATGCAGTTAATGGAGGAGGAATACGTTTTAGAGAGGCATATAATTCAAGGGTTATTAATGGTATACGGTTTGTGGATTATAAGAATTATAAAACAGACGATCTAAAAACTCCATTAGAAAAACTAGATCAATTATTTGAGCAGAAACAACTGAAGTTACTTTCGAAAATAGAGCTAGAAGATATTTATGTGTATCTTGAAAAGGATATCGTTAATTAATTGTAAGTACAGTATCTGTAATAATATCTCCAGTAATTTTTATAATAAATACTTTGCCATAAACTTTCTCATCAATTGCACTATATTTTTCTTTACCCATGATTTTGTTTACAAAAGCAGGAGTAGTATTGCTATGACCAACAACGACAACTGTTTTTCCTTTAGTTTTTTGCTGAAACTCAGGATCATTTAGATTTCTGGGATCATATAGTGTTACTTGTAAATTTTTACTTTTTGCTATAGGTTCAGCGGTTTTTTGAGTTCTGATATAATCAGTAGAGTATATCATATCAATAGTAGTGTCAACAAGCATTTTCGCCCAGTTTTCTGCCCTTGCGTTTCCTTCATCCGTAAGTTTAGGATTCCTGTTTTTGGGATCACTAAGGTCTTTTTCGGCATGTCGTATAAAGAAATACGTAGTTGTAAGATCCTGTGATGCTCCTGTGTTCTGAGCTAAACTTAAAAATGAAGAAAGAAAAATGCTTAAAACTAATATTGCTCTCATAATATAATGTAACTATTAAATCAGATACGAAAATAACTATTACAAAAGTAATAAACGGTTATTTTCGTATCTGATTGGATTATTCTAACATTCCCATTTGCCAAATAACAATGATCATAGACAGAATGGCTATGATAAAAAATCCTATATAGATATAGGTATAGGAGCTTCTCTTTTTGTTAGAGGAGCCCAAATCGCCAGAAGATCTCATATGGCTTGGTTTTATGTGGTTGCATGTTTATATAAGACCCCATAAAAATATAAATGTTACACTTTTTGTGGTTTTAATTGTGAAATTCTTTCTTCAAAACTGGATGCTGCAATTGGTTCTTCGATATTTTTGAATAATTCCATGAGTTGAGTATCATGATTCCAACGTTTTTGCTTTAATAAATTAAAGTGTACAAAAGTACTCCACAATATAGCTTTTAATTCAGTTTTGTCTTGATTCCACATTCTGATTTCTACATGCAATTGATTCTCTGTGTGTCGGATCAGTTGAGAATCTATAATTACATTTTCCATTAATAAGGCAGGTTTGATATATGCAATCTGGTTTGTGCCGACTACCCAACTTATACCTTTTGTCTTTGCTAGTGTGAAAATATCAAGATTGTAATATTTGTCAATTTGATCCTCTCGGGCATTGATCATATAATTGATATAAGCAGCGTTGTTCAGGTGATTAAAAGGGTCGCAATCCTGAAATCTTATTTTTGCTTTACTTTCTAGTACTTTAAGTAATTTCATATGTCTGTTATTTATTAATTTTAATAATATACCAATTGGTATATTGTAGATTAAAAAAAAGTTATTATTTAAGTTCGTTGTTAATTATTTCATCAACTTGATCCATAGTTTCCAGAAGATAACTGTTATCTTCTAGGGTATGCGTCATAAAAATAGCACCAATAATCATTGTGTATAATCTTTTTGCATATAATATAGGGTCTATTTTAGAGTTTATCTCTCCATGTTTTTGGCCGTTTTCAATAATCTTTGCAAGATTACTTTTTATTTTTGTGATTGTATATCTTACCCGTTCGAGTAATAAAGGGTTTTGATGTTTGGCATCTACTCCCATATTTAGAACCGGACAACCTCCTAATTCTTGACTGTAGTTATAATAATTTCGATAAAAATCGGTAATTAGAAATAATTTTTCCAGAGAAGAGTTACTTAAAGATTGGTGATCTGTGATCCTGCGAAGCATATTTTTTACTGTAGCATTAAATGCAGCAACAGCTAATTCTTCTTTATTTTTAAAGTTACCATAAATAGCGCCTTTAGTTAATCCTGTAGCCTTAGTGATATCACTAAGACTTGTAGCTGCGTATCCATTTTTATTAAAAATTGGCGCAACGGTCTGAATAATAAATTCTGTTGTCTGTTCGGCTTTTGTAAGCATTTCTTAGTAAAATGAGTTTAAATGTACAAAAAATATACCTATTGGTATATTTTAAAGTAAAATAATTTTTAGATAATTAAAAAACAGAAAAAAGTAAAGTTGCTAATTATGACCTAGGTTGCCATAAATACCATCGAGAGGTTCTATTTTTGTAATGCTTTTTGGTAAGTTACAAGCATCTTCAATTTCCATATCCTGATAACGTAATAATAAATCAAATTTTTTGAGAGCACTTTGCGCTTGATCACACCCAACATTCACATTTCTCACATTATTTGTTTTGATCTCTTTAGGTCGATTACTTCTATTTTCAAAGTCTTTAAATTGGCATTTTATAACGTTTCTTTCTTTGAAATAGAAACGCTCTTCAAGAGTTAATATAACATCTACAAGTTGACGCTTTCCTGATTTACTTCTTTCATAATCTTTGTACGAGATCTTATGTGTTGCATACTGGAAGAATAGTTCATCATCCCAGATATAGAATTCATCACGATATTTTACATGCCCTTTGGTATGAGTATGTATGATGTGTTTTAGTTCATTACCATTGTAATAAAAAGTAAGACCTCCTTTTTCTATTGCTTCTTCACAAGAGTATTCTGTATGATGTTGTCTTAGAGTGTTTGTGTCTACTAATTCTCTGATTAATTGATATTTATTGCGAATATCAGATAAAGCTCCTTTTCTGGTTTGGCCCAGGGAGATAAATGAGGTCAGAAGAAGTACTAATACTATAGTTGGTTTCATTGAGGGAGCAATGTACTCAAAACCTCTTTTTTTTCATTATTTAGTTATTAACCATGTAGGAATAATTTTGTTAATATCTACGGTAAAACCGTAATTCATGCAGTCTAACGATATTTACTTTTTTTATTTTTTTGTTTAAAAATATACAAGCAATCTACTTTTTCCAGGTAGATTGCTTGTTTTGTCATAAGATTCAGGGGATTTTTCCCGGTCAAGAAACTAAATTCTCTTGATTTCTAAAAACTAAATTATTATCAAATTCATCTAGTAGGATTATGTTTTCAGTAGATACTTTGCCTGCTAGAATTTCTTTTGATAGCTTGTTTAGTACTTCTTTTTGTATTGTACGTTTAACGGGTCTTGCTCCAAACTCTGGCTGGAAACCTCTTTCTGCGAGATATGTTATTGCTTGTTCTGTGGCATCCAAAGTAATTTGTTGTTCCACTAACATTTTTGAAACATGTTTTAGTTGAAGTTTTACAATCTCCTTTATGTTGGATTTGGTTAATGGGGAAAACATCACAATGTCGTCTATTCTGTTTAGAAACTCTGGGCGAACAGCTTGTTTTAGTAATCCAAGAACTTCAACTTTGGCCGCTTCCATCGCAGAATCCATATCTTTAATAGTTTCAAATTTTTCCTGAATGATATGGCTCCCGATATTACTGGTCATAATGATGATGGTATTTCTGAAATCGGCTGTTCTACCTTTGTTATCTGTTAATCGACCTTCGTCTAATACTTGTAAGAGTACATTAAATGTATCAGGGTGTGCTTTCTCTATTTCATCGAGTAATACCACAGAATATGGTTTTCTTCTTACAGCTTCAGTTAATTGTCCTCCTTCATCATATCCAACATATCCTGGAGGAGCTCCCATTAATCTGCTTACAGAGTGTCGCTCTTGATATTCACTCATGTCTATACGAGTAATGGAGCTTTCATCATTAAAGAGATATTCTGCTAAAGCTTTTGCTAATTCAGTTTTACCCACTCCTGTAGTTCCGAGAAATAAGAACGATCCAATGGGTTTTTTCTGATCCTGTAAACCGGCTCGACTTCGACGTACTGCATCACTAACTGCTTGTATGGCTTCAGTTTGACCAACAACTCGTTTTTGAAGTTCTTCTTCTAATACAAGTAATTTTTCTCGTTCGCTTTGTAGCATTTTGGTAACGGGTATGCCTGTCCATTTAGCAACAACTTCTGCTATATCATCATTGGTAACTTCTTCTTTGATAAGAGAAGATTTACTCTGTTGTTCATTTAGTTGTGTTTGAAGTTCATCCAGTTTTTCCTGTACTTCTTTTATTTTTCCATAACGTAATTCTGCAACTTTTCCATAATCACCATTTCGCTCTGCTCGTTCAGCCTCAAGTTTATATTCTTCTATATCTGTTTTGGCATTTTGTATGGCATCAACGACTTCTTTTTCACTTTGCCATTTTGAGAAAATTTCATTACGTTCTTCCTTGATATTAGCAAGATCAGCATTTAATGTTTTTAATTTTAGATGATCATCTTCTCGTTTTATAGCTTCGATTTCAATCTCGAGTTGCATAACTTTTCGATCTAATACATCTAATTCTTCAGGTTTTGAGTTGATTTCCATTCGTAATTTAGAAGCAGCCTCATCCATTAAGTCAATAGCCTTGTCGGGTAAAAACCTGTTAGTTATGTAGCGCTGGGATAATTCAACTGCAGAAATGATGGCTTCATCTTTTATACGAACTTTATGATGTGTTTCGTATTTTTCTTTAATACCTCTAAGAATTGAAATAGCACTTTCTGTATCTGGTTCATCCACAACTACCCTTTGAAAACGTCTTTCTAAAGCTTTATCTTTTTCAAAATATTTTTGGTATTCATCTAGTGTTGTAGCTCCTATCGCTCGTAACTCTCCTCTTGCTAAAGCTGGTTTAAGGATGTTGGCGGCATCCATTGCCCCTTGGCCACCGCCGGCACCTACCAAAGTATGTATTTCGTCAATAAATAGTACAATATCTCCATCGCTAGAGGTTACTTCTTTGACTACAGATTTTAAACGTTCTTCAAATTCACCTTTAAATTTTGCGCCAGCAATTAAGGCACCCATATCCAGAGAAAAAATTTGTTTATCTCTCAGGTTTTCTGGAATATCTCCAGCAATAATTCGATGTGCTAATCCTTCGGCAATAGCAGTTTTACCAACACCAGGTTCTCCAACCAGCATTGGGTTGTTTTTGGTACGACGAGATAAGATTTGTAGCACTCTTCTAATTTCCTCATCACGGCCAATTACAGGATCCAATTTCCCGCTTTCTGCCATTTCATTAAGGTTTTTGGCATATTTGCTTAATGCTTGATATGTCTCTTCTGCGTTTTGAGATGTTACTCGTTCTCCTTTTCTTATTTCGCTAATGGCTTCGGTAAGATGTTTTTCTGTGACTCCTTGATCTTTTAGGATTTGTGCGATCTTACTTTTTGATTTAAAAATTGCAATGACTAAATGTTCGATAGAAACATATTCATCGTTCATCTTTTTTGCAATGATGCTAGCTTCGTTTAATGAAGAACCGGCTTCTCGAGACAATTGCAATTCTCCTCCGCTTACTTTTGGAAAACTTTCTAACGTACTATCTAAAACTTGTTGCAATAGATTAATATTTACATTGAGTTTTTTAAGTAGAAATGGTAAAACATTTTCGTCTACATTAAAAATGGCTTTAAAAATATGTTCATTTTCTATTTGCTGATGTCCGAACCCTTGAGCAAGTTGTTGTGCTTGCTGTATGGCTTCTTGTGATTTTATGGTGAAATTATTAAAATTCATAGGGTTATATTTTGAGTTCTAGTGTAGGAAATCAAATAATATTCCGACAATAAAAACACGTCAAAATGTCTGTTTTTACTCGAGGTTTACTGACTTTTTGGCTAAATGTAAAGTTAAGGGTTTTACAACGACAAAT
The DNA here is from genome assembly GCF_900312735.1 of Aquimarina sp. AU119. Taxonomy (NCBI): domain Bacteria; kingdom Pseudomonadati; phylum Bacteroidota; class Flavobacteriia; order Flavobacteriales; family Flavobacteriaceae; genus Aquimarina; species Aquimarina sp. AU119. The sequence goes on along the minus strand of NZ_OMPF01000039.1, from coordinate 91,686 downwards.
AAATAATTATAGTCAGTTTTAAAATGCATTTGACTAAGTTTGCAATAATTTAGTATAAGAAATAACAATGGGAATATTAGGTAAATTATTTGGATCTGAAGAGAAAGAATCTAAAGAAGAAAAACAAGCTCTGCCATGGCAAGAGCTTAATTCGATACCTCAATTGGATAAAATAGCAGAAGCTTCAAAGACTAAAACACAAGCAATTTTTAAACATTCTACACGATGTGGAATTAGTAGAATGGTGATTAGAAATTTTGAAAGTAGTTTTGATCTAACAGAGAGTCAGGTAGATCTTTATTATTTGGATTTATTGAATCATAGAGATGTTTCTTCAGAGGTGTCTGCAAAATTTCAGGTTTTTCATGAGTCACCACAATTTATTGTAATTCGCAATGGAGTAGTGGTTCATCATTCTTCACATAGTATGATTACACCTCAGGTTTTACATCAATATATTTAAAAAATATTTTTGCTTTTTTCATCTAGAAATGGGCATATTGTTTTATTAGAATTTCTAGACTCAAACATTTTTATGAATAGGTGAGTTGACATTTTTCGGGCTCTTCTTTTTGCAAGTTCTACTTTTTCTCCAAAAAAGAGTTTATCAAGTGTTTCTATCCATATGTTAAGCCAAATACCAAAGTGTTTTTCTGTAATAGTACCCTTAAAAACTTGATCGACTTCTTGGTGTACTTTGATAGGATTACCTTTATATTTTGCAACAAATAAAAGATTGGTTTCCCAGAAGTCAGTTAACCTTTCTAGATGTGCATCCCAATCCTGGATTACATGATTAAAAAGAGGACCAAGTGTAGGTTCTTCTCTAATTTTTGAATAGAATGAGGTGATTAATAGATAAACATCATCTCTACTCCTTATATCACTTTTCATAAACTCAAATTTTCAATATTCATAAGTCTGTTAGTTTATATGAGACTTAAAAGGATAATAATGCTATTAATAAGTAAACTAACTATTAGTAAATTAAATACTATTTTGGCTTTCATTTGAGCTAAAATAGAGGCGTTAAATGTCATGCACGCGATCACACAAAGAGAAAGTTCTATAACTTGTGCTGTAGATCGATCTTGCATAAGAATAACCATTGCAGCGACTGATCCCAGACAACTGGAAAGTATGATCATTAATGGTATATATGCCATATACATTTCTTTGAAATCTTTTAATAACCTTGAATACATAACAATAGATTTTAGATATATATTACAAAGGTATTTCAAGGAAGAGGTATGGATTTATGATCAAGATCATAAAGCTAGTACAACCACTGATTTATCGATAAACTTTTCGATTTTTGATTAAAAGTTCTCCTTTTTGCTCTAACTTTTTAATGCTCCTTATTACAGTTTCTACACGTAATCCGGTTAAATCGGCAAGTTGTTGTCTTGTGAGTTCTACTTTATATGTTTTTGAAGATGTTATTTGGGGATCATTATTCTTTTTAAAATAATCTAATATTCTTAAAATACGATGCTCTGGTTCCTGAGTTGATATTTCTGAAACCATAATAGCTTTGTAATACAAACGAGAAGCAAGTGTGCTGGTAAATTTATAATGAATCTTAGGATTTTCTTCTAAGAGTTTTAAAAATTTCTCCTTGGATAATTGCCAAACCTCAGAATCTATAATTGCTTCTGCATTCGCAGGGTATTTGAAATCTGAAAATAAAGGAGGTTCGCCAAAACTCTTTTCTTTTGCAAAAATACCTTGTATGTACTCTTTGCCTTCTTCATTATAGTTATTCATTTTAATCTCGCCAGCATGCACCTGATAATAATAGCGAGCTATAGTACCTTCTTCAAAAAGTTGTTCACCTCGTTTATATTTTTTTAAAACAGCCCCCGAGTTAAGTAATTTTTCATTATCTATCATGCTAAATTTTTCTATGGATCATATTATCCGTCAAAATTCAATAGTGATATGGCTAATACTATAAGAAATCTTGTTGTGCAAGACAAGAGGTCTATCGTTACTATTTAAAACGATAATTAGTAATAATATTCTTTAGTTTATTTTTTAAATCTTCACCTGAGTCATAAACCATTTGCTCATTAGATGGAAATTGAACTGCTTTAAGTCCCAGATATCCCAGTAAACCATCTTCTAATGCACGTTTATCACCACTATAATTGGCATAAATATGTTGAAATACATATTCACTAGATATAGGGAAAGTTTCTAAAAGTTGTCTGGTTCTAAGATTTCTGTATTGAACATTACCCACTACATTCGCTGCTTTAAACTGAGTGAATTCATAATACTCGCAACGAACTTTTACCATTTTATCTACTTTTACTTTTTCCCCTTTATCATCTACCACTATTTCATCATTTTCATCTAGTAAATATTCCCAACCATCTTTAACTAGTTTTTCCTTTTCTAGTTGACGTTCTTTTATCTGTTCTGGAGAGATATTAATTTCTCTCAAGGAAACTTCCATTGCATAATCATATTTTACAGAACGTTGAGGTTGGCTATGATATACTGTCCATAAATCATCAAGACCATACGTACCAAAATTTAGCAAATCACTTTCTAATCTTCTTGGGATAATGACGTCTGTGTTATTTTTCATAGTAACTCTTACAAAATCTGTCCCTTTGAGATGAGCTTCTTCTATCATCTCTTTTGTATTCTTATAGTTAGGGGTGATTTTATCAAGGTATATTAAATCATCATATACCGCTCTGTAATCTGATTTTTGTTTTGCAGAGGATAAAAGTGTTTTAGCATTATCAAAAAGGTACTTAGAAAGTTTATCTTTTGTACTTATAATTCTCTGATCATAATTATCGATAGAAAAATTTGCATTACGTCCTTCTTCTACAAGGTAAAGTGGTAGAAGAGGTTTGATACGTTCTTGTCGACTTTTTAAAGTAGTATATGTATTAAAAATACGTTCTAAATTTGCAGGATTCCCTTCTTTTTCTAGGTAGGCCACAGCATTTTTATCTCTCTCAATAACTTTTGCATATGCCTGTTCTAACATAAGAATATAAGGTTGCTTACCCTTTTTATCTTTATTGGTCTTAAGTTTGTTTAAAGCAATATTTATAGCTTGATCGTAGTTTCCTGTATTAAGTGCCTTTTCGGTTTTCTTTACACTGCTACAAGAAACAGCAAAAACAAATGTAAGTACTAGAAGTAATAGTTTTTTCATGTCAATAGTATTTTGATTGGGGTCATAAAATCAACTTTAATGCCAAAAGATAATAAAAAAAACCTCGAAATTGAGTTTTCCGAGGTTTTATAACGGTTGCGATTATTTTATTTTTTGAAAACAGGAAGTAATTTAGTAGAAACTTCTCCAAACCCAATACGTACTCCATTCTTTTCACAATACCCTCTTATAGTCACGGTATCATTATCTTCAACAAATTTACGACTTCCACCAGAATCTAACTGAACTGGTTTCTCTCCTCGCCAGCTTAATTCTAACATAGAACCATAAGATTCTGGAGTTGGACCTGATAAAGTTCCACTTCCCATCATGTCTCCAGAATTAACGGGACACCCATTTATGGTATGATGTGTGAGTTGTTGTGCCATATTCCAGTACATATGTTTAAAATTACTTCTGGATATGATAGTTTCTTTTTCTTTTTCTGGTTGAATAGCTACTTCAAGATTGATGTCAAAACTCTTTTTGCCTTTATATTGAAGATAGGGCAGTTGTTTTTTTAATGGTTTTGGACCCTCAGTTCTATAAGGTTCTAATGCATCAAGAGTAACAATCCATGGTGATATTGATGAGGCAAAGTTTTTACCTAAAAAAGGACCAAGAGGTACATATTCCCATTTTTGTATATCTCTTGCACTCCAATCATTAAAAAGCACCATCCCAAAAATATAATCCTCAGCTTCTTCAATAGGGATTGGTTCTCCCAATTGATTTGCATCTGTAGTTATAAATGCCATTTCAAGTTCGAAATCGACTAATCTCGAAGGACCAAAAATTGGCTCTGTAGCACCATTAGTTAGTTTTTGACCTTGCGGACGATGAACAGGAATACCAGATGGAATTATAGAACTACTTCGTCCATGATACCCAACAGGCATATGTAACCAATTAGGAAGTAGAGCATTTTCTGGATCTCTAAACATCTTTCCTACATTTGTAGCATGCTCAATACTACTATAAAAATCAGTATAATCTCCAATGCTAACAGGTAATTGCATTTCGATTTCATCTAGAGAGAATAATACTTCTTTTCTATGTTTTTCATTGTTTTTTAGACTGTCATTGGTAGCGTCAAAAATATCCGCAATTCTATTACGAACTAACCTCCATGTTTTTTTTCCGTCAGAAATAAAGTCATTTAAAGAATCTTGTAAAAAAATATCATCGGTTAAAGGAATTCCTTCAAAATAACCCAACTGATGAAGAGCTCCTAAGTCAATAGCAGTATCACCAATACGTGTTCCTATGGTAATAATATCATCCCTGGTAAGGAAAACACCAAAAGGAATATTCTGAATTGGAAAATCAGTTTTAAGAGGGGTTTTAATCCACGTTTTTCTATCTGGATAATTTGCGGTTATGGGCATTATTGTTTTTTTAATAGATTGTTGGTAATTCTTAAAATCAAATATATAATTTTCGCTCGTTTAAAAATTTTTAATTGTGTGAAAATTAATTAAAATTTTACAAAAGAATATAATTGATTGTAATAATAATATTTATTAAGCCTTCTTATTGAAGAGTCTTCTCGATAAGAGTAGTAAAAATAGATAATATACAATTCTCTTATCTGCTATGTTGTTAAGAAAATGTTCATATTTATTACTATTCATTTCATCTAATTTAATGAATGTATTTCCTATTTTTGCACTTTTATTAACAAATTGAGAATACATGCAACGCGACGAACAAATTTTTGATTTAATTCAGGACGAAAGAGAACGTCAGATCAACGGATTAGAACTTATCGCTTCAGAAAATTTTGTAAGTGAACAAGTGATGGAAGCTGCCGGATCTGTACTAACTAATAAATATGCCGAGGGATATCCCGGAAAACGTTATTATGGCGGATGTGCAGTAGTAGATGTTGTAGAACAGATTGCTATTGATCGTGCAAAAGAATTGTTTGGAGCAGAGTATGCTAATGTGCAACCACATTCTGGCTCGCAAGCGAATACTGCGGTATATCATGCATGTCTTAAACCTGGAGATAAAATATTAGGTTTTGATCTTTCTCATGGAGGACATTTGACTCATGGGTCTCCGGTTAATTTTTCAGGAAAATTATACAACCCGGTTTTTTATGGTGTAGAAAAAGAGACGGGAGAATTAAATTATGACAAGATTCAGGAAATTGCGACAACAGAAAAGCCACAAATGATCATTGCCGGAGCGTCTGCATATTCAAGAGAAATCGATTATAAAAGATTTAGAGAGATTGCAGATAGTGTAGGTGCAATTCTTATGGCTGATATTGCACATCCAGCAGGCTTAATAGCAAAAGGTGTTATTTCTGATCCTGTTCCGCACTGTCATGTAGTAACGACGACTACACATAAGACGCTTAGAGGTCCAAGAGGAGGGTTGATCCTTATGGGTAAAGATTTTGAAAATCCTTTTGGAATTACTTTAAAAAGTGGAAAGAAGCGTATGATGTCTTCTTTGTTTGATAGTGCTGTTTTTCCAGGAAATCAAGGTGGACCTTTAGAGCACATCATTGCTGCAAAAGCTATTGCGTTTGGAGAGGCGTTAACCGATGAATTTTTGCACTATATAGTACAAGTAAAGAAAAATGCAGCGGTTATGGCTGAAGCATTTGTGAAAAAAGGATATGAAGTGATTTCTGGAGGTACAGATAATCATATGATGTTAATCGATTTACGTAATAAAGGAGTAACAGGGAAGCAGGCTGAAGAAGCTCTTGGTGTTGCAGAAATTACTGTAAATAAAAATATGGTACCTTTTGATGATAAATCTCCATTTGTTACTTCAGGAATTAGAATAGGTGTGGCTGCAGTTACTACACGCGGACTTGTAGAAAATGATATGCTTGCTATTGTAGAATTAATTGACAAAGTAATTGTTAATGTAGAGAATGAAGAAGCATTACATGATATTGCTAACGAAGTAAATGCTATGATGGCAGACAAACCATTATTTATAGCTTAGCAGATTAATTATAATAATTAAAGCGCATTGTCTTATTAGTAGATAATGCGCTTTTCGTATTTAATACGATAGATTTACATTATTATCTATTAGAAACGGCGAATAGTATCAGTTTTTCACTAGAAATAGGGTAGTTTACATATTTTATATTCCTGATCTTTGGATTCATTATAAAATATGATTTGATCTAGAATTATCCCCAATAATAAATTTGCTGGTAAGGAAGTTTTTAACGAATTATGTATTTAAATTTGGATTGGTTATCACCATAGAGTTATGAAAAATATAAAATTACTCATATTCGTATTGATATGGCCTTTTATTAGTATATCACAGAATATAGATGAATCTATTCTAAAAATCAGAAAAGAGTTTCAACGTATCAATTCGAGCACAACATTAAAAAAGATTGATTTGAATAATGAAGAATTTATGGAATATATACCAGATGGAGGAGGTCAGATTACTGGTTTTTTTGAGAGTGATCATTTGGTGAAAATTACCGAATGGATGGGACCTTCTTATGGAGTTGTCATAACAGATTATTACTTAAAAGACGGGGACGTGTTTTTTGCGTATCAGCGGGAAAATAAGTTTAAGGATGTTTTTGATGAATCAGGAGAATGGATGCATTTTGATACATCTAAACTCGAAATTAAATTTGAAGGAAGATATTATTTTGAAAATTATAAACTTATAAAAGAACTCAATAAAGGAAAGCCCTTATTAGAAAGAACTTTTAAGGAAACTGAATTTCTTGAACAAGCTAATATATATGCCGAGATATTAAGAAAATCAAGGATTATGAAAAACAAAAAGAATTAGACTCTCTTTTTATTCAAAATGTAATATTCTAGAACAATACAGATGAACAAATACATGAATGTTATGAATATACAGAGTACACTTATTTCGATGTTGATCATAATAACTGTTGTATTGACAGGGTGTAATAAAAAACAACAGTCTACATCTACAAAGAATAAAGTAGAGATAGAGGATGTAAACGCTACATCTGATGAAAACAATATGGAAAAACAGAAAACCTCCTCCGATGACATTACTGTTCCTGATATAGAAGGACGATATGATCTTATAGAAGGGTTTGGAAATGGGCCAGAAAAAATACACGATTATAGTATATATAAAGGGATATTAATCATAAACCGTATCTCTGATACAGAGTTTGGTTTTGTTAAGGTTACAAAAACTAATCCATACAGTCCTATTGGCGAACATGGAATCTTCTCTTATAAAGAAAACAGGTTTTATAAAAAAGAAATAGACTATCCCGAAAAAATTATATACCATAGTAAAAGTATGGATCTCATAGTAAATGATAGTTTGATCAGTACAACTCGATATACTTCAAATATGACTATATATGGTATATGGAGAAAATCGAATCCAGAATCAAATATTTATGTTTCTCTTCGGAAAACATTAGAGAAAGAAAAAAAAGAATATATTGATTTTTATAATGAAGTGTATAAAGATACTAGTATAACAGGAAGAAATGAATTCATCAAATATAGAACAGGAGAGAGATTTATAGAAAATGATTCAATTTTTCTGAGTAAATGGAAGAAATATAATACTAATTCTTCTGATAAGGAATAGAGTATTGATGTGAAAAAAGATTTCAAAATCTCTTTTTCCTCATGAAAGCCTAATATAATGAAAGAATATATACAAACAATAGAGAGTGAATTCAAGAAAAATGGAAACCCAACTATTGCATTGGATCAAAAGGCTTATATGAGGGGTCAATTTGAGTTTTTCGGACTCAAAGCAACCCAAAGAAGAGAAATTCAAAAACCATTTTTTATTAAAGAATTTCTCCCGAAAAAAGGCGAATTACATCAAATTGTTAAAATACTTTGGGAGAAACCTCAAAGAGATTTTCAACATTTTGGACAAGAGCTTACCTTAAAATATGTAAAGCAGTTTGAAAAAGAAGATATTGAACTTTTTGAATTCATGGTGATTCATAAATCCTGGTGGGATACAATTGATTTTATTGCCACAAAATTAATTGGTGAATATTTTAAGATGTATCCAGAACAAAGGGATATTTATATAAAAAAATGGCTTGCATCTAATCATATATGGTTGCAAAGATCATGTTTGCTATTTCAACTGAAGTATAAAGAAAAATTAGATCCCGTGTTTTTGAGTTATGTGATTAATTCATTAACCGGGACTCAAGAATTTTTTATTAATAAAGCTATTGGTTGGGTGTTGAGAGAGTACAGTAGAACAAATCCAGAATGGGTTGTAGAATTTACGAACAAGACAGAATTGAGTAGGTTAAGTAGAAAAGAAGCTTTAAGATTAATTAAAAAGAATTAAAAATTGATAAGAAGAATAGGTGTTATAGTAAGTATAAGTTTACTCGTTGGTCTAAGTAGCTTTTATTCAATTCAATCATTGGGTAATAGGATTGATGAATCAAAATTAATTAGTCACATTATTAACCCTAAAGAACAAGAGGTACATTTTTATTGGAAAGATAAGAACGGAAATACATATGCAAGCCTAAACAATCTAAAAACAAAATTAGAGGAAGAAAATAAACAGTTAGTTTTTGCCATGAATGGAGGTATGTATAATAAAGATAGGACACCACAGGGATTATATATAGAAAACGGAGTTCGTAAGGCAAAAATAGATACCGTGGATAAAGGATATGGAAACTTTTATTTGCAGCCCAATGGTATTTTCTATTTAACCATAGATAACACCCCTATTATATGCCCGACAACTAAGTTTAACAGTAATAGTGATATAAAATATGCGACTCAATCAGGGCCAATGTTATTGATTGATAATAAAATTCACCCTAAGTTTACTGAAGGTTCTGTTAATGTTCATATCAGAAACGGAGTAGGAATTCTTCCTAATGGAAATTTACTTTTTGCAATGTCAAAAGAAAAAATAAACTTCTATGATTTTGCATCGTATTTTAAACAAAACGGCTGCAAGAATGCACTGTATCTAGATGGTTTTGTGTCTAGAACATATTTGCCTTCAGAGAATTGGGAGCAATTGGATGGAGATTTTGGAGTGATTATAGGAGAAATAAAAACTAATCCTTAGATGCTTATGAATGGCTCCAATTTTCTGCATCGTCACTATTATTGGGAGAAAGTCCGATAATGTCTCCATCAGTATTTACACCCAGACCAACGACAGTTCTATTTACATAATTGAAATAGCTAACTACTTGATTAATTTCTAATATTTCTCCATCAGATAATTGTTGCTCTCTAAGTTTATGAATATCTGCTTCTGTAATAGTGTGATGAGATAGTGTTAATTGTTTTGCATAATGTAAGCCCTCTAAATATTGATATTTAAAATGAAGTTCTGGTTGATCTTTTATGATAGAAGACATAATTCCCTGAAAAGTAGTTTCATCATTGAGCAAACGTTTTAACCCGGCAGCGTGATGATCAACACAATAGCTGCATTGGTTCAAATTACTCACATAAACACCAAGTGTTTCCAAATACCACTTTGGTAGTGTGTTATTCGAATTATGAAGTACATTTTTATATAATCCCATGTGACCTATAAGGGTATGTGGTCGTAAGCTATGAATAGATAAAACATTATCTACATTATTGTCAGGGCCCTTGATACGGTCATAAATCTTTTTTAATTGACCTGTAGCATTTTTATATGCTATTTCCTTTATCCAACTCATTTATTGAAGTTTTTCTCTAAAAAATGACCCTTTTTTACTGAAAAGAGCACTAAATAATACTAACATTGATCCTAGCATAATAGAAACATCTGCTAGGTTAAATATTTCAGTTTTAAAAATACCTAGATCCAAAATCAAAAAATCAGTCACCGATCCATACATGATACGATCAAAAAGGTTTCCAATTCCTCCACCAATAATGAAAGCAAAACCGATAATAGTTTCTCTGGAATAATTTGTCTTGATTAATATTTGTCTTAATAATACTAGTAAAACGAATATCGGAAGAATTTGTAATAAAATAGTTTTTAGTATCGGACTTAAATCCGAACCTAAACTATACGCTGCTCCTGTATTTTCGACTTTAGTCAACACAAAATTATCTTTAAAAACAGCTATACGTTCATAAGGTTCAATTGCTTGTCGTACAACACTTTTTGAGATCTGGTCGCAGCTAATATTTAGCAAAACCAGAGAAAGTATGAGTATTATTCTTATTTTTCCTTTGATTTTCATTATAATTTCAAAAGTAATAGAAACGATCAATTATTCTCATGTTTCTCATATTTTTTATGTTCAGAAAGAGAGAAAGCTTTATCATAACTATCTTTGTTAATAGTTTCATTTTCATTAGAATCATAATCAATTAAAATTTTCCAATTACCCTCTATCATTTTTAGTACGACATGAAATTGGCCATATGAATATTGTACTTTATTATCATTATCAGTATACGATGCTCTATAAATACCTCTGTCAGAAACAAGGGTTTCAGAATACACTCTTTCGAATAACCTAAAATCAATAAGAGCTGGTTTTCCTTTGGGTTTACTCCATCTTTTTTTATATCCTTCAAGGTAGGTTTTAACACCTTTTATTTCTCCACCATTTCCAGAAATACGAATCATGTCATTACTATGAATAGAGGCAAACAAATTGTAATCTAATGTTTCAAAGGCTTTAGAAAAATTACCATACATGTCGGCATTAATTTTTTCATGAATAGCAGTTTCTTGCGCTATACCATCAAGATTTGAATAATAAGAGAGTAGAATTATTATAAATATTATTTTTATTTTAGATTTCATAACTGTTAAATATTTTGTTGTTCATATAATACGCAATGTTTCAATCGGTCATTATCTAATAATTTAGGATGTATAAAAGTTTTAATGCGTTGCATTCCTATTTTTTTCATGATTAATTCTGATTTTAGATTAATCTCTGGGGCAACAGAATAGATTTTGTTTAGTCCCATTTGTTGAAATCCAAAATCCAGGCATGCTTTTGCACCTTCGGTAGCATATCCTTTGTTCCAAATACTTTTTTTAAGCCGCCAACCAATATCTATAAAAACATCGAGATCTTTTAAATAGGTTTGCTCGCATAAACCTATAAAGCCAATACATTCTCCATTTTCTAAAAGATCAACAGGGAAGTAACAGAACCCTTTTTCAGCGAACATTTCTTGCATTCGTACAATGAAAGCCTTAGTTTCTTGCTTTGATGGCTTAAAGGGGAAAAATTCCATTACATCATCATCATTATTAATTTCTGTTAAGAGCTCTAGATCGTCTAGCGTCCATTCCCTGAAACCTAAGCGTTCAGATGTAAAGATGTATGTATTCATTTTAAGCATTTTCATGTTGGCTTATGTAAATATAAAGTATCATTTAATACTTCTATAAAAATATAGGAGCACGTTAACGTTTTTTACATAAAAAAACAGGTGTTTACCCTCTTTTATTTACATTATATAATAATTATATTTGGTTATACACGATTCTTTATAAGAATACTAACCTAATAACCAGCCAAATATGAAAAACAAAACAGGAATTATTTTACATGGTTTTATAATAGTAGCTATTGGGGCTGCTTGTATGACTTCTTGTAAAAAGGAAGAAAAAAAAGAAGAAAAGATAGAGCCTGAAACCACATATAGTGAAGTTCAGACAGAAACTACTTGTGCTTGTGAATCGAGCTGGTTCCCACACAGTCAAACATCTGCTCCTGCCGAGGGAAAAGGGAGTCCTTTTGATGTATCTTCTACGACCAATTGTATTTTTCACCAATGGTCATGGCAGAAATTTTTATGGTTGACAAAACCAGATGGTAACCTCCCTTTATTTCTAAATCAGGATTCAATAATTCAAGTGAGTGATTTAATGGAGAAAATACCACAACAGACTGGGGCAAATGTGGTGTTAACAGATACAGAACAAGCAGGGTCGAATGGTATACTAAAAACAAATCCTGCATATAATAGTGCGACCAATGAGGCTATTACTATATATTATTCGATTCATACTAGTCCAATAATGTTAAACCAAGCTGAGATTTTTAAAAAACAATTAGATGATGGAACATTGCCTGCAGATAATTTAGAAGTATTTCCAGTAGGTTCTTTAGAGTTAAAAGTGTCATGGGTAGATATTAATGCTATTTCCAGTGATAAACAAAGTAATTATTTTACAACTGTTGCTGCTTTGAGCACAGATGGAGGTGCTACTTTTACAAATACTAAGATGGCTTTGTTAGGGATGCATGTTACTGGTGTTGTAGAAAATCATCCTGAGTTTATTTGGGCTACATTTGAACATAATGATATTGCACCAAATTATGATTGGTCTGCCAATACAGCAAGTTCATCCACAGAGAAATTATTATTTAGTAAAGGGACAACAACTGGCTTAGGTGGGATTACCTGGGATACAACAAACAAAGCACCAGTGAAAGCCCATATGGCGTATGATTTATTTCAATATGGGGTTCCTGTAGATGCTTCTGGTTTTTTGAAAACAAGCCAATCAGAGCCAGAAAATTTTGATAATATTAAAGATATTAATACTTGTGTGTCTGCAAAACTTACCGATGTATGGAATAATTATTTCTATAATGGTTCTATTTGGATTAATACAGATAATATGACACCAAAGGAACAAGCAGAAAAGATCGTAAGTTTAGGATATAAAATAGGAGCAGCAACTCCAGGATCTTTTGCAAGAGGTTCTTTAAATAACGCAAATGTTTCTATGGAAACCTTTACCCAGACTTTTCAAGATAGTATTTCAAAAATAGCAGTAGATAATCTCGCTAATTGCTTTTCATGTCATGCAGGAGTTAGTTTTACAGGTAATACTTCTCCAATATATCTTAGCCATATTTTTGATGCTTATATCAAATCTAGTCAAGGTAAAACGAGGGATGAAATTAATACATTAAAAGACGATCAACATATACAAACACTTCTTAAAGCTGTTGAATAGTAGTATTGTATAACATAAAAAAATGTCCTTTAGATTATTATTTAAAGGACATTTTTTATTTCTGTTTCATGATGTCTTTTTTCAATAATATCGATATCAATCTCATATTGCAATCCATACAAATTTATAAGAGTATCGGTTCTTTTATATTATCTATAAGATTATAAAAGAATGATTAGTTGTTTTCTTCAAAAGCGGCACTTTCATATGCACCAATATCGGGGGAAGTTGTATTGCGCAGATTACCCAGGATATCAGTTCCCGAAGTTGGAGTAGATGCACCTCCATTTGCTGCAGAATTATCACCAATATTGAGCATGTTCTTGAAAGGGTCTTTAAAATCAGGTTCTCCGTTTAATACGATATTCTCAAACAATGCTACATTTGTAAAATCATATAAGGCATTATCAGCAAATTGATTTCCTGTATCTTCGAATCTAATCAGACTGTTCTTGAAATTATAGTTAAAAGCAGTACCGTCAACTCTACTAAATATAAGTTCAAGTTGTTGGTTACCATAAATAATACAATTTGTAAAATTGGCTTCGATTAAATCAGCAACAACCACTTCTGTTTCACTTACTCTAAGATTATTATCTATTAAGACGGTTGGAAGTTCTCTAAATCCACTTCCTATACTAGAATAATTAGTAAAAGTACAGTGATTGAAATTGTAAGTCCCTCCTAATGAACAATTGAGAGATACTTGTCCAGCATTATTAATAACTACGTTTTCACCAAGTATATTACCTGTGCGAGCTAAAAGACCGACATTAGAACTGTTATAAATCTGTGTATTCGAAATGGTAAGTGTTGGATCTGGTCCGCCATCATTAGAATCCATTAATATACCCACCGTAGCATTTTTTATTGTGGCATGATTTATACTATGTCCTGTACTTCCTGCGGTGAGCCATATTGTACCCCATTGTCCCGGGATATCACTAAAACCAGGTTCTAAACGATCACTTTCAAAAATCACTTCATTTTCAAGGAGTTCGGGATCTGTACTTACATCACCATTTATAACAAGAGTACCTTCATTAGCAACAATAAGCCCAGAATCGGCATGAAAGTGTATTCTTGCACCAGCATCTATAGTAAGAGTTTTTCCACCGGGAACAGCTGCATATCCATAAATAATATAGGGCTTTTCGTTGGTGAAATTTAGCTGCTCGTCTTCTAGGAAGAAACCTTCAATTCTAATTTCATTATCTAAACCTAATAAAAGTGTTTCTATTTCACCTGTCATAGCATCTCTAGAAGGAAATAAAAATATAGCATCTTTTATTAAGGTAACCAGATCAACATCTTGTTGATTTCCACCTGTATCAAATAATATACGATCTGTATATAAAAACTCGGTATCTGTTGTTTGACTTGTTATATCGGTTGTGGTTTCTACAAATACAAAAATACTATCCTTTGCAAGTACCTGAACATCTTCAAAAGATTTTCCAGGAATACCATCTACATTAAGTCTATAGTTAGAATTTTCACCTCGTTCTAATGCAATAGTGGGGATCGTAAAATCATCGTCTGTTCGATTATATACTTTAAAGCTATACGTACTAGAGCCAATATTGGTAAAAACAGTATCCAAAAATAGAGTGTCATTTGAAAATTGTAAATTTCCAGTACTAGGCCCAGATTCAAAATCATTACGACAAGAGCTCCATAAAATTAATACTACAAGTAAGAAAAGAGTTGATAAGTAACGCATATTTATATAAAAAGGTCTTTAAGAGAATACATAAAGTTGCAAATTAGCAAAGATTTTTGTTTTTAAAAGCTTCATTTTCTCATTCTTTCATTTAATCATTATTTATGTTGATGAAAGTATAACTTGTTAGCCTATACATATATTGCTTTTTGATAAAATATAATACTAGTTAAATTATTTCTTTTTACTTAAAATTATTTCTTTTAATACTTTAACTTTGTTAGTTCAAATTTAATACGCACAACATAATAATCTATTATGAGTATATATGATGTAGCCGTGATTGGCTCTGGACCTGGTGGATATGTAGCCGCTATTCGATGCGCACAACTGGGTATGAAAACAGCAATAATCGAAAAATACACAACTCTTGGAGGAACATGTCTTAATGTAGGTTGTATACCTAGTAAGGCTTTATTAGATTCTTCTCATCATTATGAACATGCAGTAAAGCATTTTGCAGATCATGGTATAGAAATTCCTGGAGATGTAAAGATTAACCTTGAAAAAATGATTGCCCGTAAACAGGCAGTAGTTGATCAAACTACAGGAGGTGTTGATTTTCTGATGAAAAAAAATAAGATTGATGTATTTGAAGGAGTTGGAGCTTTTAAAGATGCAACTCACATTAATATTACGAAAGCAGATAGTACTGTTGAAACTATCGAAGCTAAGCATACTATTATTGCTACAGGTTCGAAACCTTCTACGTTGCCATTTATCAAAATAGATAAAAAGAGAATCATTACTTCTACGGAAGCATTAAAACTTAAAGAAATACCAAAACATCTAGTTGTTATTGGAGGAGGAGTAATAGGGTTAGAATTAGGTCAAGTATATCGTCGTTTGGGAGCAGAAGTTTCTGTTGTGGAATATATGGACAGAATTATTCCTGGAATGGATAAAGCACTCTCTAGAGAATTGCAGAAAGCAATGAAAAAACAAGGAGTTAAGTTTTATACCTCACATAAGGTTACAGGAGTAAAAACTGGAGCCAAAGAGGTAGTTATTACTGCCGATGATAAAAAAGGTAACCCTGTAGAATTCAAAGGAGATTATTGTTTGGTATCAGTTGGTCGTCGTCCTTATACCGATGGGTTAAATGCAGAAGCTGCAGGAGTAAAACTTAATGATAGAGGTCAAGTAGAAGTGAACGATCATCTACAAACTTCTACATCAAATATTTATGCAATAGGAGATGTAATTAAAGGAGCAATGCTTGCACATAAGGCAGAGGAAGAAGGGGTTTTTGTTGCAGAAACACTTGCCGGACAAAAACCACATATTGATTACAACTTAATTCCTGGAGTAGTATATACATGGCCAGAAGTAGCTGCAGTAGGAAAAACTGAAGAAGAGTTAAAAGAAGCAGGAGTAAAATATAAATCAGGACAGTTTCCATTTAGAGCATTGGGAAGATCACGTGCTAGTGGAGATCTTGACGGTTTTGTGAAAATTCTTGCAGATGAGGTTACAGATGAAGTGCTAGGAGTACATATGGTAGGAGCACGTTGTGCTGATCTTATAGCAGAGGCTGTTACAGCTATGGAATTTAGAGCTTCGGCAGAAGATATCTCACGTATGTCTCATGCACACCCTACGTTTACTGAGGCTATAAAAGAAGCTGCACTAGCAGCGACAGATGATAGAGCGCTACACGTATAGATTTTATATTGATATCCTCTTGCAGTTTTAGGAAAGATGTTTTGAGGAAATTATGATAACGAGCCATTCTTTTTAGGGTGGCTCATTTTTTATTTTTTCTTTATGAATCATAAAACGAACTTATCTATATATTAGCTGTGTCAAAAAAACTAAGTATAATGCATATTAATGATAAAACAGGAATTAAAGAATATCAGGCTTCACCAGAGCGTTATAAAACAATGGCTTATAATCGATGTGGAAAAAGCGGAGTGCTCTTACCAGCTATATCACTTGGACTTTGGCACAATTTCGGTTTTGTAGATAATATACATAATGCAAGAGAAATTTTGAGGTCTGCCTTTGATTTAGGAATTACTCATTTTGATCTTGCAAATAATTATGGGCCACCTTATGGTTCTGCAGAAGAGAATTTTGGAGTATTGTATAAAAAAGATTTCCTACCGTATAGGGATGAGCTTTTTATAGCGACAAAAGCTGGTTATGATATGTGGCCAGGCCCTTATGGAAATTGGGGATCTCGAAAATACTTGATGGCTAGTATTGATCAGAGTCTTACCCGTATGGGATTAGATTATGTAGATATCTTTTATCACCATAGACCAGATCCAGAAACACCACTAGAAGAAACTATGGTTGCACTATCTGATATTGTTAGACAAGGAAAGGCATTATATGTAGGTATTTCTAATTATCAACCAGAAGAAACTGCTAGAGCAGCAGCATTATTACAAGATTTAAAAGTCCCTTTTGTATTACATCAAGCTCGATATTCGATTTTTGAAAGAGAAGTAGAAAATGGTTTATTAGAAACATTAGGGCATAATGGAGTTGGATGCATTGCTTTTTCACCTCTTGCACAAGGAATGCTCACAGATAAATATCTAAACGGAATCCCAGAGGACTCTCGTGCAGCAAAGAATTTTACATATCTGGATAAAGAAAAATTAACGAGTAATCTAAAAAGAATACAGAGCTTGGCAGCAATAGCACGTGAAAGAGGACAAAAATTATCTCAGATGGCTATTGCATGGTTATTAAATCAACCTCAAATAACTTCTGTACTTATTGGCGCTAGTTCTGCAAATCAACTTAAGGAGAATATAATAGCATTAGAACAGTTACAGTTTTCTGAGGAAGAATTAGTAGCCATTAACAATATTTCTAAGGGAGAGTAAAATCAGGATATTAGAATCTTATATGCTTTCTAACCGCCCTAAGACTTCAGTTTTATAGTTTCTGCTAATAGGGATAGATTTATTATGTAGAACAATTTCTTCATTAGAAAAAGAGTCTATTTTGGAAATAGCAATAATATATGACCTATGTGTCCTTATGAATTGTTGTTGAGGTAATTTTGATTCTATAGTACTAATAGTTTCTCTCGTTATAATGGTTCCAGAAGTACAATGTATTTTTATATAATCACTATAACTTTCAATATAAATGATGTCAGGGAAATCTATTTTTTTCATCCTGCGTTCTGATCTTACAAAAATAAAATTGTTAGAATGAATTTTTTCTATAGTGGTGGCTTTAGGTTTATGATAAACTTCAAAATAGTTAGTAATTGCATTTAAAAGCCGCTCAAAAGAAATAGGTTTAAGAAGATAATCTACAGCATGTAGGTCAAAACCATCAATAGCATAGTCACGATATGCAGTGGTAAAAATAACCTTGATATTAGTATTGATGGATTTAGCAAAAGAGATACCAGAAATTTCGGGCATATTAATATCCAAAAAAATGAGATCAATTTTTTGAGTGTTAATAGAATTAAAAGCTTCTATTGCGTTACTGCAGATATCAACTATGTCAACCGTATCAATTTTTGATAAATGGCTTGCTATAATATCTCTTGCGGTAGGCTCATCATCTACTATAATACATGATATTTTTGTACTCATTATACGGGTTTTGTAATTTTTAAAACGAGATGTACATGATACCAATCATCATTTTCAGAGATGTTTAATTCATGCATATCTTTATATAACAGCTGTAATCGTTTCTTGATATTTGTCAACCCTATACCTTGTACGTTATCTTTAGAAGTGTTTAAAATAGAGTTTTTGATATTAAAATGTATCTTATTATTACGATATTTTAAATCGATTATAATAGATAATTTTTGATTGCGAATTTGCCCGTGTTTAAAACTGTTTTCTATAAATGGAATAAAAAGCATAGGTGCAATTTGTATAGTGTGAGCTATCTTATCAAAATTCATAGAAACGTCCAAAGTATTCATAAAACGCATTTTTTCTAAGGCGAGATAATCTTCTATGTGATTAATTTCTTCTTGTAACGAAACAAAAGGTTTATCTACTTGATACAATAGATAGTCTAAAAGATTAGATAGCTTTAATATCATTTCTGGAGTTTCTTCTGATTTTTTTAAAGCAAAACCATACATAGTATTTAGTGTATTGAATAAAAAATGGGGATGTATCTGCATTTTTAGATAATGCAGTTCTTGCTCTTTAAGTTTAAGCTGTGCTTCGAGCACTTTATTTTTTAATTCTTGATTTGCACTAATAGAAGTATAGTTATGTTGCACAAGGTTAATTGCGCTAGCTACAAAGACCACAAAATATACAGCAATAAAAAGAAATAGAGGACTTTGGGTCATCGGAGCCATTTCGCCAATTTTTAATCCGGTAAGAAATAATAGACCATAGAAAAAGGACATTACAATAAAGAAAGCCGAAATAATGATAGTATATGTACAATACAATATGAATAGACCATATTTTTCGTGTAATAAATATTTTGGAATTAGAATGTCTGTAACAGCATATGTAGTTCCTATAGTAACGGGCATTAAAAAGAGAGAAAATGAGAAAACATAATTAATATTATCACTATTATGTCCAAAGAAATAGGAATAACAGAATAATACAATTACCCAAAAAATAATGTGGAGTAGGAGCTTTGCAGTTTTTTTAAGTATAAAATCTCTGGAAATCATATGAACAGACAATATCCGTATTTTTTGCGTTTTGAAATATAATTTTGAGATGAATAACCTCTTTAAAGCTGTATTTAACAAAATAGAACTAATTTTACTCATATTGAGAGGTAATTCTGCTAAATATCACATTAATCAGGTAAGTAAGCGCAAAAAGAAAAAATGTAACATAACAAAAATTAGTTTTGGATACGTCTAATTCAAAATCCATCATTCTATGATTTCATTACTTTTTATTCTTCAACAAAAAGAATCTTTTTTTTCAGCACTCTTTAGCCGCATTAATGAAGGGGGTCCATTTTTTATGGTTCCAATTTTGATCATGTTACTGTTAACGTTTTTTCTAATCATTAAAAGTGTAATAGCGTTAAAACAAGGAAGTGCTACCCTACAAAAAAACATTAGCTTATTAAGTTCTATTGGCCTTTTAACTCTGGTTTGGGGAATGTTAGGACAACTGATAGGTTTGGTAGAAATGTTTGATCAGGTCGAACAGATTGGAGATCTTTCTACTGGTATTTTTGCCGGAGGATTAAAAGTGTCGGCACTTCCTCCCATCTTTGGTTTTTTTGTATTTATAATTTCAAGAGCTGCGATTATTGTATTTACCTGGATCGGTAAGGAAGCAGACCAAAAATAATTCCTAAAAAAATAATTTGTAAAATCCCTTTCAATTGAACTTGTATCAATTGTTAGGTGAACTTCTGAAGCGTAATGAAACTATGAATTCTAACTTTGTAGCTTCACTTTTTCAACATTAATTTTTACTAAGAAAATACAAATAAAATATGATGAAAAAAATAGTGCTAAAAATAATTTTTGGAATAGTAGCGACTATATTAATAATGATTATAGGCTTTTACTTTTTTCTATTTCTTAATCCTTTACATATTCATGAGGTAAATTTATTGAAATGGATTCCGATTTTGATAGGAGTAATTGGTATGTTTTTTAGCGGTACAATAAATAAAAAGACACCACCTAAATTTCTACCGTTTCTTTTTTTACCTTTTTTTATTTTTGATCTTTTTGGTTTTTTATATATCCCTTTTATTTTTATCCTTATCATTATAGGCTCACTTACCTTAGCTATTACCAGAGATTCTATTAAAAAAGGATACAGATTTTTATCTGGTCTAGGAGTCTTGGGTGTTTTCTTCTATTTTTTGTTTTTCCAGCCTCTTATCGTATTAACTGAGAATTCAGATTATAATGATCATGGAGAATTAATAAACGCTAATACTCTTTGGGATTTTACGGAAAAGGGAAAGTTAATCCTTCCAGATCATACATTATATGATCAAAAAGATATTGAATTTAATTTAAAAAATATCAAAGAAAAAACATACTTGATTACGTTTTGGGCTACTTGGTGCCCACCATGTATGCATGAAAAACCAGAACTGGAAAAACTAAAAAAAGAACTAAGCAAAAATTCTAATATCGAGTTTATAGACATTTCATTTGATTCTGATATCCATAAGTGGAAACAGTTTGTAAATGATAAAAACCCAATAGGAATGCAGTTTATTTCTAAAAGAGTAAAAGAAACAAGAAGAGTATTGCAAATTAGTTCAATCCCGATGCATTTCATTGTAGGTGAAGATGGAGTATACAGCGCATATAGTTCATTTGAAATAGCAAAAAAAGAACTCAAAAGATTATCAGTTAAAAACTAAAATATTATGATAAAAAAGATATTAATTATAGCTTTTTTGATAAGCTATACCATAAATGCACAAAAGATTAATAAGGCAAAACTAGATAGTTTGTTTTCTGTGATTGATCATAAAAATAAAGGAATGGGAAGTGTTTCTGTTTTAGAGAACGGAATAGAAATCTATCAACATACTATGGGATATGCAGATCTTAAAAATAAAGTAAAGGCTAGTCATAATACCAAATATAGAATAGGTTCTATTACCAAAACATTTACAGCAACAATAATTATGCAATTGATCGAGGAAAAGAAGCTGAGTCTAGTAACTTTTCTTAGTGATTATTTTCCTAAAATTCCTAATGCTGATAAAATTACAATAAAACATCTTTTAAAACATCGCAGTGGTTTATATAATATAACTAACGATAAAGACTTTAGGAAATGGATGGTGGTTCCTAATACGAGACAACAAATGTTAGATCGAATTGAAAAAAAAGAAATTCAATTTAAACCCGATGAGAAAGGTAAATACTCTAATACAAATTATGTCTTATTGTCTTATATAGCCGAAGATATCGAAGGGAAAAGTTATGCCGAAATTCTTAAATCAAGGATAATTATTCCTTGTCATTTAAAGAATACATATTATGGAAGTAAAATAAATTCAAAAGAAAATGAAGCGTTGTCATATCACATGGATGAAGAGTGGATGTTACAACCAGAAACAGATATGAGTGTGCCTATAGGTGCAGGAGCTATAGTTTCTACATCAAAAGATGTAGCCATTTTTTATCATAATTTGTTCTCTGATAAACTGGTGTCTAAAGAATCCTTACTTAAGATGAAAGATCTTGAAGATAGTTATGGAATGGGGCTTGTTCAATTTCCTTATGACCATAAGGAAAACTTTGGTCATTCAGGAGGAATTGATGGCTTTCAATCTGTAGCGATTTATGTACCAGAAGATAAACTGTCAATTAGCTATTTGTCTAATGGTGTAATATTAGGGTTGACTGAGATATTAGTTGGGGTCGCTAATATATATTATGACCTGGAATATAAACTTCCAGAATTTAAGCCCGCATTACAGTTAAAAACCGAAGAACTTGATGCATATCTAGGGGTTTATATAGGAGAAGAATTTCCATTTGAAATAACCATGACCAAAGAAGACACTACACTAATCGTAAGTGCAAAAAATGGTCCAACATTTCCGGTAGAATCACATGCAAAAAACAAATTTCAATCAAATCGAGCAGGAGTACATATTGAATTTTTTCCAGAACAAAATAAAATGATCCTACAATTAGGTGGAAAAAAAGCAGAATTTATAAGAAAGTAGGAGTGATATTCAATTCCTGATTCACCTAGATGAATCAGGAATTTTTCATTTTCTAATTTTTATGAGACCCATCACAATACGGTGGGTTTTTAGTTTCTTTGCAGGTGCATAAATAAGCTTCTTTAGCTTCATGGACACTAAAAATCGTTGGTGGAGTACCTCCTTCTTTTTTATGTGTGCCATTACAAAAAGGCTGATCTGCACTATGTCCACAACTACACCATGCATAGTTCTTATCTGCTTCTAATTGACAAGGGATAGGCGCATCACCACCTCGTATATTATTTTTCATAACTATGTTTTTATCTTTAAAAATATCAAATCCTACGTTAAGATTGGTTTTAAATAAGTGATAACAACCTTATTCATTTTGGATAAAAAAATAAATTATGATGATAATGAATAAAGCTTATTTGATCAATTTCACATCTGGAAAAGCAGCATGATAACCAAACCAAAACGCATTATGAGTAGGTAATCGTTGTAAAGTTTTACCGCTTTTAATATTTTTAATTTGATTTTCATCTAGTTCCCAAGTTTCACCATTACTGTCTTGGGCTAATGATGTTTTGTCATATGAAGTAAATTCAATCTCCTTGGTAAAATATGCACGATGCGCACCACTTTGATCTGTAAATACGGTAAAATTATTGTGATTTATTACACCTTTATAAATATGATTTTTCTTTAAAAAATTGGATGAAATGGCAATATTCTCTTCAGTTTTATCAGGAAGTCGTATGGCTAGAATTTCTTCCTTGTTTTTTAATCTGGTATCCTTTTCTTGCACCGTAAACATTAATTCATCGGTCGAAAAGTAATCTTTATAAGCAACTCCTTCATTATAATCTCTACGATGTCCTGTTTTTAAGGATAAAACAGTAGTTTTTGGATGTCGTTTTTTCCATTCTCCCCAAGTTGTTGTGACCACACTAAGGTATTCTAATTCAATACCCTTGCCTACCAAAGGTCCTATAACAGGTTTTCCCCAAAGCGTATTCCAAAGCGATTGTGTTTTTTGATCGTACATTAATTTATTAGATCGATATAAAAAACCACTAGTACCCATTTGATAGCGAATTCCATCTTTTTCTGTTTTATATAAAATTACAGTTCCGCATAATGTACAGTATACTCCGGTAACGGGAATATTTCCGACTTGATCGGTAAACATTTCATGCCAGGCTAAAATACGTTTTGGATATGCACGCGTATCTCCATTAATAGAAATGCCAAAAACAATATCCTTATCATCGAGATAAGTCGCATCTTTTGCATTGAGCATTTTGGGATTTCGAAGTGGCGGGATACCATCTTGTTTTACACCTCCCCAACGTACTTCATCTAATCGAATGGTAGATTGATGTTCGCGATCCAGGAAATATCTGTCAAAACGAGAATCTATAGCTTTATGTAGGATAGCTTTAAAGGTATAGTAAGCATCTGGATAAGACGATTGTTTACTCCATATGTATTCATACCATTTATCAAAATCGCGAGGATAATATTTTTTAGTTTTTTTCTGAAGAATGTTTAGAAGTTTAAGTGAAGTCGAGGGGCTTCTTAAAAAGTACATGGTTTCAACTGCCATGACTTCAAAACTTTCTTTCCAGTGATCTTCAATATATTTTAGTGCTTCTTTATGGACTTGAGTATTTCCAGAAGTAAAGAAATCCAGAAAATATTCATAGTCTTGTTTTTCTAAGGTATTATTAACCGTATTTTGAGCATTGGTCACACCAATATTGAAGATAAAAACCAAGGCAAATATAAATCGTATCATCCTAATTACTTTAGAAGTAAGTCGTATTAAGATGGTAATTTCTACACCGATAAAGGAATTTTAAGATTTTATTCTTTTACTAGATCCTTGCTTGATACGTATATAAATCAAAATACCTACCTTCTGAAGCGATGAGTTCATCATGAGTGCCACGTTCGGCAATTTTTCCTGATTCTATGACCAAAATCTGATCGGCTTTTTTAATGGTACTTAATCTATGGGCAATCACAAAAGTGGTTCTACCTCTCATTAATTCACTAAGGCTTTTTTGAATCAATGCTTCACTTTCTGTATCTAGATTAGAAGTAGCTTCATCGAGAATGATAATTTTGGGATCTGCTAGTATTGCTCTTGCTATTGCAATTCGTTGTCGTTGTCCTCCAGATAATTTTACCCCACGTTCACCTATTAGCGTATCTAATCCTTCATCAAAACGATCTGTAAATTCATTAACGTATGCAGCTTTAACTGCTTGAAGTAATTGTTCTTCTGTAGCATCTGGTCGTGGAAATAAGATATTTTGTCGTATAGAACCCTCAAATAAGAATTCATCTTGTAAAACTACTCCAAGGTTCCTTCTGTAGCTACTTAGTTTGACTTTTGATAAATCGTGACCGTCGATAGTAATAAGACCCGATTTTGGATTTAGAAAAGTGGCTGATAGTCCAGCAATCGTAGACTTTCCTGATCCCGAACTACCTACCAAAGCAGTAACTGATCCTGAAGTAGCTTTAAAACTAATATTATGCAATACATCTTTTCCTTCCTCATAAGAAAAAGTAACATCATCAAAAATAATATTTCCATGTATATCAACTAATTCTACCGTTCGATCTTCTATTTCCTCTTCTGGAGTCATATTCATGAGCTCTTCGGTACGATCTAATCCCGCTAATGCTTCAGTCAACTGACTTCCTATATTGCTCATTTGTACTATTGGAGCAATCATAAAACCAAGTAATAATGTAAAAGAAAGAAAATCACCAACAGTAAGTTCATCAACCATAATTTTATAACCACCAATCCCCATAATTCCGGTAGAAGCAATACCTAATAGAAATGTAGACGAGCTAGTGATCAGAGCAGTAGTTGTTAAACTTTTTTTCACATTTTGAAATAAGCGATCAACTCCTTCTTCAAAAGTTCTATTTTCTTGCTCCTCTGCATTAAATCCTTTTATCACTCGAACTCCGGCAAGGGTTTCTGTTAGTCTGCCTTTAACTTCAGCATTAATAACTCCTCGTTTCCTAAAGATAGGTCTTATGTATTTAAAAGCTTTTAAGGCAACTACGCCAAATACAGATACTGGAACCAATACAAATAGAGTCATTGATGGACTAATTCGAATTAATAAAACTAATGAAATGATTGCTGTAATTGTACCTCCGACCAATTGTACTAATCCCGTGCCAATAAGGTTTCTAACGCCTTCTACATCACTCATGATACGAGATACTAGGGCTCCTGATTTGGTATTGTCAAAAAAGCTAATAGGTAGTGATAATACTTTTTTCTGTACTTGTGCTCGTAATTCTGATATTAAAAATTGAGCTTGCACACTAAGTATCCGAGTTAGAAGAAATGAAGTAATAGCCTGTATTAGAATTGAAATTCCTACTCCTGTTAATAATAACTTCAGCATTTCGTAATCTTTTTTAGCGATTACGTCATCCATGAGATATTTACTAGCTACAGGTAATACTAAACTAGCTAACCTGCTTATGACAATGAGAAGTAATCCAATAAAAACAAGATTTCTTCTTGGCCAAATAATGGTTTTAAATGCTTTTCCAATAGTTACTTTTGACTTTTTTTTGTCTTTAGAAGTAGTGGTGTTTTGAAATTCTCTCATGCTTGTTGTTCAGTTTGATTGAATCTTACGTTTTTTGACATAATACATCGTTAATATATAAATACCACCTGGAATTCCGACCCAAATCAATTCACTTAACAATACTTTAATTCCCCAAATGCTAAAAAAATTACTAGCTCCAATGGGAGAAACTTTAATAGGTCTCCACGGAAAAAAATAGCGTGTATCATCAAAAGGAGAAAAAAAAGCAATACCCAAACCTCCTGTAGTCATAGCGTCCAAAATACCATGTGATGCTGTACAAACTGAAAAATAAGTAATTAATATTAAGCCAGTTTTAGTCATTAGCTTCTTACGATAAAAAATAGAGGTCATGGTTATTCCGAAAAATAAAGCAAAGACTAATGAATGAGAAAATCCTCGATGTCCCCAAAAATCTTCATATGCTATATTGAATTTAAAACCGATAACATCAGCATCGGGTATAATAGCGCAAAGGATTCCTAGGAACCAGAATTTCCAATTGATGATTTCTTTTGAAAAACTTTTACCAAAAGCAAAAGCAGTAAATCCGTGAGCAAAGATGGATGCCATAATTAGAGTAGTCTAAGTGTCTTTTAATGTTTATTCCTGTTTTGCTTTTTGTTTCTAACGTAAATTAGTTTAGATCTCCCCTTTGTAGTTTCACGTTGTTCTATTTCAAAACTTTTAATGGATTGAATTAGCGGAGTTAGTTTTTGAAAACCATAGTTTCTAGAGTCAAAGTTGGGTTGTTTCTTTTGTAAAAGACTTCCTACATCACCAAGAAAAGCCCAGCCATCATCGTCTGCCAAATCAGATATTGTATATGAAATTAATCTGATATCTTTTTGCGTTATTTTATCTACATTACTCTTAGATATAGGTTTACTATCTGTAGATTCAGATTCATTTTCTTCGGCTTCATGTTTTAGTATTTCGAGATAAATAAATTTATCACAAGCAACAATAAAAGGATTAGGAGTTTTCTTTTCTCCAATTCCAAAAACTTTCATTCCTGCTTCTCTAAGTCGAGTAGCTAAACGAGTAAAATCACTATCGCTGGATACCAGGCAAAACCCATTTACTTTTTCTGAGTATAAAATATCCATAGCATCAATAATCATAGCAGAATCAGTTGCATTTTTTCCTTTGGTGTAACCATATTGTTGAATAGGAGTTATAGCATTTTCAAGAAGAATTTTCTTCCATTTGGTAAGATCCGGTTTGGTCCAATCGCCATAAATTCTTTTTATGGTGGGATTACCATATTTAGCTATCTCTTCCATCATTTCTTTGATATAGGTAGATGGTATATTATCACCGTCGATTAGTACTGCAAGATTTAAATCCATGAAAAGAGATTAGTTTTTTTACAAAGTACGAACTCATTTTCTTTTACAGTAAGTATTGATCCAGATTTTTCATTTTATTTCATAAGATTCATCTTCTTTATTAATATTAAATCGTTGGATGTGTTTTTTTCTAGAACATTCTTAATATGACTAGATACGTTTTAGTACTCTTTGATTTGATAATAGCAAAGTTTTTGTGAATTAGTAAGGGTAAAGTGTTAATTGATAAAGTATTAAAATAGTAAATCATCTATTATATCTAGAATTACCTTCTTCGTCTTTAAGCTTCCTTGTTTTTTTGAAAACCTCATAAAAAAAGCTAATGATTTAATAAAGTAATATCTCTAGCAACCAGGAGAGCATTTAGTGCTATTTAGAAGTAACGAGTGTAAATAGATCACTTTTATGAGGTTAGATTCATGAAATATAATGAAATATTATTTTTCATCATGTCACTATAACTTAACACTATCAAAAGGAGTGTAGCTTGTTTTGATGAACCAAGATTTCAGATGATTTAAAACATTAAAACAAAAAATATGAGATTACGAAACCAACTTAATGGAGTTTCTCTACATGTTATAGCAGGAACACATGTTGTGGTACTTTGCTTAGATGTTGATGAAAAGGCAAGAAAAGGGTTATTAGGGTTCTTTTTTAAACGAAAAAATATTCTATCTGGAAAAGTAAAAAATCTAAGAGGTTTTAAAGAGTTTGAAAAAAATGGAAAAAAAGAGGACACAAATTTAATTCAGGCTTTTCTTTGGAGTGATTATACTGCAGAACCAAATACTCAGTATCAATATACTGTGTGTCCTGTATACGGAACAGCTGCTAGTTTAAAGGAAGGAGATGAAATTAATGTTGAAGTCACAACTGAAAACCCTAATGAAGGGACCCATGGAGTTTTTTTCAATCGAGGAACGGTTAGTCAGGCATATGCACAAAAATTTGACAATAAAAACCCTGATGAAGTTCCTAATAACGAAGCATATAAATGGCTGTCTCGTGGATTAGAAGAAGCCATGTTAGCATTTATAGGAGAAGCAAATGGTAAGGATTATTCATTAAGAGTAGCTGCATACGAGTTTGATCATGTTCCTGTTATTCAGGCTTTATATGATGCATCAAAAACAGGTGCTGATGTGAAAATCATATACGATAGATCAAAAAATGGTCCATGGGAAAATACAGATGAAGCAGTTGCTAAAGTTCCTGGAATAGAAAAATTAATGATTCCCAGATCTGCAAATTCCTCCATAAAACATAATAAATACATTGTGCTTTTATATAAAGGAAAACCAAAAGAAGTGTGGATGGGGTCTACTAATTTTACCAAGGGTGGAATTTTTGGACAATCAAATGTTGGACATATTGTTAGAGATGAAAAAATAGCTTCTGATTATATGGAATATTGGACACGTCTTTCAAAAAATCCCGAAATGAAAGAACTACGTCCTGAAAATGATAAACATACACCAACACCAAACGGCAAGATAGATAAAGGTATTACTCCAATTTTTAGCCCCAGAGAAGATCTAAGTGTTTTAGAATGGTATGGAAAACAAATTGAAACAGCTAAGCAATCTATTGGATTTACTGCTGCTTTTGGTGTAAACCAGGATTTTGCCGAAATCATGAGTGTAGAAGATAAATCACTGCGGTATATATTACTAGAAAAAGAGGGGAACACTTTTGATCTTTTTAAAAACACGAAGAATAATAGAATTGCAATGGGCGCAATTATTAATAAAGAAGAAATTAAAGAAGAAGGATTAAAAGGATGGGAATCTGAACATCTTACTGGACTTAATGATCATGTTAAATATTTACATACTAAATATTTGTTTGTAGATCCATTAACAGATGATCCTATATTGATCACAGGATCTGCAAATTTTTCAAAAAGTTCCACGCAAAATAATGATGAAAATATGATCATTATTCGAGGTAATACCAGTGTCGTAGATATTTATCTTACAGAATTTGTACGTCTATTTAACCATTATGAATTTCGTGATCAAATGGCCAACCATGGTAAGGATGAAGTTTTTTTTAGTGATTTTTTGGCTACAGATAACTCTTGGACAGAGATCTATTTTAAAAAAGGAACACAGCATTTAATGGAGCGTGAACTTTTTAGATAGTACATAGTTTTTAAATAAGAATACAATAACTTTTTTTAAATAAGGACACTTTATGAATGAAGAACTCACTTGTATTGGAGGACCAGTCTGTAATGAAAAACTCTCAGCCGGTCTGATTTTTGCAGAAGGACAGGATCTTACATATCAAAACAAAGAGGCATTATGGGAAATCTTTGAAGCTATTGGTACCAATTGGTCTAACACGATTTACGATTCTAATAATCAAAGAAGCTCCTGGTACGAGATGCTAAAGGCAAAAACAGAAAATGCACCTAATTATTCAGGAGAATATGTAAATGCTATTTATGTGATTAATGAATTAAAAGCAATGTACGGAAATGAAGAGGCATATAAAAAGCTATTCTTTGAGAGTGGAATAGATAATAATGCACCACCAACCACACGATTAGCGCATTGTAAAATTTATGTAGTAAATGAATTTATTAGAATGCAAATTACTGCAGGTGGATTTAAAAGTTGGGGCACCAAATTCGGAGGAGAACAGGCAAAAAATTACCATGGCTTTTTAGGAGGAACTCGTTATAATCGTCTTTCTAGAGTGCGATCTTATAATCCTGATAGTACTAATTCGAAAAATGACCAGGCATGAAAAACCAATTTGAATATGTAATTGTTGGTGGCGGCGTTGCTGCGGCAACTATTGCTAAAGGGTTGCTCGAAAGAAAGCATGATGCTTCTATTTTGATTCTCGAAGCAGGACCAGAAATTGTAGCAAAAGACAGACGTTTTTGGTGGGATTATATTACCAGAGGGGAAAGACCATATACATTTACTTATGATCAAAAATTTGAAGCAGACTCTACAGGAAACATTGATTATCAAACCGATGGTGTTCGTGTAAAAGCTTATGGAGGTTCTACGATGCATTGGGGAGCATGGTGTTTACGCTTTAGACCAGAAGACTTTAATCTTTTTACGAATACAGGAGAAGGTGCCGATTGGCCCATTAATTATGAGGATTTAGAAGCGTATTATAATGATGCCGAAGCATTTTTATCTGTTTGTGGGGATGACGATGCAAATTGGATTCCCAGATCAAAACCTTATCCGGTACCACCTTTTGAATGGACGGCAGCAGATGGAGAAATGATTAAAGCATGGGAGCAATTAGATGTTACTTATCAGGATGGGGACATAGATCCAGGAACAAAAAGTAAGATAAAATCAGGTAAAATGCCCATTGCGCGGTACCGAAAATGTATGACAACCGGAACCTGTAAGTATTGTCCAATCGGAGGACGATTTAATGCGCAATACGTACTAGACGATTTGAAAAATGATACCCGATTTATCAATTTTGAAGTTCGTATAAATGCTCCTGTACATGAAGTAAATGTGCTAAATAAATCAAAAATAGAATCTGTTACTTATACAGATAACCTAAATGGAGAAAAACACAAAGTATATGGAGATACAATTATTTTGGCTTCTGGAGCATACAATGTTCCTAAGCTATTGAGAGCGTCTAAAAACGAATTTTGGGAAAATGGTATTGGTAATGACCATGACCTTGTTGGACGATTCGTGGTGTCACATTCTATGTTAAATGTTACTGGAAAAGCAAAATCTAACCCTAATGGATGGTTTCAGGAATATGATTTTCCAACGCTAATGTCTCATAGCTATAATACAAAAGAACACCAGAAAAAGGGAAAGATATTTATGTTTAAAAACCGTGTTACTCCTAATATAGATATTGCTCAATTAATGATTGATGGAAAAACAAGAGAAGAAATTGATAAGGTTGTCTATGGAGAAATGGAAATTCAAATTCAGGCTTTTTTAGAAGAAAAAGGAAAGCATAGTAACCGTTTAGAAGCAAAACCAGGGGTGGATCGTTTTGGATTACCACAAACCACGGTACATTTTAGCAGGACAGATGAAGAAATGAAAAATGCAAATGATCGCTTAAAATTATTGGAAGCAATTATAGAAAAAATGGGATTAGAAGTCATTAAATCAAAAGTAGAAAAACCAG
This sequence comes from Aquimarina sp. AU119, assembly GCF_900312735.1. Lineage (NCBI taxonomy): Bacteria > Pseudomonadati > Bacteroidota > Flavobacteriia > Flavobacteriales > Flavobacteriaceae > Aquimarina > Aquimarina sp. AU119. Next base: position 60,078 of record NZ_OMPF01000039.1, on the reverse strand, counting down.
GAGGGCATCATACAACAGGAACAGCACGTATGGGAACTTCACCAGAAAACAGTGTGACCGATAAATTTATGAGAGTACATGATACCGATAATTTGTATGTGTGTTCTAATGCGGCTTTTCCAACAGGAAGTGCTGTAAATCCAACACTTACTCTTACTGCAATGGCTTTTAGATTGGTGGATCATTTGACAAAAAAAGCTACTAAAAACTAACGTTTAAAGAAAAAAAATGTCAACAGAAGCAATACAATTCAAAAATGTTTTTCAAGAAAAAGCAACAAAGATTAATAATTTAAAAGAATTAATCAAGCATTCTAAATCGGTAAGTGATGAGGAAGAAGATAAGCTATATGTTTTAAAAGAATTATTAAATAATGCCGTGGTGTTGGAATTTGCAACCATACCAATATACCTACAGGCAATGTGGACTATTAAGGATAATAAGTGCGATGTTGCAAAATCTATCCGTAATATCTTTCAGGAAGAAATGTTACATATGGCTATGGTATGTAATATGATTGTGGGTATTGGTGGTGAACCTAAAATTTATGATCCAGAAAACGGATTAAAATTTCCTTCGGGATTACCAGGAGGAGTACATCCAGATCTTTTCTTGCATTTAGAAGGGTTGAACGATTGTTCCCTCCGAAATTTTATGGAAATAGAACTACCAGAAGAAATTGCAGATATATATGATTATGAAACCAAAGAATTGGTAAGTATTGGTGGGCTTTGTCTTGAAGATGGAAGTATTAGTTCTAAAAAGCATGATCAAAGTTATGAACACAATACAACTATTGGTGAATTATATGATAGAATTAATGAACTGTTTCAAGAACTACAGCCAAAAATGAATGTAGAACGTCAATTAGCAGGTCCGTTATCTTGGTGGGTAATGGCCGATGCTAAAAGCGTTTCTAAAGCTATAGATATGATTAAGGAGCAAGGTGAAGGTTCAGAAAATGTAACTCCTGCAAGTACAGGGATGGACAATTTAGCACATTTCTATCGTTTTTGGGAAGTCTTTTATAAGAAGAAGATAGTTCAGGAAGGAGACACTTACTATTTTAAAGATCCTAATCCACGCCCAGAGACATATAAGATTGCAAGAGTTCCAGAAGGAGGGTATTTAGAAGAAAATGTATCGCCAGAAGTTTGGTATTTAATTCATGAATTTGATAAAGTGTATACCGATTTAGTAAAGTTTTTAGAAGATGCCTGGGCAATAAATGGCAGAGGACAGGCGGCTTTAGTAAATGCTGTCGAAGTGATGTTTAAATTAGAACACTTTGCTTTACCTCTTATTCAGACACCAATTCCCGATCATAAGGAGGGACTTCACTACGGACCTTGTTTTAGAATGATATAATTGAATTTTTTAAAAAATAATACAATGAAAAAAACACAAAATATTTTATTCGCTTTTTTGCTGTTAGCTACCATTAATGTATTTGCACAGAGTAAGAGTACTCCCAAATATAGTATTGGTCAGAATGTACCAGAATTAGGAGGGATTATATTCTATTTGGATGCGACTGGACAACATGGATTGGTATGTGCAGCAAAAGATCAAAGTACAGGAAGTCAATGGCATTATGGAGCTTTTACTAATACCAAATCTTTTGATAGTATTGTTGGATCAGGAAAAGCTAATACATCAAAGATTATTGTAAGTCAAGGAACCAAACCATACGCAGCACAACTTTGTTACGATTTAGAATTAAACGGTTTTACAGATTGGTATTTACCATCAAAAAAAGAATTAAGCTTAATGTATACAAATATAGGCCGTGGTGCCAAACCTCCGCACAAAGATGTTGGTAATTTTGCTAGTGATTTCTATTGGAGTTCTACAGAATTAGATCTCAATTTTGCTTGGGCTCAATACTTTCTGATTGGTAATATATTTACGGATCTTAAGAATCATGAATGCCGGGTTCGCGCTGTTCGCTCTTTTTAATTAACAAATAATTCTTAAAGCAGAACTATAAAGATATTCGGTGGTATAAAGAATTATAGAATTTGAAATTTAGATTATATAACAAAATGAGTACAAAAGAATATAAGAATTGGAGAGTAGTTGTAGTATGTGAATTGAATGCTTCTGCAGCCAAAGTATGGCATCTGGTTGGGGGTTTTTATAATATAAACCAATGGCATCCAGATATTCCGATTTCTGAAGTAATGGAAGGACAAGGAGAAGAGAGAGATATTCGTAGAAAATTAATCTTTCCCGGCCAAACTCCAACATGGGAGGAATTAGTTTTTATGGATAATGAAAATATGCGATATAAGTATAAATGGTATAAAGGAGAGTGGGGAGAAACGACACAAAAATACCATGCTCAAATTCAAGTTATAGAAACAGAGTTGGATAAGCGCTGTATAGTACAGTGGTCCTCTACATTCTATTCTTCAGAAGATGGGTTAACACAGTTTTATCAAAATGGATTCAAAAATTTAGTGAAGATGTTTGGAGGAAAATTAATTAATAACTAAAAAATATAAAAATGGGAAGTCTCGTAGAAATTAATGACACATTACAACTAACAATAGAACAGGGATTTCCTGTTCATATTTTTGACCTGGAAAAGCATAAGAAAACACCAGTTACATTAAAAGATGTAGAAGGTATGGTGTTTGAGTTTAAAGATAAACCAAGTGCCAGAATTTTTCAATTAGATCCGGTTAGAGTCTATTATGTGCATAATATAAATGGTAAATGGTTGTTTTGGGGTCGTGTTTTAATTCAGTCACAACATATTCAAAAATCACTTAATGATGATGGAACCTGGGATGGCGAATCATGGAAAACTTCGGGAACTTATACTATATTAAATGTATATGATCCAGAATACCAACATACATTTACTTTAAACGAAGCACCAGATGATCGAAATTATTTTAAATAAGTAGTATTTGACATATCTATGTTTAACTAGTTATACTAAAAAAAATGAATGAAAGTCGATTAGAAGCTTTTAGCGATGGTGTACTTGCTATTATTATTACTATTATGGTTTTAGAATTAGAAGCACCCAAGGAAACTACATTCGAAGCTATTATTCCGTCTTTTCCAATATTTATTAGCTATTTAGGAAGCTTTATATATATTGGTGTTTATTGGAATAGTCATCATCATTTATTTCAAATAATAGGAACCGTTAATAACAAAATTTTATGGGCTAATTTGCATTTATTGTTTTGGTTATCATTAATTCCTTTTACAACTTCTTGGATTGGTGAAAATCATATTGATGCCATCCCTGTTGCTTTATACGGTTTTGTATTACTAATGAGTAGAATATCATTTTTTATTTTAAAACAATGTATAATTGGTCATATTGGGAAGACCTCTGTATTGGGTAAACTTATTGGGCGAAAAGAAAAAGATATCATTTTTTCAGCTATATATATAATGGGAGCACTCTTAGCATTTCTCAATACTTATATAGGTATTGGTTGTTTTGTGATTGTTATTTTTTTTCAGATTATTGAATTAAAAAAAATGCGGAACAGTATGATCTCTATAGTAAATACCAATCAGGTATTTCCAAAAATTGATTAAAAAAAGTATCTTAAAAAAACGTATTTCAATCAGTACTTTTTCCATTACAAGAAATTCAGAATTAGTTTTTCAAGGATTCTTGCTTTTTCTTTTATTTGTAATCCTTTCTGAACGAAAGACTGAATCTTATTTCCTTTTTTTCTTATTCTTTAAATTATAGGTTTTATCACCTTTTGTCTTAGGTTTTTTGTATTTCTTTTTAATTTCACGTTGATATGATCCTCCCAGGTTTACTTTTCTGTTTTTTTCTTTTTTCTCGTGAAAAGCTGGTCCAACTTCATCATTAGGACGTTTATGAGGATTATTAATCTCTTTTACAACAGGTTGTTCTTCAGGAGTAAGTTGATCAGAAATTTCTACGCCTACTGGCATATCCAGTTGCTCGATTTTCATTTCCATTAAATTCTCGATACGGTCAAGATGTTCTTGTTCTTTTTCGGTAGTAAGCACAAAAGAAACTCCTTCTTTTTCTGCACGACCTGTTCTACCAATACGGTGCATGTAATTTTCAGGATATTCTGGAGTGTCAAGGTTGATTACCTGACTTACATTTTCTATATCCAAACCTCTAGCCATAACATCTGTAGCAATTAGAATACGATTTTCTCCTTGTCTAAATTGCTCAATACTACGTAGTCTATAATTCTGAGTTTTGTTAGAATGAATAATGCAAATTTCATCGGCATATTGTTTTTCTAACTGTTCGAATAGTCGATCTGCTATTTTTTTAAAACCGACAAAAATTAAGGTTTTATGAAACGTTTCTTTATCTGAAAGTAAATGTTCTAGTAAATTAACCTTAGTATAAAAGTTTGGGACCTTATATCCAAACTGTTTAATGTTTTCTAAAGGAGTTCCACTTTTTGCAACAGATATTTTTTGAGGTTTGACAAATGTTTCTGAAATCATTTTATCTACTTCATCGGTCATAGTAGCAGAAAACATAATATTTTGTCGTTGCCGAGGAAGGATATCAAAAATATTCATCAATTGATGCCTAAAACCAAGGTCTAACATTACATCAACTTCATCGATTACTATTTTTTGAATAGATTTTAATTGTAACACTCTACTCACAGCTAGATCATATAAGCGTCCCGGAGTAGCTACAATGATATCTAATCCTTGAGAAACAGCTTGTTTTTGAGTATTTATATTTGTCCCTCCATATACTCCTGTAATTCTTACATTGATATATGTGGATAGTTTTTCAATTTCATCAACTACCTGAACTACTAATTCTCTTGTAGGAACCAACACTAATACTCTTGGGTTTTGTTGTACAGAATACTTTAGCATTCTTAAAATAGGAAGCATATAAGCATATGTTTTTCCTGTACCTGTTTGTGCAATACCTACTACATCTTTTCCAGACATTACTACAGAAAAAGCTTGCTCTTGGATAGGAGTGGGGGTCTCAAACCCTAAATCGTCAAGGGCATTAAGAAGTTGCGTGCTTAAATTTAAATCTTGAAAAGTCAATTGATTTGTTTTTTGATGATACAAAGGTAGCCTTATTTTGTGACTGTTTTGATTTTAGTTACTTTTGGTTTCTTAAGATATAGCAATGAAAAACATTATCGCCTTTGCAGGTTCTAATAGCAGTACTTCTATCAATCATAAACTTGTAGAATTTGTAGCATCAAAAATAGAAGGACATAAGGTTAAAATTGTCAATTTAACAAATTATAATATGCCAATGTATAGTGAAGATGAGGAAAGAAATAATAGTTTTCCCGGGATGGCAATGGGACTTAGACAGGAAATATCTGATACAGATGCATTGATAATTTCAGTAAATGAACATAATGGTAGTTGGGGAGCCTTTTTTAAAAATATAATAGATTGGTTATCCCGTTTGGACCGTAATTTTTTAGAAGGCAAAAAAATTCTTTTAATGAGTACTTCTCCTGGAAAAAGAGGAGGAGTAAGTTCTTTAGAATATGCCAAAAATGTATTTCCAAGATTTGGAGCAGAAATTATAGAAAGCTTTAGTTTTCCTTCTTTTTATGATAATTTTTCGGTAGAGTCCAATACCGTAACAGATGAGACACTTTTATTGGGATTAAATCAGGTTATAAGTACTTTTGCACATCAAATTTAATGAGTAGGTGCGAAGTATCAAAAAATATACATTAGAAAACCCGTCAGAATTTAAACTCAAACTCTTACAATGGGCACAACAGTTTGATGAAATCACCTGGATGGACTCTAATGATTTTACTCAACAATATTCTAGTTTTGATGGTATTTTGGCTGTTGAGGCTTTTACCGCAATTAAGACAGATTATCATAATGGATTTGATAGCTTAAAAGAATATCAAGAACAATCGGGAGATTGGATTTTTGGATATCTCTCCTATGAGCTTAAAAATGATACAGAAGAACTTGTTTCTAGAAATAAAGACGAATTAGAATTTCCAGATTTATATTTCTTTCAGCCCAAAAAAATATTTTTTTTTATTGGAGATGTATTAGAAATGCATTACTTAAGAATGGTTGATGATGAAATTGAAGAGGATTTTAAAACCATTTCTACCACTTTATTGACAACACAAAATAAAGCTGAAGAATCTCCTTGTGGTAAGATTAAGATAAGTCTTAGGATAACCAAAGATATATATAAAGAAAAAGTCAATGCTATGTTGACTCATATTTATAGAGGGGATATTTACGAAGCCAATTTTTGTCAGGAGTTTTTTGCAAAAGAGAGTTGTATTAATCCTTTGCAGACTTATCATCACCTTAATGCTATTTCACGACCTCCTTTTGCTACATTTTTAAAAATAGATAAACACTATTTATTGTCAGCTTCTCCCGAACGCTATTTGCGTAAAGAAGGACAGAAAATTATTTCTCAACCGATTAAAGGGACTGCAAAAAGATCTAAGAATAGAGTAGAAGATGAAAAATTAGTATCAGCTTTAAAAAATGATCCAAAAGAACGTTCTGAAAATGTAATGATAGTAGATTTGGTTCGTAATGATTTATCAAGAACCGCTGTAAAAGGTTCTGTTACTGTTGAAGAACTTTGTAAGGTATATTCATTTAATCAAGTCCATCAGATGATATCTACTGTAGTTTCAAAAATAGATGAAACCACTTCGCCTGTAGATATTATTAAAACTACATTCCCTATGGGAAGTATGACCGGAGCGCCTAAAATTTCAGCAATGCAGATTATTGAAGATTTAGAAGAATCTAAACGAGGCTTGTATAGTGGAGCCGTTGGATATTTTACTCCCACAGGAGATTTTGATTTTAATGTAGTGATTAGAAGTATACTCTATAATGAAGAAAAAAAATATATCTCATATACTGTAGGTGGCGCAATAACAGCAGAATCAGATCCAGATAAAGAATACGAGGAGTGTTTACTAAAAGCTAAAGCAATGCGTGAAGTTCTAGAAGCTTCATAGTTTAAACTAAATATGTAAAAAAGCTGTCGTCTAAGACAGCTTTTTTATAATTTTCAAGGATCTAAGCAAACATCAGAAGGCTCTTCCTTAGGAATACAAAATCCACAGGAAACATGATGTCCAAGAGAACAAGGGTTTTCAGTACCTCCGTTAATTTTACTTTGCTCTGATTTCTTTAGTACCCTAATATTTACAGGGTTTAGAAAGTGATTTAACATAATGATTAGGTTTTAAGATTAAAAGTAATTGGATGATGTTAATTACATTCTGATTTAAACATTTTTAAGGTACTATTTTTTTAGATTATTTACCATTCATTTTTGATAGTTTTACTATGTATTAGGCTAACTAATATATAGTATCAATGTTAAGCTGTACACTCTTGTTTAGATACCCTTTTTTTAATTGTACTTCATATAAAATTTTAAGGAGTTTATTTCTGTGATAAGAAACAGAATATATATTGCCAGTTACTGTCCATCCTCTATGTTTGTTATAAATAAATTGTATTACATGTTTTGGTAAAGCTATATTTTTGAACTCTTCTTCTGCAGCTATTAGTTTTCCATTTTTGTCATAAGTTACAGCGATTTGCCCTTTGTCGGATTTAAAAGTAGCATTAAATGATTTTTTAGGTTTATCATATTTAGATACTTGTTGTATACCCCATTGTGAAGCTAAGTTTTCAAAATGTTTTGCATGATTGGGCGTATTTCTATTTTGCACTTCTTTAATAAAATGTGGAGTTACATTTTTGTTTGACTTAATTTTATAAGTTGTGTTTTCTAACTCAGCATTTAGATTTTGAGCATAACTTATAGTCGTTATACTTATTGTTATTAAAAGATGTATGATTAATGTTTTCATGTTTTTTGATTTAATAAATTAATGTGTTACAAATCAATAGCAAATGAGAATGATGGTAAAATCAAATTGATTACAGGTCGTTTATACTTGATTAAACAACTATTTTGCTCTATTAATTCCCTATCATGTCCAATTCATATTAAATAGACATCTTATCAATAAAAGTTAGCATCTTGTCAATAAAACTAAACTGTTGATAATGAGTGATGGAATGTTTTTATTAAAATATTGTAAGTTTGATTTTCATTGGTTTAAAAAACAGAAAGCTGTTGAATGCGATAAAGTCTATATATGATTGGGTAATTAAATACAAGATTTACCATCTTGTATTTTGGTTTGCATATCATTTTACCTGGTGGATAGTTTTTAAAGGAGGTTTTATTAAAGTTTTTGATCAGATTAGTCAACCTTCAGTTTTTATTTGGTTTTTCTCTTTTGTGATTTTTCAAGCTATAGGAGTATATTTTTGTTTATATTTTCTCATTCCCAAATATTTAGAGAAATCAAAATATTTGAAGTATATCGTACTGGTTATCATTACTATTATAACAATGGCTATACTTATTCTTACTCCAAATATCATGGGTTATTATTTTTTTCCTGAACTACAAATTTCTTTGTCAGGATTATACAAGATTTTTCTGCAGAATACACTCCCTTCTTCCATAGGTTCAATGACGCTTGGTATGAGTATCAAACTGTCTAAAAATTGGCTGTCATCACAAAAACAACAACGAGTATTGGAAAAAGAGAAATTAGAAACTGAACTAAAGTTTTTGAAATCACAATTTAATCCACATTTTCTGTTTAATACAATCAATTCTATTTTTGTGCTAATTAATAAGAATACAGTTATGGCAACTGAGTCGTTAGCTAAATTTTCGGATCTACTACGGTACCAATTATATGAATGTAATGAACATCAAATTTTGTTGGATAAAGAATTATCCTATTTAAGAAGTTTTATAGAATTAGAAGAACTAAGGCAGAATGATAACTTTGTGATTACGGCAGACCTACCAAACTCGTCATCAGGAAATCTTGCCGTAGCTCCATTTTTACTAATGCCTTTCATAGAAAATGCTTTCAAACATATATCTCAACATAACAATAAACCTAACCGTATAGAGATCAAGGTACGTTTGGTGGATAATCAATTTATGTTTAAAATATCGAATACAGTAGCACAAAATGAAAAAATCTCGAGAGACGCAGTTACCTATGGCGGACTTGGTTTAAAAAATGTAAAGCGAAGATTAGAGTTACTATACCCTAATAATTATACATTAGAACTAAATCAGGAGAACGACAAATATATTGTTGTACTAAAATTAAATCTAGAAGAGCATATCTCTCCTCAATTAAAACCATACCAGTTATGATAAAATGTGTCGTTATTGATGATGAACCTTTGGCAAGAGAATGTATTAATAATTATATAGCTGAAATAGGTTTTTTGGAACAAGTAGGTGAGGGGAATAGTCCTGTTGAATTAACCAATATACTGAATCAGAAAAAAGTAGATCTTATTTTTTTGGACATTCAGATGCCTGTGATTAATGGAATAGATTTTCTGAAGATAACGTCAAATCTTCCTATGGTTATTCTAACTACTGCGTATCCTAGTTATGCCTTAGAAGGTTTTGATCTGGATGTATTGGATTATTTATTAAAACCTGTTACATTAAAACGTTTTATAAAAGCAGCAAATAAAGCTAACGATTTTTTTCAATTACAAAATACATCAGGTCAATTGGTTTCTGATAAGTACACAGAAGACTATTTTTTTATAAAGTGTGATCATAAATTTGAAAAAATTTATTTTAGAGATATACTTTTTGTTCAAGCGCTACAGAATTATGTAAGTATTCATACATATGATAGAAAATACATATCCTTATTACCACTAAAAAGTGTTGAGGAAAAATTAAAAGATAAGAATTTCATAAGAACTCATAAATCCTATATTGTATCTATTCCTAAAATCGATTCTATCGAAAGTCATGAGGTTTTGATTGGTTCTGATAGTATTCCTATTAGCCGAAATTATCGTAAAGAAGTTAAAGAAAAAGTACTATCAGATAAACTATGGAAAAATGATACAAACAACTATTAAAAGAAATAAGAATTACTTTTACATCAATACTATAACGCCTAATTTACAGCAGGACAATAACAAGCATAACGTTTCTTTCTACATGAAAAATCAATTCCTAAAGTGATTTGATGAAATCCTCCGTTATTAAATACTACTGGGTTTGATTGATATGAATAGGTATAAGCAAATACATATTTTCCATAATTTACGCCAATAAATGGAGTAATATAATTTAGAGTTTGAGTTTTTAACTCGGTACCATCTGCAAAATCTATTTTGTCCAGACTGGTTCTGTATGATAATCCTCCCCAAATTTTTCCAACGCTTACATTGCGATAAAATTTAAGATTTAAATCGATATTAGATTGCTTAACACCATCTCTGTATGAGTATAATATGGATGGTTCAAACGACCAGTTTTTATTACCTCTTTCAAAAACATACCCGACAGATATTAATAGATTTCTAAGATTAGGTGTAGCTTGAAAATCAGAATTAACTCCGGAGTTTTCTAATACATTTTTCATGGTCACATGTGTATAGAAATTGTATAGATTATATGATAATCCAAAATCGATATTAAACTCTGCAGAACTTAAAGACCCTGCGGATATTAAGGGGTCTCCGTTTGAAATAAAACTACTTTGATCAAGTCTATATTGAATAACTCCAGCGCTTAATCCAAACGATAACATGTTTAGGTCCAATTCACTCCTCGAAAACATTAAATGATGCGAATAGGTAAGAAAACCTCCTGTTTGTGAAAAAAAACCATTTTCATCGTTGTATACGGTAGCACCAATTGCAGACTGATCTGTTAGTCTTCCATTAAAAGCAGCCGTAAAAAGCCCTGGGGTATCCTTTTCTCCTACCCAATTTCTTCTACCGGTTAATCGTATTTGTGAACATTGTGAAGCACCAGCCATTGATGGATGTATAAGATAATAGTTATCGGTAAGATAATCTGAGTATATTGGTAATCCTTCCTGAGCGATGCCAATTTTTGTACATAACATCAATATTCCGAGAAGGGAAATGCTAATGAGTTTCATATGATTTGTATTGATATAAAAAATGAGATCACGGCTATCGCTTTAAAGTAAAATGACTACGATAAGTTTCTGAACCATCTTTAAACTGAGCGGCAAACCAATAATCTGTTGAAGGTAAAGTTCGCCCATTATAAATACCATCCCATCCAGGTCCATTGGGATTAAGTTGACTTAAAAGCTTACCATATCTATCGAATATATAAATTATCATTTCTGGTAAATTTTCGTCAGCAATTACATTCCAGGTATCATTAATGCCATCATTATTAGGAGTGAAAAAGTTAGGGAAACCCATGACGAAAATTTCTTTAGATAGGTTTCCACAACCATAAATATCTCTAACCGTGACTTCATGTAATCCCAAGGCAACATTCCTAAAAATATTTTCAGTTTGAAAAGATCCATTATCCAGACTAAATTCATATTCACTATTACCAGCTACTGTGGCAATAATATCATTATGATCTGCAAAAGTTCCTAACGATAAAGAAAGATCTAACCTTTGCGGACCTTCTATAGCATTTATGGTGACGCTTGAAGTATCTGAGCACATTGAAACCTTATCAGTATATTGTACTGTATAAGTACCTGGTAACAAGGTTTCAATACCAGAAGAATTTTGTCCGGGAATTACTGTACCCTCAAAACTCCATATAAATGTAAAATCTGTAGTACTTAAAAAAGTATCAATAAAGGGAAAATCATTAGTAGGTAAAGGCACTCCATCTTCAGAAACACATATCGCACTGTCACTAGATAATGTTACCTCAGGAGCAGTTACAATATCAAAAAATACAGGTATTCGATCACTTGGGCATTTTTCGTTGTTATCAAAAGCTTCTACAGAATAGGTATAGGTCCCGATAGCAGTTTCTATTGGAGTATACGTAGTAGTATTTGCAACTAAAAGAGTGCCGTCTTGAGTATACCAATTTGCTGTTTGATCTGTCAAAACTGTTACAGACAATACAGGATTAGTATCACCAGCACAAATTCGTTGATGAATAGGGTTAGTGGGTTCTGTAATATCAGGACAAGTGCAATCAGGAGCAATGATATTTAAAGTATCTTCACAAGTAGTATTAGTTGGGTTTGTGGCAGTAATTATGATATCGGTGTCACTAGCAATACCTGTAATCATAGAATTTGTAACATCTATGATACCGGCATTAGGTGGATCAATGGTTATAGACCATGTTTCGTTAGAAGTAAATGATACACTATAACTATTGCGATCATCAGAGCAAGTAGTTTTATCAAAAGAAATACTTGGTGTTGTTTCAATCACCACGGTGATTTTAGCAATATCTGGTATTGTACATTTTCCAGTAGAAACAGTATAGGTATAATCTCCAGATAGGGTAGTTGTTGCTGACGGGTCTATTATTCCTTGATCGGTTGTTCCGAAAGGATTTCCATTTGGATCTGTCCATGATCCACCGATGTTTGGCGAACCACCTAAACTATCAAATAAATTCATAGTTGTATCAGTAGAACAAAAAGAAACCTTATTATCTTCACCTGCATTAGCTGCAGGATTAATAGTTACGGTTATCGTTGCTGTATTATTACACGCTATTGTTCCTGTGGTATAAGTATATGTTCCGGCAGCATCGCTAGCCGGGTTAAACTCTCCTTTATCATTAGTTCCAAAAGTTGCTCCCCCAGGCCCTGTCCATGTTCCTCCTGTTGTTGGAGCCCCCCGAAGGCTATCAAACAAATTAATAGCAGAAGCATTGGCACAGATTTCTAACGATGCGTTAGTTCCTGGGTTTGGAGCAATTTCTATGGTTACTGTAACTATAGCTGTGTCCTGAATAGGACAAGTTGTTGCAGAAACGGTATAAATATAATCACCCGATAATGTAGTTGTAAGTGATGGATCCAACACTCCTTGATCGGTAGTGCCAAATGGATTTCCATTAGGGTCAATCCATGATCCTCCTATGTCTGGAGTACCTCCAAGACTATCAAATAAATTGATGCTACTTTGTGTAGAACAGAATGATACTTTATTATCTAGTCCTGCGTTAGCTCCAGGGTTTATAGTAACCTCTACGTTAGCACTACTACTACAACCTGTTGTTCCTACAGTATATACATAAGTACCTTGTAGTGTGCCAGTAGCAGAGGGGTTAAGTACTCCTTGATCAGTGGTTCCAAAAGGATTTCCGTTTGGATCACTCCATGACCCTCCTGTATCGGGAGTACCTCCTAGGCTATCAAACAAATTAATAGGTGTTGTGACCAATACGCATGTATTCAATGTTCCATTGGTCCCTGGATCTGATGTACTTACAATAGATACCTTAACTTCTCCTTTCCTGGAGGGACACGATCCAATTGTTGGAAGTGTATATGTATATGTTCCTGCTACATTGGTAGTTGCATTAAATGTTCCTGATTCACCTCCTGTTAAAACACTAGGTCCTGACCAAGTTCCACCCGGAATTGCAGCATCCGCCAGACTATCAAATAGGTTAATAGTTGGTATTCCGCTTGCACATCCGCCAGCGGTTTTCTTTTCATCTACTTTTTTAAATTCTTCTCTAAAATCAGCATCTCCCCCAATGTTATGATTGTTTGGTAAGTCGGTAGGTAATTCACCATTATCTGTGGGGTTTGTAATAGCTGTGAGTGCATCTAATATTACAACGTCAAAGGCATTATCCATACCATCATTGTCAGTATCTGTTCCAATAGCGGTGATGTCAGAAATACCATCTAGGTTAAGATCATATGCTTCTACAGTATCATTTAAGCAATCATCATCAGAATTTAGGTCTAAATAATCGGGTAAAGTATCTGTATCCGTATTTACAGGAGTAATTGAACCAACACCTTCATATGCATCATCAACTCCATTTTTATTCAGATCATTTCCACTTGGGGCTATATAAGTTAATGTAGCTTGTCCTTCAATATTATCCTGTATACCATCATTATCAGCATCGATATCTAAATAATCAGGGAGTCCATCTCCATCACTACTTATTGGAGTTAACCCTCCAGATGCTGCTATAGGAACACCATTTACATCAACTCCAATATCAGCGATTCCATCTCCATCTGTATCGCGAATTCCATCGACAATTCCATCACCGTTGGTGTCTAAATCAGAACGACCAGCTTCGATAATATCAAAAATACCGTCATTATCACTATCAAGATCTAGAAAGTTTGGGACTTCATCTCTGTCAGAATCACATTCTAAAGGAGCAAAACGAATATTGTCAATTCCGATATCATTTCCATTACTCCCTTGCAACTGTTGATTTCGTATACGTAATGTTAATAAGGTATTTGTAGGAACCGTAATATCGTCTAATAGTGTTCTCCAAATATCATCATTGGCAACTCCCAGAGCTGCAGAAGTAGTAGAAAGTATAGTATTTCCTGTTGTTTGATCTATGATTTCCAGGTCTAATGCTGGAACATCTGCGCACCCTCTATCACATAGTCCAACCATGTCAATTCTAAAATTGTATTGTATTCCGGCAGAAATAGGAATGTCTTTTAGCTCATATAATACTTTATTTCCGAAGTTTGAAGCAATATTGACCGCTAAAAATCGACCATTAACATCTCCGTTTCCATCAGAATGTGGTACTGGATTTGTATCTGTCGTTATAAACCATACATCAAAATTGGCAGAATTAAACATGTATAAAGAATTTGCTACATTATAGAATCCATCATCCGGCCAATTAGGATTATGTTGGTGTCCTTGTATATTAGGATCTGTAGTAGGAGTATTGCCTGTTCCAAAATCTATATCTACGACAGGACTCGATTCAGTTAAAGTAGCAGAAGTACAAGCAGAGTTTTCTACGGAATCTAGGATTCCGTCATTATCATCATCTAAATCATCTTTGTTGTTAACTCCATCATTATCAAAATCATCATTAAAACACTCTTTTACCACTACACGAGATTCGCTATCAGAACAGGGAGCTGTTGCCGATATCATATATCGATATATCCCTGGAGTATCAGTACCAATGGTAAAAGTACCTCTATCTCCATTGGCCAATGGAGGATCCCAAGTTCCTCCTCTGTCAGGGTTTCCTTGAAGTAATGTAAACAAATCAATATCTCCTGTTTTATTACATAAAAGGAGGTTACCTTCTGTACCTGGGTTTGCAGGCTGTTGTACTATAATGTCAATGGTCTGTGATAGGTTTCCTCCTGTTCCGCCAAAAGCTTCAACTCTTATGGTGCTATTTGTGAGAAGTCTATCTGCACCAGTAAAAAGATGAAATGTTCCGGCATTGCCATTTACACTTTTAATAAATTGACCAGTAGTTACATTTGTCCAATTATATCCACTGGCTCCATTTGGAGGAGTTATATTTACATCAACCTGAATAATATCTCCTCTACAAATGGTATTTGAAGGCGCATTTGAGGTTAATGTCATTGTTTGTGCGAATAAGCCCTTTGATATAGTCAAAAGAATGACTACAATCAAATATGTCTTTGTGTTCACGGTGAGTTGGGTTTGTGTTAGGTTTTATTCTTTCTATAATTTTGAATGGATTTGATTAGTTAAATCTTTTTGATTGCCATTCTATTATAAAAACAACTCAACAAATGAATATCCTTTTAAAAACATTATTTTTCTTTTTAGTTTAAAACAGATAGATAAGTCTTACCATAATTAAAATTTTGAAAAAATAAAGTTTTGTTTCTAAGTGTTTTTTGGATAAAAAAGGAGAGGAATCCAGGGCTTTGTATGGAGAATTTTAAAACAATAAACCTTGTATTAAATAAAGTCTACTATAGTCAATAGACCTTATCTTAACCAAAGGCTTAAAATGAGATATAAAGTGATTTGATATAATAGATCAATATCAATTATAGAAGGGTGTTTCCTATATGTGAAATCTCATAATCATATTAGATTACGTCTAAAACTTTTTCTAACATCAATAATAGTTTCTTTAACTTCTTTTGCCGTAATACCTTTAATAATAGCTATTTCTTCAAAATTTAATCTACCAAAGACAAAAAGATCAATTATTTTAGAGGCTTCCATTGGTAACCAACTATAGAACTTACCAAGTAGTTTTTGTTTTCTGAAATCTGATGAGGGCTCTGAATTTATAACCTTAAGAATAGCAGAATCTTTATCATTATAAATAAAGTTTTGTTTATCTTCTGTATTTTGATGATAACAAATATCATCTAATTCTTCTTTCATGACCAATTCATTATCGGCTTCTGCGGTAAAGTTTTCTTCTAGTTTTTCTAATTCTTCTTTTAAGAAATGACTTGTGCTAATATTTCTTTGATGCCAGCCTTCTCGTATGTGTAATTCGTCGATAAGCTCGTCTGCTATTTTAAAAAGTTTTAGTTCTAGAGATAATGTATTTATCTCAAAGTCAATTTCATCATGATGTAGTTTTACAATAGCGTCGTCAATAATACCATTGGAACAATACATATTTTGTGGGAGGATACCGACGCTTTCGGCAATATATAATCTATGTTTTACATAGGGATGTAAGTGAGGAACAATTGATAATAACTTCTTGCTGAATTCTCTTTGATCATCAGCCTCATTAAATTTTGATAATTCATGCGTCCTATTCATTGGTAAATGATTTAAGAGTTGTTTCCTAAAAATAACGAAAACAAATCAATTTAGGTGTTAAAAACTTGATAATCAATGATTAAATCTGTTTTTAAGAAGAATTGCAATAGCAATTCAAAATCGTATATTTGAAAAACTAAAAAGTTAATCGAGAATCCGTTGTTACAAGCGTTCAAAGATCATATTACAACCAAGCTCTCATTTCTTTCAGGAAGCAAATTATTAATTGCCTGTAGCGGGGGGTTAGATAGCGTTGTGCTTATCGCCCTTTGTAGATTAATAAACCTCGAATTTGATATTGCGCATTGCAATTTTAATTTGAGAGGTAAAGAGAGCGATGAAGATGAGAAGTTTGTAAAGGCATTGGCAGATTATATTCATGCTACTTTTTTAATAACCAGCTTTGATACATCGAGTTATGCCAATAAACAAAATATATCGATTCAGATGGCGGCGAGGGAGTTGAGGTATGATTGGTTTAAAGAACTCGCATTAGAACATCAGTTTGATTATATTCTTACAGCCCATCATGCAGATGATAATCTCGAAACTTTTTTGATTAATCTATCTAGAGGAACAGGAATAGAAGGATTAACAGGTATACCTGAAGTTAATGATATTTTTGTTCGCCCACTTTTACCATTTTCAAGAGATCAAATTTTAGAATTTGCGAAGAAAAACAAATTAGAGTGGAGAGAAGATAGTAGTAATAGCAGTACAAAGTATTTAAGAAATGCTATTAGACATAAAGTGGTGCCCGAATTAAAGTTAGTGAATCCTCAGTTTTTGCAAAATTTCATGACAACTTTAGAACATCTTAAGCAAAGTAATGAATTTATAAAGAGTCAGGTGTTTCGGTTAAAAAATGAGCTATTTGAAATTCGTGAAACAGATTGTATCAAAATACCGATACATAGATTACGAGAATTTGGAAATCCAAGAACATGTCTTTACTTTTTGTTAAAACCATATGGGTTTAAGGCTTGGGATGACATTGAGCAAATGATAGTGGCGCAATCAGGAAAGCAAGTGTTTTCCGAGACGCATAGATTAGTAAAAGATCGTGCTTATTTACTGTTAAGCCCCATAATCGAAGATATTTCGGATCGCACTTATAAAATCTCTGAAGCAGAGAGTATGCTAATGATTCCTTCTGGGACACTAAAATTTAAGATTGTAGAAGAAATCTCTGAAGTAGACCTTAAAACTATTTATGTAGATAAAGAAAAGTTAAAGTACCCTTTATCTGTAAGGAAATGGAAAGAAGGCGACTATTTTTATCCACTTGGAATGAAAGGTAAAAAGAAACTTAGTAAATATTTTAAAGACGAAAAATTATCTTTACTTGCCAAGGAAAGAGTATGGTTACTGTGCTCTGGAAAAGAAATTGTCTGGATTATAAATTATAGAGCAGATAATAGATTTAAAATAATGCCCCAAACTAAACAACTACTAAAAATTACAATAACCTGATGCGTTACTTCCTAATTTTACTGACCACATTATTATTTTCAACGACACTTTTTTCTCAGACGCTTGACCCCATTAAATGGAAAGCAAGCGTAGAAAAAGAGACAGATGACTCTTATACATTATATTTTGAGGCTACCCTGGATGAAGGTTGGCATTTATACTCACAAAATGAGGCAGATTCGGATGAAATAGCACCTACACCAACAGAATTTGGATATAATAATACTCCAGAGACATATGAACTTATTGGCGAGACTATAGAGCCAAAAGGAATAGAGAAATACGATAATATATTCGAGATGGATGTTAAGTATTTTGAAGATAAGGTTACATTTTCTCAAAAGATAAAGCGTATTGATAAAAACTTAAAGTCTATTAAGGCAGAAGTATTCTTTTCTGTATGTGATGATGAAAAATGTTTGGCTCCCGAGACTATAGAATTTGATATCAGTCTTTCTGGTGAAGCAACAGAGAATAAAGGAGATTTGTCGGCAATTACTGCAGAAGATCAAAATAAATCAGATGCATTATATATCGATATTAAAGGTAAAGATGTTTTTCCTTCAGAAGAGGTAGAAAAGAAAAGTTACTTCAATATATTTATTTTAGGTTTTTTAGGTGGATTAATAGCACTGTTGACACCTTGTGTATTTCCTATGATACCACTTACCGTATCGTTTTTTACAAAGGGAGCAAAAGATCGTAAGAAAGGGTTATTTAATGCAGTACTTTATGGATTCTTTATCTTTTTTATCTATGTACTTTTAAGTCTTCCATTTCATCTTTTGGATTCTGTAGATCCAGAAATATTGAATAATATTTCGACAAATGTTACACTTAACGTTATCTTTTTTGTCATTTTTATTATTTTTTCAATATCCTTTTTTGGGTATTTTGAAATCACATTACCCGCATCCTGGAGTACAAAGCTGGATAGTAAAGCTACAAGTATAGGAGGAGTGGTGGGGATCTTTTTTATGGCATTAACATTAGCATTGGTATCATTTTCATGTACTGGTCCAATTTTGGGATCTTTGTTAGGAGGTTCTCTTAGTAGTGATGGTGGAGCAATGCAATTAAGTTTTGGAATGGGTGGTTTTGGATTGGCATTGGCATTGCCATTTGCATTATTTGCATTATTTCCAAACTGGTTAAATTCGTTACCAAAGAGTGGAGGTTGGTTAAATGCTGTAAAAGTCGTTCTTGGATTTATAGAACTTGCACTGGCATTTAAATTTTTATCTAATGCCGATCTTGTAGAACATTGGGGAGTTTTAAAACGTGAAGTATTTATCGCAATTTGGATATTAGTAGGAATAGGAATGGTATTATATCTTTTTGGAAAAATACGTTTTCCTCATGATAGCCCAATACAAAAACTAAGTGTAGGAAGGAAAACACTGGGAATACTGACTCTTATATTTGTACTATATTTAATACCGGGATTAACCAATACGGCATACGCTAACTTAAAACTACTTAGTGGTTTTCCACCACCGTTATTTTATAGTATTTATGAAAAGGAAGCACATGGTCCTTTAGGCCTAAATGCCTATACAGATTTTGAAGAAGGAGTTAAGGCAGCAAAGGCTCAGAATAAACCAATTATAGTTGATTTTACGGGCTGGGCCTGTGTAAATTGCCGTAAGATGGAAGAACAGGTATGGAGTTATCCTGAGGTTATAGATATTCTCAAAAATAAATACGTATTAATCTCCTTATATGTAGATGATCGTAAAGAATTACCTGAAGAATCTCAATTCAAATTTTTAAAACCAGATGGAAGAGTTAAAAATATTCGAACAATAGGGGATAAATGGGCAACTTTTCAAACCTTAAATTTTCAAAATAATTCTCAACCTTATTATGTGTTACTAGATACAAGTATGAATCTTCTAAACCATACTACTGCGTATACTCCTGATGCAATTGAATATCTAAAGTGGCTCCAAACTGGTTTAAAGAATAATAATAAAAAATAGTCACTTATAACTGTATAGATTTTTGTTATAATAAAATTGTAAGGATGAGATATATTATCGACTTCTTGTATGTATTAAAACTAATAATCTATGTCGGTCGAACAAATAGAACTTTCTCAATGTTTTCCTTTTATCGAAAAAGAACTTGAAGACGAAATAATTTCTTCTGGTGCATTTAAAAAAATCCCTAAAGGCGAATATGTTGTAAAACAAGGAAGCTACATGAATTTTTTACCGATCATTTTGGATGGTTTAATTAAAATGTATGCAGAAGAAGATGAAGTAGAGTTTCTGTTGTACTACATACATCCAAATGAGTGTTGTATTCTTAGTTTTAATCATTTATTTAACCAGGAAGCGGTTCGGTTTTCTGCTAAAACAGAAAAAGATACTAAAGTTCTTTGTTTACCAATAGAAAAAGTAAAAGAATGGTTTGTAAAATACCCATCTTTTATTAGAATTATATTAAAAGATTTTCAACGCAATTACGAAGATTTACTAAATACAACTAAGCAAGTTGTCTGTTATAAAATTGAAGATAGGTTGGTAAATTATTTGAATGAAAAGGCAAAACTTCAAAATTGTAATATGATTCAGATGTCTCATCAACAAATAGCATCTGATTTAGGAACTTCGAGAGAAGTGGTATCGAGGATAACAAAAAAACTACAATCGACAAATTTATTGATTCAACATAAAAGACATATAGAACTTTTAGCCAGCAATTAGATGTAAAAAAATAACAGATATTATATAAAAAAACAGAACAAAAAACCATGCTTTTTAAGTATTGGTTTTTTGTTCTGTTTTTTTATTTTAAATAATTGATATTCAGGTATTTGAGCGCTTATTTTTTAATCTTTTTTTAACGTTTTTCAGTAACTTTTGTCACCAAATTTAGTGGTTTTGTGCTTTTACATTTGTACCAAATAAATGAATAAAAAAATAAAATCATGAAAAAGAAATTAACGTATTTAATTATGGCTATGGTCGTTTTCGCTTCGTGTAGCGATGATGATGATGTAGTAACACCAGATGGTGGATCAACAGAAATTGATGTGGTACTAAACGAAGTAAAGTACCAAGGAACAGACTGGGTCGAAATCTTTAACAAAGGAACTGAAGAGGCTGATATTAGCGACTATTGGTTATGCCTTGGACCAGGAACTTATGTGCAATTAAGTGATGTAACTCCATTAAGTGGAACTACTACAATTCCAGCAGGAGGATATTTGGTAGTACCTTATGAACTAAATGATACTAGCGGAGGTCTGGGATTATATTCAACCGATCAATTCGCAAGTGCTGATGCTATTGTAGATTTTGTTCAATATGGAGAAGCAGGAAGTGCAAGAGAAAATGTAGCCGTTGCAGCAGGAATATGGACCGAGGGAGAATTTGTCCCAACAGTGAGGAACGAGGATAATAGTATTGTGTTTGATGGAGATGGTAATGGTGCTGCTAATTGGGCAGAAACGACTACGGTTACTCTTGGAGAAGAAAATGTATTTACGATGCCTAACAATGATGTGCGTTCTATTGTGATCAATGAAGTTAACTATGGAGAAGGTAAACAAATAGAATTGTGGAATAACGGTACCGTTGCCGTAGATTTGGCACCATATTGGTTGTGTCTTGGACCTGGAAGATATGTGCAAATCGAGAATGCTTCTGTAATTAGTGGTACAACACAATTAGCTGCTGGAGAATTTTTGGTTGTAAACTGGGATCAATTAGGCGATAGTGAAGGTTTAGGGTTATATTCTTCGGATAGCTTTGCAAGCGCTGACGCTATTATTGATTTTGTACAATGGGGAGCTGCAGGAAGCGCAAGAGAAAATGTAGCAGTAACAGCAGGAATATGGACTGAAGGAGAATTTGTTCAATCCGTAAGATTGCCTAGTTATAGTATTGCATATGATGGAGAAGGAAACGCTGCTTCTGATTGGTCTGAAGCAATTAATCCAACATTCGGAATGGGAAATGCAACTCCTATTAATAGTACTACGTTTTCTATAACAATTAAGAATACAATTAACTATCTTAATGTACATACCTTTACTACTCCTGTTGGAGCAGGAAGTCCAGGTCCATTAGCGACTAATAATGCACAGTATCAGATATCTTTTAAAGCTGTTCCTGGGACCAAATTTACACCAGTAACTATGATGGGGAATAGTAATGACTGGTTTCTTGCACCAACAGACCTTGCAGGAATTGATTTATTCCCTGGAGGTACAGCACTTAATGGTGTTGATATTGCAGATCAACTTTCTTTATATGACCTAGGAACAGAGGCAGATGGTGATCCGGCTACTTTTCCTACAGCAGGAGAAAATGTAGGACCAGCAGATTCAAATACATCAGTACGTTTGGTACCAGGAAGAGGTACAGGAGATATATATATGACGGCGATATTAAATTATGCAGCAAGCGGAGGAAATGAAGCTGGAACGTTTACATTAACTATTACTGCAATTAATGCTCCAGATGCTGGCATGCCGGCAAGTCAGAATAATGGATTTGTAATTACTCCGGGAATTGTAGTATTGCATGCTCAGTCAGAGCCATTATTTACTTTGGGAGAAGTAGATAGAGGAGTAGGTCTCGAAGGTATCGCAGAAGATGGTATGCCAGGAGCATTGTACGATTGGTTCACAGAAACAGGATCTCAAGGAACACCTTTACGTTTATCTTCTTCATTAACGCCTTTCTCTCCAGCCTTAATATATGCTTTTAATACAGAAAAAGATCCATGGTTTACACAAGGAGATGCGGCCAAAGGAGCAAGTGGTATAGAAGAAATAGCTGAAGACGGAAATAGAATGGTTGCTTATAATTATTTAAAAGACTTCGGAATTCCTGTAGCTCTGCCAGCAGAGAATGGACCAATTGGCCCAGGTGGATCTTATACTTTTACAATTGAAGTGCCACAAGGACAAAATTATAAACTTGGATTCGGGACTATGTTTGTAAAATCTAATGACTGGTTTATAAGTAACAATAATGTTGGTTTGACATTATTTAATGAAGATGGAAGTGCGTTTTCAGGTAACAGCATAAGTTCGAATACATATTTATATGATGCAGGAACAGAAGAAGACCAGCCAGTTGGATTTGGAGATAATCAGGTAATGAATCAGGGATCTGATAATATGGGGCCAGCAGATGCAAATACTATGATTAGAAGAGTATCATCATTAGATGATGTGCAATTTGGTAAAAGAGTTATTAATAGCGTTCCAGGGGTAACTTGGTCTGGAGATCCAAGAGGAGGGTATAATATAATAGATATAAATATCCAACCACAATAAGATATACCCTTCCTTAGAACTAAACCATTTATATTGGGGGATATAAATGTTCGTAACCTAAGATGATAAACCTTTGACTTCACAGTCAAAGGTTTTCTTTTCTTTTATAACCTGTATTTAGGTGTTAAAATCTCCTTAAAACTATCTCACCGAGATTCCAATTTTTTATCTTCAGCCATAAACTAAACTTAAACCAATGCGATCAGTCAGATTTATTCTTTTAAGAAGCATATACTTTTTTTATTTTATCACTGGGTTTTCTCAGGAAACTGCCTCTTATGATGTAAAGAGTCAATATACTAAACAGGAAGTAGATATTGTTATGAGAGATGGGGTCAAGCTTCACACTACAATTTATTCTCCAAAAGATACGTCCAAAAAGTATCCTATTTTAATGCAAAGAACGCCATATAGCTCCAGGCCATATGGAGAAGATAAGTTTAGATCTAAAATAGGTCCAAACGAATTTCTTATGAAAGAAGGTAATATTATTGTTTATCAGGATGTTCGAGGACGTTGGATGAGTGAAGGAGTATATGATAATATGAGAGCGTATATTCCTAATAAAAAAGGAAAACAATTTGATGAAGCTAGCGACACTTATGATACCATAGACTGGCTGGTTAAAAACGTAGCCAATACTAATAAAAAAGTAGGGATATGGGGTATTTCTTATCCAGGGTTTTATGCAACATATTCATTACTAGATGCTCATCCGGCTCTTAAAGCAGTATCTCCACAAGCATGTATAGGGGATTTCTTTTTTGATGATTTTCATCATAATGGAGCCTATTTGCTAAGTTATTGGAGAGTCACTGCATTATTTGGTCATGAAAAGACACAACCTGTATCTGAAGCCTGGTATAAATTTGCAAAATTGCCAAGTGAGGATCAGTATCAATTTTTTTTAGATGCAGGACCTCTAAGTAATTTGGATACCTATTACAAGGAAGATAATGTATTTTGGACTCAGTTGAAAGAACATCCTAACTATGATGAGTTTTGGAAAAAGAGAGGTATTATTCAACATTTAGAAAAAATAAAACCAGCTGTTATGGTCGTTGGAGGGTTATTTGATGCAGAAGATTTATATGGCCCATTTGAGACGTATGAGAATATAGAGAAACGAAGTGATAACTATAATATCATGGTTTTTGGTCCCTGGAGTCATGGGGATTGGTCTAGAACTAAAAAACGTCAGGCGGTTAGTAATGTGTACTTTGGAGATGATCTTTCAATAAACTATCAAAAAAATGTAGAAACTAAGTTTTTTAATCATTTCCTTAAAGGGGCTGCAGATGGAAAAACAGGTTTACCAGAAATTCAAATTTTCGACACTGGGAAAAAAGAATGGAATTCTTTTGAAAAATGGCCACCTTCAAATACAGAAAAGAAAACTTTATATCTTTCAGAAAATGAAAAACTATCAAATTCGTCAAGAGGAGGTGCCATAGAATTTGTAAGCGACCCTAAAAAGCCCGTTCCATATTCTGAGGATATTAAAATGGTATTCACTCCTAGAAAATATATGGCAGATGACCAACGATTTGCTGCTCGACGCCCCGATGTATTAGTTTTTGAAACCCCGGTTCTTACAGAGGATATGACACTATCGGGAGAAATTTTAGCAAAGCTAAAAGTTGCTACTACAGGTACAGATGCCGATTGGGTGGTGAAATTGGTAGATGTTTATCCTAATGATGTAAAGGACACAGAAGAGACTCAAAAATACCTAAAAATGGGGAATTACCATATGATGGTACGTAGTGAAGTAATGAGAGGGCGGTTTAGAAACGATTTCAGCAAACCAGAACCTTTTATAGCAAATAAGAAAACTGATGTGAATATAAAATTACAGGATATACATCATACTTTCAAAAAAGGACATAAAATTCAAATTCAAGTTCAGAGTACCTGGTTTCCTTTAATAGATTTAAATCCTCAAAAATATGTTCCTAATATTTTTAAGGCAGAAGCCTCAGATTTCACTAAACAAACTCATAAGGTATATTATGATTCTGCAATAGAAATCTCAATTTTAAAGTAACTAATTAACCCTAATAATTATATTATGAATAAATTGAAAGTCAGTGTATTACTGTTTTCTTTACTTTTTGTAGTAATTGGCTGTAAACAAGAAGCAAAAGAATCAAACATGGATGTAGTTTCTTCAGAAGAAATAATTGAAGAACATTCTAAAGATCTAAATGATTGGTTCGAAACGCAATTCAAAGAAGAAGTAGCCAACTCTCCCATGACACAAACATACTTAGGAATAAAAACAGATTATGGTAAATGGGATGATATTTCATCTAAGCAGGATGCGAAAGATCTGGAACGAGCAAAGAGAAGGCTTGTGTATCTAAAAGATTCTATTGATGTATCTAAACTAAATGCTGCAACTGCGCTTAGCTATAAATTGATGAAACAAGATCTTGAGAATGAGATAGACGATTTTAAATATCGTTTTTATGACTATCCTGTAAATCAGATGCATGGAATGCAAGCAGAAATACCTGCTTTTATGATTAATATGCACAGGATAGAAAATAAAAGTGATGCAGAAGCTTACATTTCTCGACTTAATGGTATGAATGATATGTTTGCACAGGCTGTAGAAAATATGAAAATCAGAGAAAAAAATGGTATTCTTCCTCCGAAGTTTGTATTTGCAAAGGTTCTGGATGATAGTCGTAATATAATAACTGGACGACCATTTGATAAATCTAACCAAGAAAGTACATTGTTTTCTGATTTTAAAGGTAAAATTGAAAAAATTGAAATTACTCCAGAAGAAAGACAAGAATTAATTGCCAATGCAGAAAAAGCATTATTAGAAGGAGTAAAACCAGCTTTTGATAACCTGGTTAAATTATTAAGTGACCAACAGAAAAGAGCAACGACAGATGATGGAGTTTGGAAATTTCCTAAGGGAAATGCATTCTATAATAATGCCTTACAACGAACTACAACGACTAACATGACTGCAGATCAGATTCATGAACTTGGCTTAAAAGAGGTAGACCGAATTCATAATGAAATGCGGGATATCATGAAACAAGTTAAATATGAAGGGACGTTACAGGATTTCTTTACATACATGAAAGAGGATTCAAAATTCTATTTTGCTAATGACGATGCAGGAAAAGCTGCTTATCTTGAGCAAGCTGTTGGATTAATAGATACAATGAAATCAAGGATGGATGAACTTTTTATAACCAAACCTAAAGCAGATATTATAGTAAAGGCAGTCGAATCCTTTAGAGAAAAAAGTGCAGGAAAAGCCTTTTATCAAAGGGGTACTCCTGATGGATCAAGACCAGGAACATACTATGCAAATCTATATGATATGACAGCGATGCCAAAGTATCAAATGGAAGCTTTGGCATACCATGAAGGTATTCCAGGTCATCATATGCAAATTTCTATAGCTCAGGAACTACAAAATATTCCTAAGTTTAGAAAATTTGGCGGCTATACGGCTTATGTAGAAGGTTGGGGTTTATATAATGAGTTATTACCCAAAGAAATAGGAATGTATAGTGATCCATACTCAGACTTTGGTAGATTAGCAATGGAACTTTGGAGAGCATGTAGATTAGTAGTAGATACAGGAATTCATAGTAAAAAGTGGAGTAGAGAACAAGGGATTAAATATTATACAGATAACACTCCGAATGCAGAGAGCGATGCTATAAAAATGGTAGAAAGACACATTGTAATGCCTAGTCAAGCAACGGCGTACAAAATAGGAATGAATAAAATCCTTGAATTACGTGAAAATGCAAAGGAAAAACTTGGAGATAAATTTGATATACGAGAGTTTCATGATGTGGTATTAACTAATGGTGCTGTGCCACTTACCATATTAGAAGAATTAGTAGAGCAATGGATTGCAAATACAATTTCTAATGAAACTAAAGAATCGAAAAGTTCTTAGAGTTTGTCTTTATCAAGATAACAAAAGTGCTTCCTAAATCTCTTAGGAAGCACTTTTATTATTAGATGATATTATTTTGTTTATTACTTATTTATCCATAAGATTTCTAAATTGATAAAAGAAACGCTCCATAAGGCGTAGGTCTTCTGTTATGATCTCTACTACACCTCTCATCTCTTGTTTAAAAGGAATTTCTTTATTATAAGTAGTGATAAGTTTATCTGGAAGAGCCACATCAATTAAGTATAAACCGTCTTTATCAGGAAGTAGAGATATGTGATTTACTTTACCTTTCAGAGTTCCAAATTCATCATCAGGAAAATTCTCTAATCTAATGTTAGCAATTTGTCCAATTTTTATTTTTCCAGAGTTTTGAGAAGGTGCTTTGATTTTTGCTAAATATGAAGAATCTTCTGATGGAATAACAATGAAGACAAGATCTCCTACAGATACCGTCTGATTTTCTACCCAAAAATTTAAGAAAGATACGCGTCCTTCTAAATCTGATTTAAGGACATATTGTAACTCCCAGTCTTTAATACTCTTTTTTAATTGATCAAAGGACTGTAATACTTTTTTAAATAGATTAATTTCTTCTTTTCTTTTATTAATTTCTGTACCCTTAGATGTTTTGTTAGCATTGCTAATACTCTCATTGATTTGGGATATCTGAACGTCATTATTTTCATAAGTACGTTTAGCTTGAAGATAATCGAGTTCTTTACTTTCATATTCTTGAGCAGAGATAACTCCTTTTTCAAATAGGTTCTTTTGGCGCTGAAGTTCTTTTCGTTTAAACTCAAGTTCAGTTTTACCAAGTCTTTTTTGTGCTTTAAGACTTTCAAGCCTTCTATAAAGTTCAGAAAGAGATACTTGATTTGCTATTGCTTCATTAGAAAAAGGTTGAAGCTCTTTGTTTAAAATATACTCAGAATAACTATTTTCAAATAAAGCAAAACTAGTTTCAATATCTCCCAGAAATAAAACAGGTAGGTTTTCTATAGGAAAACTAAACGATTTATTATTTATTTTAATAGTATCTATAATAGATTTAAGCAAGAACACATCTTTATAGTTTGCACTACTTTCTAATATTGCAAGAGGAGTATCCTTTGGAACAATCTGGTTGTCTTCAACTAGGATCGATTCAATTTTTCCGCTCACTTTGGCATATTCCTTTTGTGGTGGTATTCTGGTGGTTATAATAGCTTCTGCAGGTATTACATCAGGGTATTTAACCAACCAGGAAAGAAATAAAAGCATAAGCACTAAGGCCAAAATTAAAAGATTACCCCACCTGATCATCCAATGTGGAACCCTTGTTAAAATCTCTTGTACTTCTTCACTACGTAATTGTATATCGTCTAATGTATCTGGCATAATATCTAGTTACGAATCAATAAATTTCTAATTAATAATTCTTAATTCATGTATTACTTTCCTAATTCGAGTTGATTTTTTACTAAATTATAGTAATTACCCTTCTTTTCGATTAAAGTTTCATGATTTCCTACTTCTACAATTTCACCTTTGTCCAGGACGACAATCTGATGTGCATTTTTAACAGTACTTAATCGGTGGGCTATTACCATAACGGTTTTATCTTTGAAAAAGATATCTAATTTTTCCATAATTACCTTTTCATTGTTCGCATCGAGGGCAGAAGTTGCTTCATCAAAAAACAAATATTTTGGATTTTTATATACCGAGCGAGCAATAAAAAGACGTTGTTTTTGACCGGTACTTAATCCCACACCTTCCATTCCTATTTTAGTATTATAAGAAAGGGGGAGAGATTCGATAAAATCTTTAATATTTGCTACATCCACAGCATGTGCTAATTTTTTCTTGTCCACATAATCTTCTCCTACAGCAATATTATTTGCAATGGTATCATTAAAAATATACCCTTCTTGCATTACCACACCAAATTGATCTCTCCATGATCTTTGGGATACATTTTTTAAATCATGGGAACCGATAAAAATTTGTCCTTCATCAGGTTCATAAAACTTTAGTAAGAGTTTCATCAAGGTGGTTTTTCCACTTCCGCTAACTCCAACAATAGCAGTAATTTTATTAGCAGGAATAGAAAGGTCCAGGTTTTCTAATACAGGTTTATCAGATCCTACATATCTAAAAAGTAGATTTTTGATTTCAAAACCAGAATTTTTTGCTATTTCTTTTATTTTCTCTTCTCCAGCTTGTTCCTCATCTTCCTTGTTATGTATTTCTCCCAGACGCTCTAATGAAATTTGTGCATCCTGAAGTTCTCTTAGGAAATTAATCAACTGAGAAATAGGAGCGTTTAACTGTCCTACAATAGCCGTTATTGCCAGCATCATACCTAATGTGATATCTCCATCAATAACTAATTTGGCAGAGAAAACGGTAATTAGAATATTTTTTAATTCATTTATAAAAGAAGATCCAACACTTTGGTATTGTTCTAATGCCAGGTTTTCTATTGATATTCTAAATAGTTTGGCTTGTACAAATTCCCAATTCCAACGTTTTCTTTTTTCAGCATTATGGAGTTTTATCTCCTGCATACCGTTAACTAATTCTATGACTTTACTTTGTTCTTCACTTATTTGAGAAAAGCGCTTATAATCAAGTTTTTTACGTTTCTTAAAGAACACGAGTATCCATGCAAAATAAAAAGTACTACCAATAGCAAAAATACCAAAAATAGGAATGCTATAATAAATCAAAACGATGCTAAACACAATAAGATTTACCATTGAAAACAACACGTTGAGTGATGACATGGTTAATATTTGTTCTATTCGCTTATGATCGTTAATCCTCTGTAAAAGATCTCCTGTCATTTTTACATCAAAGTAGGAGATAGGTAAATTCATAAGTTTGATAAAGAAATCAGATATCAGTGAAATATTTATTCGAGTACTTAGGTGAAGTAAAATCCAACTTCTTAGAACATCAATTAAAGTTCTACCTATAAAAAGAGAAAGCATTGCAATGAGAACAAGGTAAACAAAATTAAGGTCTTGATTTTTTATACCTACATCAACAATACTTTGTGTTAAAAAAGGAGTGATAAGTTGCAGCAAACTTCCGGCACCGAGCCCTAAGGCCAATTGAAAAAGGAAGGCTTTATATTTGAATATATATTTAGAGATAAATTTAAAACCAAATTTTTGATCTTCTTCATCCAGGTTGTCACTGTAAAATTTTGGTGTTGGTTCTACCAATAGCGCTACACCTTCTTCTGTGTTTTCGTCTGCATTATTACCTATCCATGCTTTTATAAATTCCTCTTTTGTATACGTTATCAATCCATGTGCCGGGTCAGAAACGTATATTGTCATTTGGCCTTTACGAGTAGTTTTGATTTTATATACAACTACATAATGAACTTTATTCCAATGAACAATACATGGTAATGGTACTTCGTCTAATTTTTTTAATGAAAGTTTTACTCCCAGAGACCTAAATCCAATTTCTTCTACAGCATCGCTTAGTCCTAAAAGAGAACTTCCTTCTCGAGTTGTTTCGCTCAATGTTCTTAATTTTTGAGTATTAAGAACTCTTCCATAATGCTTAGCGATAATTTTAATACAAGTAGGTCCGCAATCTTTAGATTCAGCTTGTTTGTAGAAAGGAAATTTTGGCATTAAGTGTTATTATTAAGTTGATTTTGTGTGATAAGATATCTTACAAAGAAAAGTAATTCTTTTTGATTATACTATCGAAATTATAATACTAAAATTATCAACCATTTTATTGACTCTTTTTTGGGTTTACTTTAACGGAATAAAAAAAGAGTGCTAAAAAGCACTCTTTAATTGTTATTGGCTAACACTATAAAATTATATGTTTTATTATTCTTTAGTAATAGACCAGATAGAATAACTACCTGGCGGGGCTTGAATAGTAGCGTTACCTTCTGCATCTGCGGTAGGCGTTGCTCTAGAGTTATCGGTGTAGTCTACTAGAGTTTTACCCGCCCAATTGGTTTTTACAACACGTTGTTTTGTCTGTTTACTAATATTCATGTAAAGAATTAGACCAGGGTTATCACCACTACCACTTCTTTTCATTATATACTCATCTTTATTAGCTTCAATGATCTCGACATCACCAACAGCCAAAGTATTGTAAATCTGTATTAATGTTTTTAACTGTCCTTTAAAAGCTTCGTAGTCGAGGTAGAAAATTGTAGGATACCCATCATGCGTAAGAATGTAAGAATATGCTAATAATTTATTTCCATAACTAATTCTATTATCAGGGTTTTCATCTTTTTCGGTATCATGATTGGCAACAAATGTAACCGCCATATTTGGATCCAGTTTTCTTAACATATTATCTGCTTCTCCCAATGGAGTAAGATCTTGTGCTCTGTCAAGTGTTTCGTCCAATCTATAGAAACATGCAAAATCAAATGCTGGTGACCCAGATGCATCAACCCAGTCCTTTAATACTTGTTGGTTTCCATCAAAATTTTCTCCAACAGAAAACCCTCCAATTTTATCATTCCATGCTTTTACCCATTTTGGAGCAAAACTTTTTACATAATCAAAACGCCATCCATCAAATCCTAAAGATTTATAAAATTCTCCTACAGAATCATCCCTGCCCCATAACCATTCTTGTACATAAGGTACTGCGTGGCTAAGATCTGTTTCAGCAAAAAACAGTGCTTCTTCATCAGAATCAACAATTGCATTAGGGTGAAAATGTTCAAAATTTCTATTGAATTTACCAGAAGCATTTCCATTTTCTTCATTAAATAGGCTAAATACCTCTGCATCTCTATATGGATTATATTGTAACCCACCACCAGAGTTATGACCCATAACAACATCTGCGATAACTTCAATATCATTTGCATGGGATTTTTGGATCAAATCCTCTAATTCTTGTCGTGATCCGAAACGAGTTTCAACATTATCTTCACCACGTTGACTAAATTCACCTACGTCAAAATAGTCCATCGGGTCGTACCCCATAGAAAATGATCCTGAAGCACCTTTACTTGGAGAAGGTAGCCAGATTCTATTTATACCAGAATCGGCCCAATCCTCAACTTTTTCGCCTACTACATTATACCAATCTCCTATAGGTTCAACATCCCAATAGAAAGCTTGCATAAAAACACCTGCGTCTTCTTTTTCAAATTGTGTAAGGTCCATTTTTAGTGATTGACTAGTAATAACAGCTTCACTATTATTTCCAGAATCATCATCTTCAGAACACCCTGTCAATCCAAGAACCAACCCTCCTAAAAGGAGGATTGCTTTGGTTGATATATTTGCTATTTTTTTCATTTCAACTTTTTAAGTTTGTTAAATTCACTTATTCTACAGGAACTAATAAATAACGTCCATCAAGGTCATTAAACCAGATGTCATATGTACCTGCAGTCACAGGTATTGCTGGTGGATCACCATCTGTAATTCCAACACCTGCAAATTCAGTTGTTCCTCCCCAGTTTCCAGGCCAGTCATCACTATGTCTGAATTTTAAAGGTCCATCAAATAAAGTTTGCCCTTCTAAATACCAAATATGCGGGTTAAAAGGAGATTGAGTCATATCTGTGTCAGGAGTATTCCATCCGCTATCATCACCAGTTCTTGAAGCACCAATAATACCAATAGTAGTATATGTAGGTTCAGTAGTAATAGTGAAAGGCGTAAAAGAGTGAGTTAAATCATCAATATTCACTGTCAAATCATAATACCCAGATGCTGGAACTGTAAATGCACCAGGATCACCTCCAAGAATATCACTGCTGGTAAATCCACCACCATCTAATCCCCATTGTGGTTGCCACGACCCTTGAGTTTCTAATAATTTAAATTCATTTTCTCCTGGATCAACTTCAAAGTATCCTCTAAAATGAAAAATATTAGGATCATCTGCATCTCTAAATATGTAAGTGTTTATAGAACTAGGATTGGTACCATTTTCCCAATCATCATTATCAGCAGCACCACTTTTGTTAGTATCAACGGTATTTCCAACTAAAAATAAGTTTTTCACAGGAAGTATTGTGGAGTAAGGAGTAACTGTTACAGAAATCACATTAGATTTTATAGCACTGCCTCCATTTGTTCCAAGTGAAGAGACAACACGTAATTCTATTGAAGCTTCTTCATCAGGCAATAAACCAACTAGTATTGCCATAGTATTTAATTCTTTTACTGTCCAGCTATAAAAGCGGTCAGTAGTAGAAGCAATTGTTTCTGGAGTTTCAAAATCTGTACCTGCACGGGCAGCTTCTATTGTATATGTAATCGGAGAATTAATATTATATCCAGCGTCTTCCCAAACAAAGGTAAAGGCTTGATCATTTTCGATATCTTTGTTAAGAGTAACAGATGAGTTAGCAGTTACAATTAGTGGTCCTTCTGATTGTTCTTCTTGTATAACAAATGTAGGCTCATCATCTTCCACACATGCATTAAAACATAGTGCTGCTACAAATGCAAACAATAGTATTGATATTTTTTTCATGACTGTATAAATTAAATTTGTTGTATTGTTTTTTTTAGAATCCTCTGTTCTGACCAAGATTTGGGTTAGCAGATCTACTAGAAGCAGGGATAGGGAATAGTTTAAAATTATCAGAAATTGAAGATCCGTTTTGTGGTCCACCTTTGTATGACCAATTGTAGGTTCCTCCTGTATATCTTTCAAATCGTATTAAGTCCTGTCTTCTATGACCCTCCCAATATAATTCTCTTGCTCGTTCATCTATAATAAAATCTAAAGTAAGATCACCTATCTCAATATTACCAGTGTCATCACCAAATGCTCTTTCTCTTAAAGCATTTACATATCCAAGTGCTATATTAGGGTCACCACCTCCACCATTGAGATGAGCTTCTGCATACATTAGATATACATCTGCAAGTCTGAAAAGAGGAAAATCTGTATCTACAAAAGTGGCATCCTTACCGGGTTGTCCACCAGAAGTAATATTAGAAAATTTTGAAATAAGGTATCCACCAGATGTATCACTGATGTCTGCAATTTCTATAGGACGATCTTCTTCGGTAATAATATTTCCTTCGTCATCCAATTCTATATCTTTAGAAACTACGGTGTTTCTATCATCATTAACAAAGAGTGGGTCATTCACAAATAACTCTGCAAATTCTTTTCTTGTTCTATAAAGGTTACCAAAACCTCCAACACCCAAAGACTCTGGAGTTGGTTGAAAACCGGCTCTAGCATTTTGTTGCCCTTGAATTAAAATTCCGGCACCACCAAAATTTCTTACAGAAGCTCCATCTGATACGATAGGAAAAATAACTTCATTTTGCGCACCATTAGAATCATTATCAGCATTGAAATTATTTAAGTAGTTTGCAGTGAGAGAGTATCCACTATTAATAATTTCCTGACAAGTGTTAAGACAATCTGCAAAACGTTCATTTTCTTCTCCTAAATATACACCGGCATTTAGATAGAGTTTAGCAAGAATCATTTTTGCTACTCCTTTATTTGCACGCCCGTAGAGTGAAGCATTACCAGGAGCTACGTCTAATAAATCAGTATCAACAGCAAGCAATTCAGCTTCTATATAATCGAATAACTCCTGATCTTTGATTTCTGGTACTCTGGTAAATCCAACAGCATCATTTTCGGTAGCAAAAGGAGCTCTTCGAAAAAGATCTAATAGATGATAATTTGCTAATGCACGAAGTACACGAGCCTCTGCTCTATAAGTCCTAACTTCGTTTCTTAATTCCCCAGAAACCCCTCTACCATCTAATTTATCATCGGTAGTTTGACGTAAAAATTCGTTAGCCAAGGAAATTTGAAAAGTAGCTCTTGCAAAGAAACCAAGAACTACCACATTATTAGCATTCCAAGAATTTCTTTGTATTTCACGAATACCAGGGTCATTTTCAAATGTAAAAATCATCTCATCTGTAGCCAAGTTTTGTAGGCTAAACAAACCTCTTACGTATTGTCCGGTTCCTGCATCTATTCCTGCAATGTTTGATGTTCCAGGAGCATCCAAACCTACCACAGAAAAGTTTGCATAAACCCCAGCTATTGCTCGTTCATAAGCATCAGGACTACTAAATACGTCCTCAGCGAGTAAATCATCATCATCTTCTAACTCGATATTTAAGTCATCTTCACAAGACGCAAATATACCGATGAAAAGAAATGCGTATAAAAAAATCTTATATAGTTTCATTCCTTATTTTTTTTAGTATTTATAGTTAATTCCTAATAACAAAGTGCGTCCTCTTGGAAAGATTGTGTTATCCACACCGTTATTTTGGATTTCAGGATCTAATCCAGAATAATCCGTAATAACGAATGCGTTCTGGACCCCGGCCCATATACGTAAGCTTGATATCCCTTTCATTAGGTCTCGCATTGTATATCCTACTGTAATATTATCCATTCTTACAAATGATGCATCTTCTACATAGTAATCTGATAAAATCACATCAGAAGTATTTTGGAAATTAGTATCTAATACACTTACTGGAGTATTATTAAATACATTTCTAAATACATTTCCAAGTTGTGCGTTTGATGAAGCTACATTGTTGTAGATTTCGTTTCCAATACTAGCTCTCATGTTAAAGCTAAAGTCAAAATTCTTATAATTGAAACTTGATTGAAGTCCCATTGTGATATCTGCAGTTGCATCACCAGAAACATATCTGTCATCGTTGTTTATGACACCATCTCCATTTAAATCTGCATAAGCTCCTTCTATTGGTCTACCATTAGAATCATAAAGCTGAGCAAATGTAAAGAAAGAAAAAGGGGCTTCTCCTTGTCTTTGAATTTGGATAGTATTACCTGTACCACCTCCAATACCGGTAGTTAATATGTCTTGCCCAAATGCTAACTCTTCAATTTCTCTATTAATATAAGTAGCATTATAACTAACATTCCAATTTAAGTCATTGGTTTTAATGATATCAGCACTGATAGAAAATTCTAATCCTTCTGTAACAAACTTACCGATGTTTTGAAACCCTTGATTAGAAAAGTTCGCACCATCTGGTACAGGGGCTTGAGAAAGTAAATCATCAGATTCTTTTCTAAACACATCTACAGAACCACTGATTCGATCATTCCAGAGACCATAGTCTAAACCGATATTATATTCAGTTATCTTTTCCCATTCGATTTCTTCATTTCTAAATTGAGCCTGAACAATATTTACAACTTCTCCATTAAGGATATATTGAGTATTTGGCCCACTACCTCTGTAACGTTCTAAGTAATCATTTGCAGAAGGAATATCTTGTTGTCCGGTAATACCATAACCTAATCTTAATCTTAGATTACTTACTAAGGATGAGTTTTTAAGAAAATCTTCTTCATTAATTTGCCATCCAAAAGATGCTGAAGGGAAATAACCAAACCTGTTATCTTCACTAAATCTAGAAGTACCATCTCGACGTATAGATCCAGTTAAAAAGTACTTGTCATTAAATTTTAAATTTGTTCTTAAGAAATATGCTAATAATACTACATCGGCATTAATAGTTTCTTCAGGTTCTATATTTGGATCTCGTTGATCTCCTGTTAGCAATTCTTCTACTTCAAATTTTTGATAAGAATATCCTCCAGTTGCTTCGATATCTAAACCGCCAACTTTTTTATTATATACCAAATATGTATCCAATAATTTGTTTTTAGCAATAAAGTCCGTATCAGATTTATAACCATTGAATTCTCCTTGAGCAGCATTAAATGTATTTGCACTTTCTGTAGAGCGTTCTTCAAATCTATCTGTTTCACTAGTATCTAACCCAAGGTTTACTACAGCTCTTAGATCTGGAAAAAAATGTAGTTGATAATCGAATTTAGCATTGCCATAATATCTTCTCACATTTGCAATATCTCTGGTTTGGAGTAATTGAGCAACTGGATTTAGTTGCACATTTGCTCTTGCAAAACCAGTACTAGGATCTAGGTACTCAAAGAAACCTCCATATTGCGAGCCTGGCTCGAGTACTGGTTGAGTAGGATCGAATGTAATAGCAGATCCCTCTACATTGGGAGCAAATCTATTTTTCTCAAAATTAAGATTTGCATTAACATCTATCTTTAAATGATTATTGAAAAGTCTAGGGTTTAAAGAAAGAGAGGTTGTTGTTCTTTCAAATTTTGAAGTTTTTCTAAGACCTTCTTGATCTGATCTGCCTAGGGTCAGCCTGGTAGGTAATACTTGTAATATAGAACCACTAACAGATAAATTGTGATCTGAAGAAAAAGCATCTCTATAAATCTCATCTTGCCAATCTGTATTAGCAGAACCCAAATCGTCAACTCGAGAAGGGAAGTTTTCTGCTATAAACGTTCTGTATTGACTAGGAGAGAATACGTCTACCACATCGGTTACAGAATTTATACCAGTTTTGGAATCCAAGCTTATTTGTAAATTCTTTTTACCTTTTTTGGTTGTAATGATAATTACTCCATTTGCTCCACGGTTACCATAGATGGCTGCCGCTGAAGCATCCTTTAAGATAGAGAATGATTCAATATCATTTGGGTTGATGGCAGAAAGAACAGATCTAGAGCCGTTATCAGTATCTCCAGGATCATTTAATGGTAGACCATCAACAACTATTAGGGGGTTGTTGGAGGCGTTTAATGACGCTCCTCCTCGAATTCTAATTTCAGAATTCCCTGCAGGACCACCGTTGGTATTAATGTTTACCCCAGCTACTCGACCATTAAATAGAGTTTCTGCGGTAATGTTATTACCAGTA
Organism: Aquimarina sp. AU119; assembly: GCF_900312735.1. Classification (NCBI taxonomy): domain Bacteria; kingdom Pseudomonadati; phylum Bacteroidota; class Flavobacteriia; order Flavobacteriales; family Flavobacteriaceae; genus Aquimarina; species Aquimarina sp. AU119. Next base: position 22,040 of record NZ_OMPF01000039.1, on the reverse strand, counting down.
TTAAAATCCTCTGAAGTTATCAGAGCAACAGATCCTGTTAAATCCTTTTTTCTGGTAGTACCGTAACCAATTACAACTACTTGCTCTAATTCGGCGGCATCCTCTTCTAATACAATGTCTATTGTGGCTTGACCACTGTATGCCATTTCCTGAGGTAAAAATCCAACATAAGAGAATACAATAATATCCCCATCGTTAACATTGCTTAAAGTATAATTTCCATCAAAATCAGAAGTTGTTCCGTTTGTAGATCCTTTAAGAATGATATTTACACCAGGAATGGGTTGACCATTTCCTGCGTCAGTAACTGTTCCATTAACAGTCGACTGTGCAAAAAAGCTCATTGGTATCAACCACAATAAAAACAATGCGCTTTTAGTAAATGTTTTCATAAAATTAAATTAGTTTTTGATTGTTTTAAGTCTTATATTTTCGCTTTCCGCAACCAAAGTATGTAAATTTTGTGTTAAATTTTAAGTAGGGTTTAACCATAACCTTACGCAAACGTTTGCGTGTGGAAAACTTTTGAAATTCCGTTAAAATTTTAAGTTTAATTCTGTCCATATGACATATTTTCGCTTCAAAATTTGACTTTTAACCAAAATTATTAGGGAATGAAACAAAAAGTTACGTTAAAACAGATTGCAAAAGAATTGGATGTTTCTATTTCTACAGTATCAAAAGCGCTAAAAGATAGCGTAGAAATAAGCCTGGATACACGACAAAAGGTAAAAGCATTTGCAAAGCTTTATAATTATAAACCTAACAATATAGCTTTAAGCCTTAAAAATCGTAAAACGAAAACCATTGGTGTTATTATCCCAGAGATTGTACATCACTTTTTTACTACGGTTATTGGTGGAGTAGAGAAAGTAGCAAATGAAAAAGGATATAATGTAATTATATGTTCATCTAATAACTCATTTGATAAAGAAGTGATCAATCTTGAGATGTTAGCTAGTGGCAGTGCCGATGGATTTATTTTATCTGTGGCAAAAGAGACTCAGCTTAAAAAAGATTATCACCATATTGAGGAAACCATGAGTCAGGGAATGCCTGTGGTTCTTTTTGATAGAATTATAGATGAAGTGGTTTGTGATAAAGTGATTATTGATGATACTAAAGGAGCACAAACCGCTACAAATCATTTGCTCTCTATAGGTTGTAAGAAAATCGCAATACTCACTACCGTAGATTACATAAGTGTTGGGAAATTAAGAACTAATGGGTATTTAAGAGCACTAAGAGCATACGATATTACCGAAAAAGAAGAGTTTATACTTAAGATAGAAGATATAGATAATTGTGAAGCTGAAATCTCTGAGTTTTTAAAAGATAAAGATATTGATGCTATTTTTGCAGTAAATGAATTATTTGCTGTTACTGCTGTCAAAGTCCTTGATGTACAAGGAAAGAAAGTGCCTGATGATGTTTCTGTTATAGGTTTTACCGATGGGATATTGTCAAAGCATTTTATTCCTAGTTTAACAACAGTTAGCCAACATGGAGAAGATATGGGCATAAGAGCTGCGAAGCTTCTCATAGATAAATTAGAAGGAGATGATGAGGTGACAGAAGAGTATAGGACGGTAATTATTGATACTAGCTTAATCCAAAGAAAATCTACAAAAAAAATAGGGAGTGATCCTAATAATTGAAAAATTATAATATCTTTGGCCTCTATTCAAAACTTATATTTTCGCTTTCTACTAAAATAAGTTTTGATAAGTAGTTTCGCTTATCAGAGTAATAATTAAATTTTTTACTTGATGAACAAGCGTAAATTAAGTTTCTGGGAAATTTGGAACATGAGTTTCGGTTTTCTAGGAATTCAATTCGGTTTTGCTTTGCAAGGCGGATTTATGTCTAGAATTTTTCAAACCTTAGGTGCAGAAAAAGATGCAATACCATTATTATGGATTGCTGCTCCTTTAACAGGTTTGTTGGTTCAGCCTATAATAGGATATTTAAGTGATCGTACCTGGAGCCCAAGGTGGGGTAGAAGAAGGCCTTATTTTCTAATAGGTGCTATATTAAGCTCTATAGCTTTGTTTTTGGTACCTCATTCTCCAACATTATGGGTTGCAGCAGGATTTTTATGGATTTTAGATGCTTCTATTAATATTTCAATGGAACCATTTAGGGCTCTGGTAGCTGATAAATTACCTGAATCTCAAAGATCATATGGTTTTGTTACACAAACACTAATTATTGGAATAGGAACTTGGGTAGCAAGTAATTTACCTTGGGTGATTTCTCAAATAGGAGTAAGCGATTCTGCTCCAAATGGTGTTATTCCTATGTCAGTAAAAATAGCTTTTGCTATTGGAGCTTTTATATTTCTTATAAGTATTCTATATACAGTATTTACAACCTCCGAATATCCTCCGGAAAATATGGAAGAATTCGAAAAAGAGAAAAAGAAAAAAAACCAATTCATTCCTGATATATTAAATAATATAGGAAGTATGCCACTTACTATGAAGAAACTGGGATTGATTCAGTTTTTCAGTTGGTTTGCTTTTTTTACAATGTGGAGTCTTGCTAATCCTGCATTAACAGAACATGTTTTTAAAACACCAGTTCCTACCGAATCCTCATTTGATATGAGTATCCCCAAATCCAAAGAAGCATTTGAATTAGCAAATACAGCATTTCAAAAATCATCTAATGAGGTTGGTAGATATATGGGAACCTATGGATTGTCATCAATGGCTTTTGCTCTAATATTAACCTTCTATACATCTAGAAAAAGGATTAATAGAAAGCTAGTTCATATGGGGTCACTATTATTAGGAGGTATAGGATTTGTATCTATGTATTTCATCCCTTCTCCTGATTGGTTGTTCCTTTCTTTTACACTAATAGGATTTGCCTGGGGTAGTATTCTATCAATGCCATATGCGATGTTGTCAAGCTCTGTCGATCCAAAGAAAATGGGAGTTATAATGGGTATATTTAATATGTTCATTGTGATACCACAGATTGTAGCGGCTGTAGGAGGAGTTAATTTTGCTTATAAACTTATTGGAAACGAAACAATTTATGCCATGGTAATAGCAGGAATGAGTTTGACAATAGCAGCTTTTTGTAACCTGCTAATAACTAATAAAGACGCCATAACCTATAACCCAAAATAAGTAGTAGAATAATGAAGAAAGCATTTATATTTGATTTAGATGGTGTTATTGTGGACACCGCTAAATATCACTTTTTAGCATGGCAAAATCTTGCCACTAGTTTAGAAATTTCTTTTTCAGAAGAACAAAACGAACAACTTAAAGGAGTTAGTAGAGTTCGTTCTTTAGAAAAAATATTAGAGTGGGGAGGTAAAACGATATCAGAAGAAAGATTTACCAAACTAATGTCTGAAAAGAATGAAGAATATCTAAACTACATATCTAGAATGGATACTAGTGAAATTCTACCAGATGTACCAAGAATTTTAGATTATTTAATATCAAAAGAACAAGGCGTAGCCTTAGGTTCTGCCAGTAAAAATGCCAGAATTATTTTAGAGAAAGTAGAGCTATACGACAAATTTCATAGCATAGTAGATGGTACTAATGTTTCAAAAGCAAAACCTGATCCAGAAGTATTTCTTATAGGTGCAGAAGCACTAGGGGTTTCCCCAGAGAATTGTGTGGTGTTTGAAGACTCTGTAGCAGGTATTCAAGCCGCTAATAGCGCCAATATGATCAGTATTGGTATTGGTAATCCTAGTGTGTTACATGAAGCAGATTACATTTTTAAAGATTTTACAGAAATAAAAGAAGAGTTTATAGATACGTTAGTTACAACTCAAAAAGTTTAACAGTTTATAGTATGAAATGAGCCATAAGATCAAATGTAAAGAAAATGTCTTGAAGACATTTTTAGAGAAGAGACCAGCTAGTGCGTTGGTTGATACTTATATAGTTGATGTAGTGGTAAATTCCATCTGACATCTAAAAAAATATTAAAAGCAGATGAATCAGGATTATATAAAACCAGATAACTGGTCAATAATTGAAGAAGGATTTGATGTAGAACGAGTTAAATCCTCAGAGAGCCTTTTTAGTATAGGCAATGGAGCAATGGGACAACGAGCCAATTTTGAAGAGGCGTATTCAGGTCCTACTTTTCAGGGAAGTTATGTTGCAGGAGTATATTATCCTGATAAAACCCGAGTAGGTTGGTGGAAAAATGGATACCCAGAATATTTTGCCAAAGTTCTTAATGCACCAAATTGGATCGGTATCAATGTAGAAATAAATGGAGAGAAACTCGATTTATATAGATGTAGATCGATCACTAATTTCAGAAGAGAATTAAATATGAAGGAAGGCTGGTATCAGCGTTCTTTTGATATTACTTTATTAAACGGTATTGAAGTATCGGTTAAATCTGTACGGTTCCTAAGTCTTGATTTGGATGAGGTTGGTGCTATTAAATACGAAGTGACTCCTATAAATCATGATGCTACCGTTGTGTTTACGCCCTATCTTGATTCAGGAATTACAAATGAAGATACAAATTGGGATGATAAATTCTGGGATACTTATGATTTATCACAACAAGGAGATTCAGCATATATTTTGTCAAAAACAATGAAGACCGAATTTCATGTGTGTACAGGAATGTTGAATCAAATCTTTCTTGAAGGAGAACAAAAAAATATCTATCCCAAAGTAGAAACAAATAGTACATATGTCAAATTAAACTATTCGATTGTTATACCTAAAGGAAAAACAGCAGGTATAGTAAAGTTTGGTGGATATACGGTATCACTTAATCACAAAGAAAAAGATTTAGCTTCTGCTAGTACTACGGTACTTAAACAGGCCTCAGAATCAGGATTTGATGCATTATTAGATTTGCAAAAGAAAGCCTGGTCAAGAATTTGGGAAATGGCAGATATCACAATTGAAGGTGACGTAAAAGCACAACAAGGAATACGCTTTAACATCTTTCAACTGAATCAGACTTACCTGGGCAAAGATGCCAGACTCAATATAGGACCAAAAGGATTTACAGGCGAAAAATATGGAGGTAGTACGTATTGGGATACAGAAGCATATTGTATTCCTTTTTATATGGCAACCAAAGATCAGGTTGTAGCACGTAATTTGTTAACCTATCGTTATAACCATTTAGAAAGGGCTATAGAGAATGCCGAAAAACTTGGTTTTACTAATGGAGCAGCGTTATATCCTATGGTAACTATGAATGGAGAAGAATGTCATAATGAATGGGAAATTACGTTTGAAGAAATACATCGTAATGGAGCTATGACATTTGCTATCTATAATTATCATCGTTATACCGGGGATTATAGTTATATACCAGAAAAAGGTCTTGAAGTTATGATAGGGGTTGCCCGCTTTTGGCATCAGAGAGCTACATTATCAACAGATAAAAATAAGTATGTCATTTTAGGGGTTACTGGACCTAATGAATATGAAAACAATGTCAACAACAATTGGTATACTAACTATTTAGCAAAATGGAGTATAGAATATTGTATTGAAAACATCAATAAAGTAAAAGCAGAATACAAAAGTGACTATACCAGGATTATAGAAAAAACGAATCTAAAACAAGAAGAGATTAATGCAATGTCTGAAGTTGCAGAAAAAATGTATTTCCCATTTTCAGAAAAGCATAAAGTGTATTTACAACAGGATGGATTTCTGGATAAAGAATTAATAAGTGTTTCTGATTTAGATTCATCACAACGACCAATTAACCAAAAGTGGAGTTGGGATCGAATATTACGCTCTCCTTATATTAAGCAGGCAGATGTGCTTCAAGGATTCTATATGTTTGAGGACCAGTTTACCAAAGAAGAATTAGCACTTCACTTTGATTTTTATGAACCGTTTACAGTACATGAATCTTCATTGTCTCCTTGCGTTCATAGTATTCAGGCTGCGGCATTGGATAGAATGGATCAAGCATATACATTCTACTTGAGAACTTCTAGATTAGACCTTGATGATTATAATAAAGAAGTAGAAGAAGGATTGCATATCACTAGTATGGCTGGTACCTGGATGAGTATCGTAGAGGGTTTTGGAGGACTTAGAATTAAAAACGATACTTTGTCTTTTGCTCCTAAAATTCCTAAAGAATGGAAAGGATATACTTTTAATGTCAATTTCAGGAATCAAATTCTAAAAGTTAATGTTTCTCAAGAAGGAACATCTTTTAATCTTGAGGGTGACCATGAACTATTAATTTATGTTGATGATAAGGAGTTTAAAATTTCTCCTAATAGTCTAATTACAATATAAATTTTAGTGTTGATTAAGGATAAAATACCCCAAAGACGCTCGATGTTTTTGGGGTATTTATTTCTGTACCGAAATACTTTTAAAGTATTGATTTTACATAATAATTTATTTAATAAAAAATATAAAAATGAAGAGTACATTAATAACCCTATTTTTCTGCTTTGTTTTTTCTTTAACTCATGCACAAATAGAAAGAATTGAACCTCCATTTTGGTGGAGTGATATGTACACAGGAGAGTTGCAAATACTTTGCTATGGAAAAGATATAGCCAAATATGATCTTCATATAAAAGATATTACAATTAGTGATATTACTAAAACCGAAAATCCTAATTATTTGTTTGTTACAATAGATATAAAAGGAGTCAAGACTGGAACAATTTCTATTGATTTTAAAGAAAATGATAAAGTGGTGTTTTCGCAACCTTATGAGTTTAGGTCCAGAAAAGAAAACTCAGCTAAAAGAAAAGGGTTTGATAGTAGTGATGTGATGTATCTCATTATGCCAGATCGTTTTGCAAATGGAAATCCTAAAAACGATTCACATAAAGATACGGCCGAGAAAGCAGATCGCTCTAATCCGGGAGGACGTCATGGAGGTGATATTCAGGGAGTAATTGATCATCTTGATTATTTAAAAGATCTTGGAGCTACCGCATTATGGAGTACTCCATTATTGGAAGATAATGAACCAGCATATTCATATCATACCTATGCGCAAAGTGATTTTTATAAGATTGATCCTAGATATGGAACAAATGAAGATTATAAAAGATTAGCATCAGAGATGCATAAGAAAGATATGAAACTGATTATGGATTATGTTACTAATCATTGGGGATCCAAGCATTGGATGATTACAGATTTGCCAACCAAAGATTGGATACATCAGTGGCCAGAAGGATTTAAGCGTAGTAATTATCGTATGACGACACAGTTTGATACAAATGCTTCACAAGTTGATAGTAAGGGCTGTATGGATGGATGGTTTGATACTACCATGCCTGATATGAATCAAAGTAACCCATTATTACTCAAATATATCACTCAAAATGCAATTTGGTGGATCGAATATGCCGATTTAGATGGATTTAGAGTGGATACCTATTCTTATAATGATAAGATAGGGATTGCCAAATGGACTAAAGCAATTATGGATGAATATCCTAACTTCAATATTGTTGGAGAAGTCTGGATGCATGATCAGGCTCAAATGGCGTATTGGCAAAAAGATAGTAAAATAGGAGCTATCGATAATTATAATTCTCATTTACCATCAGTCATGGATTTTACACTCCATGATGCAATTACAGTAATGTTTAATGAGGATGAAAATGCTTGGGATAAAGGAATGATACGGGCATATGATAATTTTACAAATGACTTTTTATACCCTGATATTAATAATATTCTTTTATTTTCAGGAAACCATGATACCAACCGTATCAATGAAATTTACCAGGAAGATATCAATACATATAAAATGGTAATGACATTGATACTCACTACTCGCGGTATTCCTCAGCTATATTATGGGGATGAAATAGGGATGTTGGGAAATAAAGATAAGAAAGGTGATGGAGATATTCGTAGGGATTTTCCGGGAGGATGGCCAGAAGATACGCAAAATGCATTTTTATCTTCAGATCAAAAAAACGGAAGAACAGAAGATCAGGAAGCTTTTCATGCTTTTACAAAGAAAGTATTACAATGGAGGAAAAATACCAAGGTGATTCATACAGGAAAGCTATTGCAGTTTATTCCTTTTGATAATGTATACGTATACTTTAGACATAATGCAGAGAAAAGCGTTATGGTGGTCATTAATAATAGTTTAAAAAATCAAGAATTAGATATCAATAGGTTTAGAGAAGGGTTAAAAAGCTTTAAGATTGGGACAGATATTATTACAGATTCTAATATAAATGTAACAGAGAATTTTGGCGTGGCGGCAAAAACCTCAATGATAATCGAATTAAAATAAACGAATACTTACAGATATAAAATTTTTTGAAATGAAGAAAATAATACTAAGTTTTATCGCAATAGGAATTCTATTTTCTTGCGGAAAAACAAAAGAAGAGAATGTTATAGCAGAGGCTGAAACTGAAATTAAGGAAGAGGTAAAAGAAGAACTTCAACCAATTAGTGATACCGTGATGGAAAATGCTATTATCTATGAAGCAAATATCCGTCAATATTCTGAAGAAGGTTCATTTAATGCGTTTACAAAAGATATTCCTGTTCTTAAAGAACTTGGAGTGAAAGTATTATGGTTAATGCCTATCTATCCAATTTCGACAACCAAAAGTAAAGGTTCTTTAGGAAGCTATTATGCAATATCAGATTATACAAAAGTAAATCCAGAATTTGGAACTATCGAGGATTTTAGAACACTGGTAAAAACTGCTCATGATAACGATATTTATGTAATTCTAGACTGGGTAGCAAATCATACGGGTTGGGATCATATTTGGTTAAAAGAACACCCAGAATACTATACCAAAGATACTGAAGGTAATATTACCCATACTGTGGATACAGATTGGACAGATGTAGCTGACCTCAATTATGACAATACCGCCATGCGGGAGCAGATGAAAAACGATATGATATATTGGTTAAAAGAAGAAGGAGTAGATGGTTTTCGTTGCGATGTAGCAGGAATGGTTCCTGTAGATTTTTGGAATACGACGGTTACCGAACTTAAGAAAATTAAACCAGTATTTATGTTAGCTGAAGGATGGGAGCCAGAATTATTAGAAAATGCTTTTGATATGGGATATGGATGGGATACACATCATAAGATGAATGATATCGCTCAAGGTAAAAGTAATGTTAGTGAATGGGATAAAAGAATGGTACAAATAGACACTATGTATGCCAAAGATGATATTCTTATGAATTTTACTTCGAACCATGATGAAAACTCCTGGAACGGAACAGTAAAAGAAAGAATGGGAGATGCAGCAGAAGTATTCGCGGCACTGTCATATGTTGCTCCGGGAATGCCGCTAATCTATTCTGGACAAGAATATGATATGGATAAGCGCTTATTGTTCTTTGAAAAAGATACAATTATTAAAAAGAAAAATAAGTTCTTTCCTTTATATAAGAAGTTAGGAAAACTTAAAAATACTAATCCTGCCTTACATGGAGGTAAAAATGCAGCTTCTTATACTCGTATTATAACTTCAGATGACAATAAAGTATTAGCATTTGCAAGGAAAAAAGAGAATCATGAAGTTGTTTTTGTGGCTAATTTGACTAAGGAACCAGTAAAATTTACAACAGAATATAAAGGAGAATTTACAAATTATCTTTCAGGAGATAATTTTGAAATAAAACCCGGACAAGAATATGAACTTGCAGCTTGGGACTATTGGATCTTGATTAAAAAATAAAATTGTAATAATTTATATATCACAATTAAATTAAGGGAAATAATCTGTTAATTATTTATTAATTAGCATGATATTAGAAGATTGCTTCTTTAATGATTTTTGTTTTTAAATTTCATGTAATCAATGGATTATATGTTTTTTAAGACAAAACATCAGGAGAGTCAATCTTTTTTTTGTTGTTATTCCATAATAAGTTTTTTGAGGTTTATGGTATCTTAGGAAAGCTTTAAAGTTGACTAAATCGGTATACCAAAACAACTAACTTTTTAATTCTTAAAACCTTTTAATCATGAAATCTCTTAAAACACTAGTATTAACAATTCTTACAGTATTTAGTTTTATCATTATTCAAGCTCAGGTAAAAATAGGCCAGGGAGTAACCTCTCCAGATGACTGGGTAGATTATAATACAACAGGTATTTATGTGGATATTAATACCTCGGCTTGTGGCTTTAATACTACTCCTCATTATCTGGTAACCTTAGAATCCACAACTAATAAAGGCTTTCACTGGTATATTTCAGGTACTCCGTCTTTATATAATGTTACGCCTACAGGATTTAGAGTATATCTAAGATGGACAGATGCTCCTTCTGATTTGCCAACGGTAGGATCTTTAAATTTTGCAAATCCATTGAGAGCAAGTACAGCAAAGAATAGAGATTGGGTTATAAGATGGACAGGAATCGAAATGCAGCATTGTGCCCAGACAGTACCGGCAAGTACTGTAAGCCAAATATTTTCTGGACCAAATGGCCCAGAAAGAGATGTGCAAACTCCTAACATCGAAAAGGAACGTTCTATTCAAAACTTAAAGATTTACCCAAACCCAGGTAATGAAGAAATTAAAGTACAGTATTCTGGAAATATTATAAAAAGCGAAATTTATGATCTAAATTCTAGGTTGTTAAGTGTTTCAAATACGAATACCATAAATATTGAAAAATTATCAAAGGGAAATTATATCGTAAAAGTATATGTAGAGGATGATAAAGTGATTACTAAACAGTTTATTAAATAAGAGTATATTATAAAATAATCAAAAACAAAAGCAATATTTTATAAAAGCGACTTGTCTCGACAGGTCGTTTTTATGTTTTATATAATCTATTATGATATTATAATATTTAAAATTTGTGATTTAATATATTGTTTTATTCTTAACGAAAAGTATGAAAATGTGTTAAAATAATGTCTTTTTTGTCGGTAAATACTGAATTTATCAACCGAAAACGTTTTAGTTTTTTAGCAAATTAGGTTATTACTTCCAATAACGATAGATTTGGCTCGATGACAAAAAAAGTTAAAAATATAGCTGTGCTAACTTCTGGGGGAGATGCTCCTGGAATGAATGCTGCCATTCGAGCTGTGGTCCGTGCGTGTAGTTATTATAAAATAAATTGTTTTGGTGTTTATAAAGGATATGAAGGCCTGATACATAATGAGATTGAAGAGCTAAATGCACGTTCTGTTCGTAATATTATAAATAAAGGAGGAACCTTTCTTAAATCTGCTAGATCCAAAGATTTTAGAACTGTAGAAGGTAGAAAAAAAGCATATGAAAACCTAATTAAGAATAATGTTGATGCATTAGTTGTAATTGGTGGAGATGGAAGTTTTACAGGCGCGCTAAAATTATCAGAAGAATTTAATTTTCCTGTTGTAGGTATTCCTGGTACTATTGATAATGATATTAATGGTACAGATTATACTATTGGATATGATACTGCATTAAATACAGTGGTTGAAGCAATCGATAAGATTAGAGATACTGCAAGTTCGCATAACCGATTATTTCTTATTGAGGTTATGGGTCGTGATGCAGGAGATATTGCACTTAATGCAGGTATTGGAGCAGGAGCAGAGGAGATATTAATCCCAGAGGAGGATATGGGTGTAGAACGACTTTTGGATTCTCTTAGAAAAAGTAAGAAAACAGGAAAAACGTCAAGTATAATTGTCGTTGCAGAAGGAGATAAATCAGGAAAAAATATTTTTGAACTTGGAGAGTATGTTGAAGAAAACCTTGATGATTACGAAGTACGAGTATCGGTACTAGGGCATATACAAAGAGGCGGACCACCAAGTTGTTATGACAGAGTGCTGGCAAGTAAATTAGGAGTAGGCGCTGTAGAAGCACTTTTAGAAGGAAAGAGTGAAGTAATGATTGGTATTGTTCATAAGGTGGTTACTATTGTGCCTCTTAAGACAGCATTAGACAAAAGATTACATAAGCATGACGGATTAATAAAAGTCGCAGATATCACCTCGGTGTAAAGTTTATATTATAACCACATTTTATTTAAATCAAAAACAACTAAAATTTTAGATATGAGTACGTTAAAAATTGGAATTAACGGTTTCGGAAGAATTGGAAGAATTGCATTTAGAATTGCTTCTAAACGTGATAATGTAGAGATTGTAGCAATCAATGATCTATTAAATGTAGAACATTTAGCTTATTTATTAGAATATGATTCCGTACATGGAAGATTTGACGGTACAATAGAAGTTGCAAATGGAAACCTTGTAGTAAATGGAAAAGAAATCCGTGTGACTGCAGAGCGTAACCCAGAAGAGTTAAAATGGGATGCTGCTGGAGTGGATGTTGTAATGGATTGTACAGGGATTTTCACAACTTTAGATAAAGCTAATGCTCACTTAGTAGCAGGAGCAAAAAAGGTGGTAATCTCAGCTCCGTCTGCAGATGCTCCTATGTTTGTAATGGGGGTTAACCATACTCAGGCAAAAGCAACAGATACTATTGTTTCTAATGCTTCTTGTACAACAAATTGTTTAGCTCCACTAGCTAAAGTGATTGATGATAATTTTGGAATTGAAGAAGGATTAATGACCACTGTTCATGCAGCTACTGCAACACAAGCTGTTGTGGATGCTCCATCTAAAAAAGATTTTAGAGGAGGTCGTTCTGCATTGAATAATATCATACCATCATCAACAGGAGCAGCAAAGGCTGTAGGTAAGGTAATCCCTGAACTAAATGGGAAACTTACAGGTATGGCATTTAGAGTCCCAACGGCAGATGTTTCAGTAGTAGATCTTACGGTAAGAACTAAAAAATCAGTATCTTATGATGACGTAAAAGCTGTGCTTAAAAATGCTTCTGAAAATGAACTTAAAGGAGTTTTAGCATATACTGATGAAGATGTAGTATCCCAGGATTTTGTTGGAGAAGCACATACATCTACTTTTGATGCAGGAGCTAGTATTGCATTAAACGATAATTTCTTTAAACTAGTTTCTTGGTATGATAATGAATATGGGTATTCCTCTAAGTTAGTTGATTTATCAGAGTACGTAGGTAACCTATAAGAAGACTATATAATTTTGGCCCCGAGGCTTTTTTCGGGGCTTTTTTCCCTTTTGTAAACAACAAATAAATTTTCAAATGATTTTATTAGCTGACGGTGGTTCTACTAAATGCGATTGGATTCTTCTAGATAACTCTGGAGAAATCGTTTTTAAAACCCGAACAGAGGGGTTAAATCCTGCTGTATTTGGAAAATCTTTACTAGAAGAAAGAATAAGAGCCAACGAAGAACTTTCTTCTTATAGAGAAAAAATAGATATCGTCAAGTTTTATGGAGCAGGGTGTGGTACACCAAAACCGGCTGCAATGCTAAAGAAAATTTTTGAAGATTATTTCGAAAATGCAGAGGTTGATGTACAAGAGGATATGGTAGCTGCAGTTTATGCTGCTACAACAGAACCTGGTATTGTTTGTATTTTGGGTACAGGATCTAATAGTTGCTACTATGATGGTGATGATATTCATATGACTGTGGATTCTTTAGGGTATATTCTTATGGATGAAGCAAGTGGTAATTATTTTGGGAAACGTTTAATACGTGATTACTATTACAAAAGAATGCCTCCTGAAGTAGCATCAGAATTTGAAAAACGTTTTGACCTTTCTTCAGATACGATCAAAGAAAATTTGTACAAAAAAGATAATCCAAATACGTATTTAGCTTCTTTTGCTGAATTTATCTTTACCAGCGAACGTAATGGGTATTTTTATAAAATTGTAACTGAAGGTATCCAGGAGTTTGTAGAGAATAGAGTATTGTGTTTTTCTGAAGCGCAAAATGTACCTATTCATTTTATTGGCTCAATAGCACATTTTAGTGAGGATATTATTAGAGCTGCAGTATGGCCATATAACCTTACTGTTGGAAATATAGTGAGAAGACCTATAGATGGCATTATTGATTATTACCGTAATGAAATTATAAAAGGTAAGAAAGATAAAGTGTAAAGAAATCTTATCGCTAAATAGAGTAATTTAAAGTAATTCGACTTCCCTCACCTGGGATAGAGTTAATAAATATTCTGCCATCAATATAATTCATACGTTCTTTCATAAAGAATAAACCCATGCCACCTTCGGCGTTGTTTTTAGGTTTAGAAGGAATACTATCAATGTCAAATCCATCACCATTATCATCAATAATGATGCTAAGTATCGAATTAGAATGATTTACTGAAATCATAACATAATCAGAATTAGCATATTTAATAGCATTGTTAACGGCTTCCTGAGTGACCCTATACAAGTTGGTTTCGACTAAAGTGTCAAACCTTTGTTCAAAATTTGATTTGTTTTCAAAAATGATGTTCTTTCCTGTCAATTTAGAAAGCTCCCTAGCCATTTTCTGCAGAGCGATAGGTATTCCGTAGTCTTTTAATTCTGGCGGAGTAAGATTAAAAGTTGCCATTCTAATTCCTTGAATTAAATCTTTAGAAACTTTCTTTAAACCTTCAATTTTTTGCCCTGCCTTTTCAATATTCTTTAGATTTATAGATTCTATATTAAATTTAAGAGCGGTTAGCATTTGACCAATACTGTCATGAATCTCTTTTGCGATGCGTTTTCGTTCTTCTTCTTGGGCTTCTACTATTTGACTGGCGTTAGATTTTTGTAATTCTTCTTTTTCTTTGTATTGTTTAGCATTTAGTCGTTCTACTTCATTTTGAGCTTCTTTTCGCTTAGAAATATCAGAACATAATACAAGTCGTTCAGATTTTCCTGATTCTTTAAATACAGTGTATATAGATACGTCCAACCAGATTTTTTGGTTAGCAACGATTTGTAGCTCAAATTCTTCGTTAAAAACACCTCCTTTATTTTGTGAAATAAGCTCAAGTAATCTACTTTTTTGAACTTCATTAAGTCTCATAAGGTCAGCAAGGCTTTTTTGCTTGTTATCTTGGTCAACTTGAAGGAGTTTTCCAAAGCGCTCACCTAAATCGATAACTAAGCCTGCTTTATCCACTCTGGCATACAAAAGAGTTTGATTGATTGCTTTAGTAAGTGTAAGTAATTCCTGTACGTTTTCTTCTTGTATTTTTCTCAATACTTCTGTTCTCGAAGCCATGCTTTCAGCTTTTTCCTGAGAAATTAATAGGTTTGAAATTGTCTTTTTAATGCGTATTGCCGCTGGTCTAAATAATAAAAAGAACTCAGAAACCAGAATTAAAATTATAATACAAAAAAGTAAATATTCAATTCTTTTTAAGCTTGAGACTTTTTGTTTTGCATCTTTATCATATTGAAAAACAACTGCATTCATTTGTTCTAAAAACAAAGGTTCATTGAGAAGTACAGTATCAAGATTTGTTTTTAAAGCTATAGCATCAATAGAATCGTTTTTCGCAAGATTAAGGACTTCGGTGCTACTTTGTAGAATGTTTTGAAAATAGGGTTCTAGAACAGAAAACATTTTTCTTATTTCACTACTATCACGATTTTTTTTCTGTACAGATTCGTTATATTGAAGAAGTACTTCATGAGATTCTTTCCAGAGATCAAGGGTAGATTCTAAATCACTAGCGTATTGTATTTTTGATTCTTCATCTTCTAGATGGCACAGCACAAGAATATCCTTTGATATTTTTTGACTTAGCATTCTTTGTCTACCTGATATATTAATGATTCGTGAATCATCAATCTGAGAATTTAAGTATTTCTGTATAAAAAATTGACTTCCAATAGAAAATAGCGCTATAGCACCTAATGCAATACTATATATTTTGCTTAGGCGTCCAAAAGTTTGATGATCTAATGATTCTTGTTTGTTCAATTATAATTATGCTAATGCCTTTTTAACCAAATCTAATGCTTTTTCTGAATATGACAGTTGTAATGCTGCTTTATGACCTTTTCCAGACATTTTACGCCATGTTTTTTGTAAAATATCAATCACTTTCTCAGGAGTATGTTTGTTTAAGAAGTCTTCATAGTAGAAATTTAGAAAAACAAGACAAATTACATCTTCTAATGTTTGTGTATCCTCATCTTTTTTTAGTTTCTTTTTTTGCAGTAAAAAAGATACTCTGTCAATAATTTCTGAGTCATATCCAACCTTTTCTAATATCTCAGAAGCTTTTGTGGCATGAAATTTTTTTAAGTCTTCTCTCCATTTTAGGTATCCAATACGATCCATAGGATAGTCTTTACGAGGAATTTCCCACCTACAGATGTGTTGAGATCTTGCAGCTAATTTTAGTGCCTCAGAAGCATTGGGTTCGAATTTTTCAATAGTTTGAGACATTCTTTGGCCATAAATTAATTCTTTAGGAACAAGTTTTCCATTTATAGTATGCTGATTTGGATCTTTTGCGTTTGCCTGATCAAATAAAGCATAAGCCTCAACTAATAAATTGCTTGACATAAAAAGTATTGTATTGATATACCTACAAAGTTAGTGCTTTTTAAACCAGAATTCAAATGAGATTCTTACTTTGAATTCCCATTATATATAGCTCAACCCATAACTTTTCTATAGGATATGTAAGGTGTATTATCTCAATTATTACTAAGACTTATGCTGCTAATAATCAGATTTTTAAGATGTGCTTAATTATTAATTAGGAAGAGAAGGAATGTCTTTGTTGTAAAGATAGGTTTTTAAGAATAGAATACTCTTCCTCTTTGTAAAAAATCAAGAACTTTCTGAAAAGTAATTTTCTTATCATTGTTTTTATTTCATTGTTTAATGTATTTTCTTCTTTTAAGTCATTAATATCAAACACTTTTTTAAATTCATTAATTACTTCTAATAATACTACTGGGGTTTCAGAAAGTTGAAGAAAATAGTACTCTAGTTTGTGAAGTGGAAATTCTAAAATTGATGTCTGTGTTTCCCTGTCAAACATTCCTGTTAACTGAAAAACAAAATAATAATCTCCTTTCATTTCTATTGTAGAGAACTTTTTTTCAGTGGCATTATTTATAAACTCCCATGAAGATTCATAAGTATTTACAAAAGGGTTTTGTACGATTTTCTTATTACACAATTCATCATAAGAGATTGATAAAATTTCTTCTCTTTGTATATTTAGTTTTACATCATTTTCTTTAATCTTATCTAAATTAGAAGGTGTATAAAGTTGTGCTTTTTCGAATTCGATAGAAAGAAGTTCTTTTAGCATATTGTGTTTGGGATCATTTTTCTTTAGAGAAGTAATCTTGCTTTTGTAATACCCTTTTATGGGATTATTTTCATCTTTGATTTCACCGTCATGAAAATCTAATAAATCAGGAATGAATATTCCTAATGTTTTTGATAAAGCAATACTTCTGGAGTAATATATTTTTAATTTACCTATTAAATCTTGTGACATATTCTTTCTATTTTATCCATATACTCTGGAAACTCTAATTCTAGTTGGTTTTGTAATTCATAACACGAATCCATATATCGTTTTTTGGTTGATAATAGATGAACATATTTTAACGAGGATTCGTATTTGTTACTAAAGTTGGATATGTCTTTTACATAATTGGTGTGAGTAGGAGTATCTGAAACTAGATATTCAATCTTGATCCCTTTTTTGTGTGCCATACAACTAAATAAATATTGCTCATAAATTAATGCATAAGATGTGCCATTTAAATCAGAATTTTTAATTTTCTGATTAGCCTCTATAAGCTTAAAAGCATGTTCACAATATTCGTCAAAAAAGTCTAAGTCATTTCCTCCAAAAATACCAGCATTAGCTGCAACTATTTTACTTTCTGATGATAATCTATTGGTAATTAATTTTGGTAAAATATAATTGTTTTTGTGAATTTCTTTAATAGCATATTCATAGTGCCCTTCATCAATATCTTTACTTTGAGCAATTAATGTTGCGTTCTCGATTCTTGAGCCAAAACGATCCCATATATAGACATCACCATCAACATGAATAAAAGCATCTCTTTGTAAAGAATAAGCCGCAATCTTTCCTAAAGCCCAAAGATTAGCAGGATATTTATTTAAATTGTCTAGCTCAATAGTAATATTCGAATATGGTAAGTCTAAATTCTTAATTAATATGTCATAGCCTTGTCGATCTGTTACTAAAGAGATATTACCGTAGATTTTATTTAGAGTTAAACAACTTAATGCCCAACTCATATAGAAAAAACGATTTTGTCGCCAGCCTCCAATATTTTTGTAGTTCTTATTAAAAAAATAGGGTTTTGACCAAAAACTGTGGAGTATTTTCATTGTATTTTTTAGGTTTCAGTCATTAAATTTAAGGAACTATTTATGATATTCTTCCAGTGTTTAACGTAATGTTAATGAGGGTAATAAACTTTTGTTAATTGAAAAGATATGTTAGATTTTTTAAATAAATTTAAGATAACTTTTAAAACTAAATTACATGAAAAAAAAGAAAAATTTAAAACTGTCTTTAGGTAAGCAAAAAATTAGTAGTCTTAGTAACTCTAACCAAAGAAAAATAGTAGGAGGTGGAAATTATCCTACAAGAGGTAAAGATTGCGGAGGTGGCGGTCATTGGACTACTTGCACAGCATCTTATTCATGCGGTTAAGGATTTTTTGGCTTAAGTGCACTAGAAAAGGAATTATTTATAATCTAAATAATACTTATGAATTATTAGATTAATTTTTTAATAAAGGTAGTAACCTTAGGTTGCTACCTTTTTCTATGAAATTACAATTTTAAACAAAAGAATTATAAATACTACTTTTTCTCACTCCGAAAAACCAATATAAACTTTGTTATCTTCTATTTTTACAGGGTAAGTAGCTATAGGAGCAAGATCACCATTTAAATTCTCTCCGTTTTCCAGAGAGAATGTTTTTTTATGCATTGGACACGCAACTTTTGGTATTCCATTCTGATCACCAATCATACCACGGCTTAGTACCATTTCCATTTTATGCGGACAAACATTTTGACAAGCGTACCAGGTATTTTTTCTTTCAAAGTTAAAAACTGCAATTTGCTTTTCTTTGTATTTGATACAGGCTCCTCCATTTTTTGGGAAATCACTTACTTTGGCTGCTTCGAACCATATGGTTACATTTTCTAATGAAGTAGATTTATATATTTCTAAAATTTCTTCCATAATAAGGTTTTGTTTAAGTTATTTCCGTAAAAACGGAAACCCCATTCTATTTTTTTATTTCCAGTGTTGTGGCATTTTTTGTTCACGTAACGGAACAAATACCAAATTATCATCGTCATCATCACTATTTACAAAGTGACTAAAGCGTTTCATCATTTCTGGATCTTCAATAGCTTGTTTCCACTCGCATTCAAATTTATTTACCAGTGTTTTCATTTCTCGGTCTAGATCTTCAGCAATACCTAATTTGTCGTTGATCACTACTTCTTTTAAATGTTCAATACCACCTTCTAATCTATCCAGCCAGGCAGCTGTTCGTTGTAAAGGTTTTGCAGTTCGCATATAAAACATTAAGAAGCGATCTATGTATTTAATTACAGTTTCATTGTCAATTTGTTCTGCAAGTAATTCTGCATGTCTAGGGGTTGCTCCTCCATTTCCACCAACATATAAATTCCAACCACCTTCTACAGCAATGACCCCAAAATCTTTTCCACGTGCCTCTGCACATTCACGAATACAACCCGAAACTCCACCTTTAATTTTGTGCGGTGAGCGCATTCCGCGATAACGGTTTTCTAATTCGATTGCAAAACTTACACTTTCATCCATTCCATAACGACACCATGTAGAACCTACACAACTTTTTACAGTACGTAATGATTTCCCGTAAGCATGCCCACTTTCAAAACCTTTATCGATTAAATCTTTCCATATTTTTGGTAATTGATTTAGCGTTGCGCCAAAAAAGTCAATACGTTGTCCTCCAGTAATTTTGGTATATAGATCATAGCGCTTTCCTATTTCGCCTAAATCAATTAATTGTTGTGCGGTTAGTTCACCTCCTGCTATACGTGGCACTACAGAATAGGTTCCGTTACGTTGGATATTCGCTAAAAAACGATCATTAGAATCCTGAATAGTATATTCTTTATTGGCAGTATCTGCATGAATAGTAGCCATTAATGAGGCGATAAGAGGTTTGCACAGCTCACAACCATGCCCTCCGTTTCCGATGTGATCTAAAACTTCGTCAAAGGTTGTGTATCCTTTTATTTGAATAATATCGTATAATTCTTGCCTGTTGTAATCAAAATGCTCACAAATATGATCTTTTACTTCAATCCCTAAGGATTTTAGCGTGGCATCGGTTAGATCTTTTACCATAGGTTTGCATCCACCACAACCTGTTCCGGCTTTAGTACAACTAACAACATCAGCTAAGTCTTTAGCTTCTCCATTTTGTATAGCACCGCATATTTGACCTTTAGTAACACTTTCACAAGAACAAATTTGTGCATCATCAGGTAAATCCATAACATCCCCTAATAAAGAACCACCATCTCCGCCACGACTTCCTAAAATTAGATCCTCTGGCTCTTCAGGAAGCTTCATCGCCGTATTATAAATCTGAAATAAGGCGTTATAATCTGAAGAATCACCTACAAGAATACCACCTAATAATTTTTTTCCATCTTTAGTAACATTTATTTTTTTATAAACTCCGTTACGTTTATTTACATACGTAATTTCATCAATCTCTTCTTTAGCATCATTTAATGCATCACCAAAGCTAGCTACTTCTGTACCAATAAGTTTTAATTGCGTAGACATATCGATATATGAAGGCATTTCTTTTTCTCCGCCTGTGATTTGATCTACAACAACTTCTGCCATATCATAACCAGGAGCTACCAAGCCATAAATCATATTGTTGAGTAAGGCACATTCTCCTATTGCGTAGATGTTTGGATCCGTAGTTTGCATTTGATTGTTTACCAGAATACCACCACGAGTACCTACCTCTAAACCACACTCACGAGCAACTTCATCACGAGGACGAATACCAGCAGAAACTACAAGCATATCTACTTTTAATTCTGTATCATCTACATATTGTAAACCTTCAATTGTTTTATCCCCTTGAATATACTGTGTTTGTTTTGATAAGTGTACTTTTAAGCCTAGGCTCTCAATTTTTGATTGAAGCATATCACTTGCTCCTTTATCTAACTGTCTGGGCATTAAACGTGGGGCAAATTCTACCACATGAGCATTTAACCCTAAATTTTTGACTGCATTTGCAGCTTCTAAACCTAAAAGCCCTCCACCAAGTACCGCAGCTTCTGTTTTGCCAGCAGCTTTTATTTTTTTTGCAAAAGCTTCTGTTGCTTCTAAATCCTCAATAGTACGATATACAAAAACTCCTTCTTTTTCGACACCTGGGATAGGAGGTACAAATGCCGAAGATCCCGTTGCAAGGATTAAATAATCATATGAATATTTGATTCCTCTATGATTTGCAATTGTTTTTTCTTCTCTATTGATTTCTGTAATCATTTCTGAGATATGAAGATCGATGTTGTTCTCTTCATACCAGCCTGGCGAAGACATACTTAAATCTTCTGCTGTCTTTCCTGAATAATATTCGCTTAAATGGACTCTATCATATGCTCTTCTTGGCTCTTCTCCAAAAACAGTAAGTTTATATTCGCTAAATTTTTCTGAGGCTACAAACTTTTCACAGAACTTATAACCTACCATTCCATTACCGATCACTACTACATTTTTCATAAATTACGTATTTATAAGTCAAAATTAAGTATTAATACTTATTAATGTAATAAGAATTACGTAATTATGAATATGGTAAATTATGAATCTCTAAAAAATATAGACAAAAACCTGCAAAATCAATTTTGCAGGTTTTTGTCTATATTATAGTGTTTTATAGCTAACTTATTGTGAACTAATATTTTTTATTCTGAGGGAACCTCAGGTTTTGGACTCCATTTTAAGAAGTTAGGTTTTACGACTAGCATAGCCCATCCCCAAAATTGATTATCCGCAGGTTCAGGTACTCCTTTAAGTATTTCCATAGAATCAGAGGCAAACATATGAGAGTATCCTATTTTAAGTGTTGCAAAAGCTAATAGTTTTTGTGTAAATACAATATCTATTTCAGTTCCCAGGT